>MEMM01000105.1:0-1922 GCA_001767925.1 Alphaproteobacteria bacterium RIFCSPHIGHO2_12_FULL_63_12
GCGCCGGCCGGAAGGCCGGTCAGGCGCGCCGCCTCCCCGGCATTCGGCGTCACGATCGCCGCGATCGGCACGAGCCGTTCAAGCAAGAGCGCGGGCATGTCGCCGGACGCGAGCGCGTCGCCGCTGGTCGCGATCAGCACCGGATCGAGAATAATCGGTATCGCCGCCGCATGTTCGACCAGCGCATCGGCGATGGCGACGCCCGCCGCGCGCTCGCCGATCATGCCGATTTTGATCGCATCGGCGCCGATGTCGTCTAGGACCGCAAGGATCTGGTCGCGGATGATCTCAGGCGCGACCGGATGAACGGCGGTGACGCCCCGCGTATTTTGCACGGTAAGCGACGTGATCGCCGCGGCCGCGTAGCCGCCGAGCGCGGTCACCGTTTTGATGTCGGCCTGAACGCCGGCGCCGCCCGAAGGGTCCGACCCCGCGATGATGAGAACGCGTCCCTGCAATGCCGCAAACTCTCCCAATTGCCGCCTTTAACCCGGTTTAGCACACAAGCCGTCGGGAGAGACTAGCCACGGGAGCGCGCGATGACGACAGGACAACTGCTTTGGGCGGGAATAGCCTGTTGCATCGCGTCGCTTTCGGTGCAGCTTTTTCCCGCCGCCGCTTACGCGCTTGGCGTCGATCTCGGCGCAACGTGGCGGCTCTTCGGGTTCGGCGTCTTTTTGATCGCGATCGCGTCGCTGATGGCCGCCGTCGGCGGCAGGACGGGGCGATAAAGGCCCGGCGCCGATTGACGCGATGGCGGGCCGGGCCTAAAGGACGCGCCGGGCCGGAGGCGCCCGCCGCTCGCAAGCGAAAGCTTTGGTGAAGTCCTTCATACTGACGTTCGGCCATTTGCCCATGACGGCGAAAGGGACCGGCGGTAATGCGAGCCCCGTCAATTTCCCGAGTCGTCTGATGAGGCGTGCCATGTCAGAACGTGCATCCGGTAAAACCAGCCCCGGTACGATCGAGGCTCTAAAAGCGCAGGCCAGACGCCTTCGGCAAGCCCTCGCCGACGACGGCGATTTCATCTCTCACAGCGAGGCGCTTGAGCTTGTCGCGCGGCAATTGGGCTATCGCGACTGGAATACGCTGTTCGCCGCTTCTGAAAACGCGCCGGCCGCGCCGCAACTCGGCGAACGGGTGAGCGGCGTTTACCTCGGTCAGGATTTCAGGGGCGTCATCATCGGCGTTGAAACGCTTTCGGGCGGGCGCTACCGCGTCGCCATCGATTTCGACGACGCCGTCGACGTCGTCGCTTTCGAAAGTTTTTCCGCGTTTCGCAAACGCGTCTCCGCCGTCATCGGCGAGGATGGAACGAGTGCGGAAAAAACCTCGAACGGACGGCCGCAAATGGCGCTGGCGCGATGACGCCGGACGCGATGAAAGCCCATCTCGTCGCGTTTTTCGACGAGGTGTGGAACCGGCGCGATCTGACGCGCCTAGGGCGTTATATCGCCCCAGACTATACGATCCGTTCCGATCCCGGCGATCCCTGGGATGGGAAGACGCTGACGCGCGCCGAATTCGCCGACCGGCTAAGGATTTCCTGCGCGCCGTTCCCGGATCAGGTATTTTCAATCGCCGATCTTCTGGCGGAGGGAAATCGGGTGGTCGCCGACTGGCGTTGGACGGGAACTCACCTCGCAGACCTTCCGGGTTTTCCGGCGAGCGGGCGCGTCATCAAAACGTCGGGCGTCACGATCTATGATTTCGAGGACGGGCTGCTGCGCGGACATCGTCAGCAGACGGATCGCCTGTCGGTCTATCGCCAGCTGGCGGCGAAGGATTAGCCCTTCGCCTTTTCAATCGCCGCGCAGATGTCGTCGACGACGGCGACGACCAGTTTCGGGTCGTCGCCTTCGGCCATCACGCGAACGAGCGGCTCGGTCCCGGACTTGCGGATGACGACGCGGCCCGCTTTG
>MEMM01000105.1:1977-5819 GCA_001767925.1 Alphaproteobacteria bacterium RIFCSPHIGHO2_12_FULL_63_12
GGCTCGAAATTGCGGCAGGCTTCGCTCACCTTGCGATCTTCCCCGGCGACCACGGCAAGGACCTGAAGCGCGGTGACGAGACCGTCGCCGGTCGTCGAATAATCGCTTAGAATAACGTGCCCCGACGGCTCGCCGCCGATATTCATGCCCTTGGCGCGCATCGCCTCGACGACATAGCGGTCGCCGACCTTGGTGCGCTCCAGCGTCAGGCCGAGGGTTTGCAGATATTTCTCAAGCCCGAAATTCGCCATCACCGTCGAGACGACGCCGCCGCCCTTGAGGCCATCGTGTTTTTTCAGGTGCCGGGCGATCAGCGCGAGAATCTGGTCGCCGTCGATCGCGCGCCCTTTTTCATCGCAGATGATGACGCGGTCCGCATCGCCGTCGAGGGCGATGCCGATGTCGGCGCGGTATTCGGCGACAGCGTTCTGCAACGCCTTGGTCGAGGTCGAGCCGCAATCCTGGTTGATGTTGAAGCCGTTGGGTTCGACGCCGATCGCCTTGACGTCGGCGCCAAGCTCCCACAGCACCGTCGGCGCGACCTTGTAGGCGGCGCCGTTGGCGCAGTCGACGACGACGCGAAGCCCGTCGAGCGACAACCCGCGCGGAAAAGCGTTCTTGGCGAATTCGATATAACGGGCGCCGGCGTCATCGACGCGCTTGACCCGGCCGAGATCGGCGGGGGCCGCAAGCCCCTCCGCCGCCGGCGCGCTCATCAACTTCTCGATCTCCAGCTCGGCTTCGTCGGAGAGCTTGTATCCGTCTGGGCCGAAGAACTTGACGCCATTGTCCTGATACGGATTATGCGAGGCGGAGATCATGACGCCGAGATCGGCGCGCAGCGATCGCGTCAGCATCGCCATCGCCGGCGTCGGCAACGGCCCGAGCAGAAAGACATCCATCCCCGAGGCGGCAAAGCCCGCGGTGAGCGCCGGTTCGATCGTATAACCGGAAAGGCGCGTGTCCTTGCCGATCACCACCCGGTGGCGATGCTCGCCATTGCGGAAATAGCGCCCGGCCGCCATGCCGAGCTTCAAGATGGATTCAGGCGTCATCGCGCCCGCATTGGCGAGCCCGCGGACGCCGTCCGTCCCGAATATTTTCCGCTCTCCCGCATTCGGGGACGGAGCGCCTTCATCGCCGCGCATGGCTGAAACTCCCTCTTGGGACCCTCTTATAGGCCGGTCCCGACCAGAAATCCCTTAACGCCCGGAAGGGGTCGATTCTATGGCGGCAGCGACCGCCAGCGCCTGCCGGGTCGCGGCGACATCATGGACGCGGATGATCGACGCCCCGCGCGCCGCCCCGGCGAGGGCGGCCGCAACCGACCCGCCGAACCGGTCGGCGGCGCCCCCCGGCCGGTCGAGGGCGGCGATGAACCGCTTGCGCGACGCGCCCAGGAGGATAGGAACCGCAAGGCTCGAAAACCGGCCGAGCCCGGCGATCAGCGCCAGATTGTGATCGAGCGTCTTGCCGAAGCCGATCCCCGGATCGGCGATCAGACGAGATCGTTTGATCCCCGCCGCCTCGCAGGCGGCGATCCGGCGCGCCAGATCGCCGAAGACCTCTTCAACGACATCGTCATATCGCGGATCGTCCTGCATGGTTTTGGGGTCGCCCCGCGCATGCATGAGAACAAGGCGGCAGTCGAGCGCGGCGGCGACCTTAATGCTTTCATCGCTGAAGGTGAGCGCCGAGACGTCATTCCAGATCGAGGCCCCCGCCTCGACGCAGACGCGCGCGACCAACGGTTTTCGCGTGTCGATCGAGATAGCGGCGGCGGTCTGGCCGGCAAGCGCCTTGATCACCGGCAGCACGCGCGCGAGTTCCTTCAGTTCGCTGACGGGATCGGCGCCGGGGCGCGTCGATTCCCCGCCGATGTCGAGAATCGCGGCGCCCTCCTCGACCAGTTTCAGCCCGTGATCGATCGCATGTCCGGGATCGAGAAACGCGCCGCCGTCGGAAAAGGAATCCGGCGTTACGTTGACGACGCCCATCAACAGGGGAAGACGCGGCGCGCTCATTTCTCGATCGCTTTCGCCGTATGCTCGGCGAGCGCCTTTTCAAACGCCGCCTCGAGCCTGGCCATCAGCGCCGGAAAACTTTCCCGGTCCCGAAACGCATTTGCATCTCCCGCGACCTGGCGCGCGCGCCTTTCCTCCATGTCGAAAAACAGCGGGTGATTGGCGAGCAATATGTCGGGACGCGAGGGCTTCGTCCTTTCAAATGTCGCGCGATAATCTGCGACGATCCCCTCATATTGCGGAGGTCCCGCAAGCCGGTTGGCCGCAACCGTCGCGCTGCAGAAGAAAAGAATTTCGCTGTCGCCGGCCGTCATCGTCCACGATGTGCAGCCTTTGGTGTGGCCGGGCGTCAGACGCGCGGTCAAAGTCGCGCCGCCGAGCGTCAGATTTTCGCCGTCGGAGATGACGCGATCAACCTTGACCGGCGGGGCCGCCATCGCCGGATCATCCTCCGCGCCCGGAACAAGGCCGCTCTCAAGCGCCCATCTGTCGCCCTGGCTGGCGACCATCGTGGCGCCGGAGATTTCCTTCAGCGCCGCGAGCCCGCCCGAATGATCAAAATGCGCATGGCTGTTGAGAAGAATTCTGACATCCCTGACGTCGAATCCGAGCGTTTCGATGTTTTTCGCAATCAGCGGCGCGTTCTCGGGCAAGCCGCCGTCGATCAGGAAATGCCCTTCCGGCGTCGCGATCAGATAGCTCGCGAGGCCGCGCGTTCCGACGAAATAGATTTCTTCGTAAACCCTGAACGGGGTGAACGGCTCGACCCAATCCGGATTTGACGCGGCCCAAGGCGACCGCGGCGCCTTCGCGGCGCCGGCGCATGAAGCCGCGAGGGCCGCCAGACATGCGATCGGCAATCGTTTCATGGCGTCAATCGATCCCGGTCGACGGCGCAGTCGCCGCCACGGCTGATATCGGCCGATTACGCGCGCCGCTCAAGGCGGACGCGGCCCCGGTCCGGCTTGAGCGTGGGGAGGACGGCGGCGCCGCGTCGCCAGGATCTGCAGGGGTCTGGACGCTATAGGCGCGCCTTATTGCTGCGCCCTGCGCCGACCGCTAAGTCACGGCGCGACATGACCAGATCCGAAGTTCAAGACGCCTCCAAGGCCAACCGCCGCGTCGCCAAGGGTATCGGCGCGACCGTGCTGGCGCGGCTCGGCGCATTGGTCGAGATCGTCGCGCAGCCGCTTTATGTGCTGATGTTCGGCCTTGCCGGATACGGACTTTACGCGGTGTTGTGGGCGGCGATAAACCTCATCGAAAATTTTTGCGACCTTGGCATGACGAGCGCCTTGCAGCGCACGGTGCCGCGGGCGGCGAGCGATGCGGAAGCCGCCGCCGCGCTGCGCACGGCGATGCTTTTCGGCGTCGGCCCCTGCATCGTGGCGGCGGCGATCATCGCCTGGCAGGCGCCCGCGATCGCGCCGCTGATCAATGTCGCCGCCGCCGACGCCGATTCGCTCGTTCCGGCCATCCGCCTGTTCGTCTGGACCCTTCCCTTGTGGGCGTTTGTCGAAATCGCCACGTCGGGCTTGCGCGCGCGCATGCTGTTCGGCGCGGAAATCCGCCTGCGGATCGTCTGGGAGCAGATGATCCGGCTCGGCTTTGCGGTCCTTCTCTTTGCGGCGGGCTTCGGATTGATGGGTCTTTTCATCGCGCACATCCTTTCGCTGACGATAACGGCTTTCCTGTCGCTCAGGTTGCTGGCGCGGCATTACCGGCTGCGACTCCTCTTTTCCGGTCCTGTCTGGCCGAAAGTCGCGCAAGACACCGCGCTCGCCGGTATTTCGGTCCTGCCATCGAATATCGTCGCGC
>MEMM01000105.1:5830-10386 GCA_001767925.1 Alphaproteobacteria bacterium RIFCSPHIGHO2_12_FULL_63_12
ACATCGCTTTTTCATATGTGCTTGCGCCGCTCGCGGCGAGTTCGGCGCGCCATGACCGGACCGAAGTGCGGGAAATCTACGCCTATGCGGTGCGGCTGATCTTCGTCATCGCCGTACCTCTCGCCGCGGTGCTGGCGGCGGGCGGCTCGACGCTGCTGTCGCTGTTCGGCAACGGCGCGGAAGTTGCGCGGACCGCCGTCATCGTCCTGCTCGTCGCGCGCGCCGCGGAAGCGGTGATGGGCGTCTCGCTTCCCGTACTGCAGGTCGTCGCGGCGTTCCGGCATCAGCTGGCGGCGAGCCTCGTCGGCCTCGCGGTCGCCGCGCTCGCCGGCTTCCTTCTCATCGGCCATTTACATCCGCTCAATGCGGTGACGATCACCGCCGCCATCGCGCTGGTTGCAACCGCCGCCGTTCCGATGGCGCAGCTGTGGCGGTTTGAATCGCTGCACCCCTTCACCGCGGCGTTCCCGCGCGTGGCGGCGGCGTCGCTGGCGGCGACGCTCGCCGGCGGATCGCTGGCCGCCGCCGCCGGCGCGGCGCCCGACATTATAGCCCTTCCTCTCATCATCTTGATCGCCCTCGGTTCTGTCTGGCTGTCGGCGCGTTGGGCCCTTCCGCTTTCCGATCGGCTTTCTCTCGGCAAAACAGGGCGCCGGCTGCGGCTCGTCGGCGCGGGCGCGGCGAGTTGACGGAGGAAATCGGCGTCGCTAGAGGATCGGCAGGTCGGCGATCGCTAACCCTTTGAAAATCGAACCAGACGCGCCGGCTCTTCCGCTGGAGTTAGGTCTTTTGCATGCCTCAGAACGGCCCCGACCGCCTTGGCCATTTTCTCTTCTATTTCCGCGGCAGTTATATCTATCTCACCATCGCCGTCGCGACCGCGATCGCGATGATGACGCGCGATCCCGGTCCGTTCGACGACGCCGGCGCCGACCGCGCCTGGATTCTCGCCGCGATCGGTGTCGCAAGCCTCGGCGCGATCATCCGCATCATCACGTCAGGTTTCGCCGCCCTTGGAACGTCGGGCCGCTTCAAGCGCGCGCCGGAGGCGGCCGAACTGAATACGACCGGCCCCTACAGCGTCGTTCGCAACCCGCTTTATGTCGGACGCATCGTCAATTACACCGGCCTCGCCATGCTGTCCGGAAGCGTCGCGTTCAGCGTGATCGTGTTCGTTCTCTCGGTGCTTATCTACATCCGCATCTCGACCTATGAGGCGGCGTTTTTACGCACCAAATTCGGCGACCAGTTTGAAAAATGGGCGGCCGAAACGCCGCTCCTGCTGCCGCGCCTTTCCGGCTGGGTGAAGCCGAAATATTCCTTCTGGTGGAAGCGCATGATCTGGCGCGAGCAGCACAAGCTGTTCCAGCTCGCGGCGGGGATTTTTCTCGCCTGGTTCGCGCGACGCGGATTCGACTTCGCCGCGATCGCACCCGCCGAGATGGTATGGGTCTACACGTTCGGCGCGGTGATCGCCTTGCGGCTCGTCATCGCCGGACTGAGCCTTGCGGGATATTTCAAAGACATGCGCTGATGGCGGACAATGAGACCCTTGCCCCGCTGATTGCAATTGTCGGCGCCGACGGGGCCGGCAAATCGCGGCTGTCGGAAGAGCTCATCGCGCATATCGGAAAGACCCGCCCGGCGGAGGCCGGCTATCTTGGCGAAGGCTCAAGCGTCCGCCGCCGCCAGATCGCGCGGTGGCCGCTCATCGGGTCCGCACTGCAAGGGATGCTCGGGCGAATCGCGGACCGACTGCGTGATCCCGATGCGCCCATCCCCGGAGAGATCGCGGCGCGCTATGCGCTGCACCGGTCGAAAAAGCGCCACCGGCGCTTCGCAGAGCTGCTGGAGAAACGGCGGCGCGGCGTCGTCATCGTCACCGATCGTTACCCGCAGATCGAAGTGCCGGGATTGCATGACGGTCCGATCCTCGCCGGACGGGCGACCAGCCCCGCGCTGGCGCGGCTTCAGACCGAGGAGCGCGCGCTTTATTCGGACATGGCCGCCCATGTTCCAACGCTGGTCATCCGTCTGCAGATCGATGTCGAGACGGCGATGGCGAGAAAGCCCGATCACGACCGCGCGCTGATCGCCCGCAAGGTCGCATCCTTGATGAAAATTTCCTTCAATAATGCGCCCATCTTCAATCTGGACGCGACCATGAATTACGATGAAGAGCTGGCGCTGGCGATCGCGGCCGTCGACGCCGCCCTGGCGTCCTGACGGCTCTGCCGATGCAAACGCCTACGCGCCCGCGGGGTGCGGATTAAGGCCCGTGTCCGGGCCCGGCCGCGGGGAGGCGCCGGCCGACGGCACGGACGCCGGCGGCGGCGTATCGCCCTGATCGGCGGGATCGACGCGAACGATTTTCTCGCCGCGCAGCAGCGCATTGATCTCATCGCCGGTCAGCGTCTCGAATTCGAGAAGGGCCTGCGCGAGACGCTCCCAGTCGGCGTTGCGGTCGGTCAGGATCTGGCGCGCGCGATCGAAGCCATCGGTGACAAAACGGCGAATTTCTTCTTCGATGATTTTCGCGGTGTCGCCCGATATCGCCTTGGTGCGCGCAATCGACTGGCCGAGGAAAACCTCGCCCTCGTCTTCCGCGTAAGCGATCGGCCCGAGTTTTTCGGAAAGGCCGTATTGGGTCACCATCGCCCGCGCGATCTTCGTCGCATGCTCGATGTCGGATTGCGCGCCGGAGGTGACTTTCTCCTTGCCGAATTTCAACTCCTCTGCGACGCGGCCGCCCATCGCCATGGCGATGCGCGCCTTCATCTGTTCGAAGGACATCGAATAACGGTCGCGTTCAGGGAGATACTGCACCATGCCGAGCGCGCGGCCGCGCGGAATGATCGTCGCCTTGTGGACCGGATCGTTGCCCGGCACCGAAATGCCGACGAGCGCGTGTCCCGCCTCGTGATAGGCGGTCAGCATTTTTTCTTCTTCGGTCATCGCCATCGAACGGCGTTCGGCGCCCATCAGCACCTTGTCCTTGGCGTCGTCGAATTCCTTCGAGGTGACGAAGCGCCTGCCGCGCCGCGCCGCAAGAAGCGCGGCTTCATTGACGATATTGGCGAGATCGGCGCCCGAAAAGCCGGGCGTGCCGCGCGCGACCGTCTTCAAATTGACGTCAGGGGCGAGCGGGACTTTCTTCGCGTGTACGCCGAGAATTTTCTCGCGGCCGACAACGTCGGGATTGGGCACGACGACCTGACGGTCGAAACGGCCGGGACGCAGCAGCGCTGGGTCGAGAACGTCCGGGCGGTTGGTCGCGGCGATGAGGATGATCCCCTCATTCGATTCGAACCCGTCCATCTCGACGAGGAGCTGGTTCAAGGTCTGTTCGCGCTCGTCATTGCCGCCGCCGAGGCCGGCGCCGCGATGGCGCCCGACCGCGTCGATTTCGTCGATGAAGATGATGCAGGGCGCGTTCTTTTTCGCCTGGTCGAACATGTCGCGCACGCGGCTTGCGCCGACGCCGACGAACATTTCGACGAAGTCCGAGCCGGAGATGGTGAAGAACGGCACGTTCGCCTCGCCGGCGATCGCGCGCGCGAGCAACGTCTTACCGGTGCCCGGCGGCCCGACCAGCAGCGCGCCCTTCGGGATCTTGCCGCCGAGGCGCTGGAACTTCATCGGGTCTTTCAGATATTCGACAATTTCCTCGAGTTCTTCTTTCGCCTCGTCGATGCCGGCGACGTCATCAAAGGTGACGCGCCCCTGCCGCTCGGTCAGCAGTTTCGCCCGGCTCTTGCCGAAGCCCATCGCCTTGCCGCCGGCGCCCTGCATCTGGCGCACCACGAAAAAGAAAAAGGCGAGGAAAATGATGAAGGGCAGAATATTGAACAGGACCGAAAGCAGCAGCGGCAGCTGTTCCTCGGGGCGGATCTGCGTCTGCGCGCCGGAGGCGTTCAGCTTGTCGGCGACCTCGACGCCGGCGGCTTCCGGAATCGCGGTGACGAAAGGCTTGCCGTCAGTGAGCGTGCCTTTGACATTGCCCCGGTCGATTTCGGCGAGCTTGATCTCGCTAGAGTCAATCTTGGCGACGAATTCCGAATAGGAAAGCCGCTCGGGCGCCGGACCCGGCTTTGAAAATTCAAAGCGCTGCAGGGCGATGATGAAGAAGACAAAGACGAGGCCCCAAATGAGGAGGTTGCGTCCATTCATCCAAGAATTCCTTTCCGGCCGGTCGGCGAGATTAGAAGATAGGTGTTAAGGAAGCCCGGCGCCACGTCCGCGCCTCACAATTATGAAATTTCAATGGAAGCGGTTAACCCGCTGGTAAAACCGCTCGGCCGCGAGCGGCGCAAACACCTCGTTTTCGCCGGGGATGGCGACGATTTGACCGTCAATTTCAAGGACCGGCGCGCCGCAGGCCGCCGCGCCGAAGGCGCGCGCGCCGTCGCGGTCGAGCGGGCGAAGCACCGCCGGGCGGTCGAACGGGTTGCGGACGATGAACCGTCGATCGAAGAGCGCGGCGGCCCCGGGCGCCAGCGCGACCGGCCTCACCGGATCGACGCCCGTCCTGCCGAGGACGGCGGCCGGCTCGCGCG
>MEMM01000105.1:10399-16951 GCA_001767925.1 Alphaproteobacteria bacterium RIFCSPHIGHO2_12_FULL_63_12
AGAAGCGCCGCGTCCCGGCGGTCGAGGGATGCTGAAAGGCTGGCGGCGCCCCATTCGTCGAAAGCGCCGCCGAGCGCGGCGAAGCGCTGAATTTCCGCCTCTTCGAGGGCGGACGCCGCCGCGCGCATCAAATCGGCGGTTTCGACCAGCGCCTCGACGCTCACCGCGCCCGCAGCTTCCAATCCGGCGAGCGTTCTTCGGGTGCGGACGCGCTCGAAGGACGGGTCTTCATTGCTCGGGTCGTCGAAAAAATCCGCGGCTTCCGCCGCAAGAAAGGCGCGCAGCGCAGCGCGCCGGACGCCGATGAGCGGCCGGAGCAGCGCCATCGGCGCCGAAGTTCCCGCGGCGATCAGCGACGACGGCGCCATCGCGGACAGGCCGCGCGGCCCAGCGCCGCGCGCAAGCCGCATGAGAACCGTTTCCGCCTGATCGTCGGCGGTGTGCGCGGTGACGATCGCCGCCGCGCCGATCTCTTGCGCGCGCCGCACCAGCAGGCCGTAACGCGCCGCGCGCGCCGCCGCCTGCACGCCCGATGACGGCTTGTCGCCGGTCCAGACGAGCGTTTCATGCGCGAGCCCGAGATCGCGCGCCGCCGCGCCCACGGCCTCGGCTTCGCGCCGCGCCCCGGCGCGCAGGCCGTGATCGACGGTTGCAACATCGATCAACGCTGTCCCATCAGCGGCGAGCGGCGCAGCGAGGCGCATCAGAGCCATCGAATCGGAGCCGCCGGAAACCGCAAGCAGGAGACGCCCTGGCGCGCCGAGCGCCGCCCATGACGCGCGAAACCCCGCCGGGTTCGCCGGCGGGGCTGCAACGGAACGGTCGCCGTCCACCGGCCTACTTGCAGCTGATGCGCGACATTTCAACATCCGTACGCTGAAGAACAGCGGGCGGCGCAGTCGGGTATTTGACCTTCAAAGTCTTGAAGACCTTGCAGGCCTCGGCCGACTGGTTGAGGCGCGAGAAAGCCGTTCCGAGCTTCAAATAGGCTTCGGCGCCGCGCGCGCTGTTCGGATAGGCGCGAATGAAGGCGATGAAGGTGTCGGCCGCTTCCGTATTCTTGGACGAGGCGAGATAAACCTCGCCGAGACGAAAGCGGGCGTCCGCCGCGCGCGGATGGTTCGGAAACGCTTCGAGAAATTTCGAAAAGGCGGCTTCCGCCCGCGCATAATCGGCGGTGACGAGAAAATCCGACGCATAGGCGTAAGCGGCTTCCGGATCGAGCGGCAGCGCGACTTCCGGGCTCGCGCTTTCGGTGCGCGCGATCTGGTTGGCGATCGGATCGCCGCCGCCCGCGGATGCCGGCGCGCCGAGCGCGACCGGTCCGCCGGCGACGTCGCCCGCGAGCGCAGCGCTGACGCTGTCTAGGCGCGCGCGCGTCTGATCGAGCTCATGCGTCAGCTCTTCGACGCGCCCGGTGAGCGAACGCACTTCCGCTTCGAGACGATCGATCTTCGCGTTCGCGTTGAGAGCGGCGGGCGAGGCCGCCTGCAACTGCGCGACCGACGCTTCAAGCGCCTCAATGCGATCCTTCGAGCCCGCAAAAGCGGGCGAGACCGCCATCAACGCCGCCGCACCAAGAAGCGCCGCCATTCGACCGATAATTCGCATACAGGTAAACCTCCGCTTGCAGGCCGGCGCAAATATCAAAAAATCAGAATCGGCGATTCGCTTTGTCGAATGATATTTCAAAAACCGGCCGTCATTTTTTTACGCCGCGCCCTAACCCAGATCGCCGCCGCGCAATCTACGATACTCTTTCGCCGCGTCAAAATCATGGCGAAAAAAAGAAGGCGCGCCAGCCACGGGCCGGCGCGCCTCCGTAATACCAAGGCGTCAGGGCCTTAGGCGCCGACGTTGACGATCGTCGAGGTGGCGTTGCGGTTCAGCGACCAGGCGTCTTCGGTCGAGCGCGGATCGATCGGGCGCTCCTTGCCGTAGGAAACGGTCGTGATGCGCGATGAATCAACGCCCATGCTGACGAGATAGGCGCGCGCCGCTTCCGCGCGACGGGCGCCCAGAGCGAGGTTATATTCGCGCGTGCCGCGCTCATCGCAGTTGCCCGAAACCTGAATGTTGACGCCCGCATATTGCTTCAGGAAATCCGCCTGACGCTGGAGCGTCGCCTGGGCCTGCGCCGAAAGCGAATATTGATCGTAGCCGAAGAATACCCGGTTCCCGACATTCTGTTCGAGATCCTCCTGGCTGCCCGGCGTGACGGCGCTGGTCGTCACGCCTGAATTGGCGTTGTCCGTCGCGGCGACGTCCGGCCCGGTCGCTTTGGTGCTTGAGCACGCGGCCGCGAGCGCCATGATGGCGACAGCCCCGGCCAATTTCATCGATGATTTCACGTTCATTGTCCTTCTTGCTCCACTCGGTCTGCGGGCCTCAAACGAGCGCGCCCCCGCTGTGCCCTCTCTAGATTCGGTTTGTGACGGCAGAATGGCGGTTTTCGCGCCCGCCAGCCCTTTACGCCGTTGGCCGGCACGCTGCCTGACAATGATTAAATATTGCCTGACGACGCACCGAATGCATTGACCGTAAAGAGGTCCGGATCAGCGATCAAGCTGGGCTGATCCGGGCCCGTAATGAATTATCCGTTACAGGGGAATTCCCATCGCTTCCACAACTAGGGAAGCGGCGGCGACCATGCCGGGTCGGAGGCGTCGCCCGGGGTTCGCCCCCGCCGCAGATTGCGCCCGGTCAGATCGACCGACCATAGCGTCGGTCCGGCGCCCGGCGAGTTTTCCCGGAAGAACATGATGACGCGCCCATTCGGCGACCAGGTCGGACCTTCGTCGAGATAGCTCTCGGTCAGGAGACGCTCGCCTGTGCCGTCGGGGCGGATGACGCCGATGTAAAAGCGCCCCTGATAAAGGCGCGTGAAGGCGATCAAATCGCCGCGCGGCGACCACACCGGCGTCTGGTAGCGCCCTTCGCCGAAGGTGATGCGTTTGGGATTGGAGCCGTCCGCGTTCATCACGTAAATCTGCTCCGCGCCGCCGCGGTCGGAAGTGAAGCCGATGCGCCGGCCATCCGGCGACATGGTCGGCGAGGTGTCGATGCCGGGATTGTCGGTCAGCCGCGTCAGGCGCCGCGTCGCCAGCTCCATCATGAAGACGTCGGAATTGCCGGCGCGCTCCATCGACATCAGGACGCGCGTGCCGTCGGGCGTAAAGCGCGGTGCGAAGGTCATGCCGCGGAAGGTGCCGAGCTGCTCTTGCTCGCCGGTCTCGATGTTGAAGAGATAAACCTGACCCGGCCGGTTATCGAAAAGGGCCATATAGGTGATCTGTTGCTGGGTCGGCGAAAAGCGCGGCGTCAGCGCCTGATAGTTGAGGCCGTCGGTCAGCAGCACCGGATTGGCGCCGTCCTGATCCATGATCATCAGACGTTTGTTGCGCTTTTCCTTCGGCCCGGTTTCGTGGACAAAAACGATGCGCGTATCGAAATAGCCGTCCTCGCCGGTCAGCGATTTGTAGACGAAATCGGCGACCTTGTGCGCAGCGCGCCGCCAGTTGTCGGCCGGTGTCTTGAAGGACACCGCGCCGAGCTGTTCGTTCGAATAGACGTCCCAGACGCGCGTGGCGACTTCGATGCGCCCGTCCGGCGTCTGGCGCACTTCGCCGACGACGAGCACCTGCGCATTGATGATGCGCCAGTCGGGAAAGCGCGGGCGGACATCGACGCTGGAGATTTTCTCGACATAGGCGCGCTGGTCGATGACGCTGAAAAGTCCGGAGCGGTCGAGGTCAGCCATGATGACGCCGGTGACGTCGCGGCCGAGGTCCGCGAGCTGGCTGTCGGCGCCGATGAAGTCCGGGACCGCAACCGGCATCGGTTCGACCGTCGCCTGCGTGATGTCGATCCGGACGCGCGCGCTCGCGGGCGTCCCCGCCGCAAGCCCGACGATTGCCGCAAAGACCGCAATTAACGCCTGTCTGATCATGTGGTTTCCTGTGTCAAAGCCTTACAAAGCGCGAGGACCCTAAATGCTTCGCCGTCCGGAAATAAGGCGCCCGCCCGTGAAAATCGCTTAAAATCCCGCCATGAGGCTGGGATCGAAATTGAGGGTGAACGCCTTCCAGTCCTGATAGCGGGACGGATCGAAAAAATCATAGGGCGCGCAGGCCTGCACCGCCCGGATCGCATTTTGCTCCGCGACTTTCCAGAAGCGGTTTCCCGAGAGGTTGATCTCGAGCGCATTGACGACGCGGGGCGCGCCGGCGAGCGAGCCGTCTCGATTGAGATCGATATCGATTTCGACAACCAGCTTTTCGGGTTGCGGCGCGCCGATGATGGCGCTGGCGTTCCAGCAGCGCGAGACAGCGGCGCGCATCTTGTCGATCTCGCTCGCCGTCAGGCGATCGCCCGCGCCTACGGCCGCGCGCGCGCTGTCGGCCTCGAGACTGGCCTCTGAATCCGCCTCCGACGCCGGTTTGGACTTGCGCGATTTGTCGACCAGCGCCTCAAGCGCGTCGAGGTCGAGATCTTCCTGTTTCGGCTTGGTCTTGGGCTTGTCCTTCGGCTTCGGGAGCGGCGTTTCCGCCTTCGGTTCCGGCTTTTTTTCTTCGGCTTTCGGTTCCGCCTTCGGCGGCGGCTCGGCCTTGGGCGCGGGCTTGGGTTTTTCCTCCGCCGGCTTTGGCAGTTCCGGCGGCTTTTCGGTTTTCGGTTTCGGTTTGGGGCTGGCGGCGGGAACGCTGGTCTTTTCGGCGAGATCGGCTTCGCGGATCAGCTCCACCGGAATAACCGGCGCCTCGACGACTTTCGTGCGCATGAACTCAGGCAGCGAAACGAACGCGAGCCCGAGCGCGCAGAAATGGAGGAGAACAGATGCGACAACGCCAAAACGCATGGAGCCTTTTTACAACCCCCGCGTCATTCCGGTTCCCGGTCGGTGACAAGTCCGATGCGGCGGAACCCCGCCGCATTGATTTTTCCCATCACGCGAACGACTTCGCCATAGGTGCGCGCCTGATCGCCGCGAATATAGATGCGCTGATCGTAGCCCGCCGTCGCGATCGCTTCGAGCTGCGGCACCAGGCTGTCGATTTCGACGGCTGTTTCCTGGACGAAAATCGTGCCGTCGCCGGTGATGGTGACCGTCAAAGGTTCGCCCTGATCGGGGATCGGCTGTGCGGCGGTTTCAGGCAGGTCGACCGCGACCCCGACGGTGAGCAGCGGCGCCGCCACCATGAACACGATCAACAGCACCAGCATGACGTCGACCAGCGGCGTCACGTTGATTTCAGACATCATCCGTGTACGACCCGGACGATGGCGCGAGCCGCCGTTCATGACAGGGCCCGCCATCAGCGCGCCCTTTCGTCAAGCTGTCGCGACAAGATCGCGGAAAACTCGTCCGCGAAGCCTTGCAGACGCACCGCGTAGGAGTTCAGCGCCGCAGAATAGCGATTGTAGCCGACGACCGCCGGAATGGCGGCGAGAAGGCCGAGCGCGGTCGCGAACAGCGCCTCGGCGATGCCGGGCGCGACAACCGCAAGGTTTGTGTCTTTCGTCGCCGCGATCGCCTGGAACGCGGTCATGATGCCCCAGACGGTGCCGAGAAGCCCGACGAACGGCGCCGCCGAGCCGATCGTCGCCAGGACGCCGAGATTTCGCTCCGCGCCCTCAAGCTCGCGCGCGACGACGACGTTCATCACTTTATCGATGCGGTCCTTGGTGCCGGCGACGAGACCCTCGGTGCGGCCGACATCCTTGGCGCGTTGCCACTCGGTCATGCCCGCGGAAAAGACCCGCGCCATCGGGTGATCGCCCTTGTCGCCGAGCTTTCTGTGCAGTTCGTCGAGCGGACGGCCGGACCAGAAGGCGTCTTCAAAGCGCGCGGATTTGGTCTTGAGGCGCCCGAACAGCAGCGATTTGTCGATGATGACCGCCCATGACCAAACCGAGGAGAAAATCAAAATGCCCATGACGATCTTGACGACGAGGCCCGCCGACAAAAACAGGCTCAAAAGGCTGAATTCCCCGCCGAGTGTGGCGCCCGCCGCGGCGGCGACATCTGCTTCCATGATCTTGTAACCCCTTTTTTCCCTGCGGTTGGCGGCGCCGGCCGGGCGCCCCGTTACCTGTTCGCTGCGGCCTTTTTGCGGCGCCGGCAAGACGCGCAAAAAACCGCCCGCGGCAGCATCATCGCTAACGCCGCCGCCTTACGACCCGTGATTTCGTAACCTGATAGCGGCTTCTGGCGGAACCGGCAAAGGCTTTGGCCGGGGCCGCCGGGGATTTCGGAAGTTTAATCGCCGGGCGCCCGCCATGGTTGCGCAAAGGATTAACGAACGATTAACCGCGCCCAAGACTGAACCGGGCGAGGATCTCCGGCGGCAGGCGGCGCGGCTTCCCCTCAAGATTCATGCAGGCCGCCTCGACATCTGCCCGAGCGATCAGCGCCGCGTCCCGCCAGATTTCCTGAGCGATCGCCATGCGGGCGCCTTTGACCTCCAGGAAGCGCGTCGTCACCTCGAGCAGGTCGTCGATGCGCGCCGGCGATATCCATTCGGTCGTCATTTTGCGGACAGCGAAGGCCAGCGG
>MEMM01000105.1:16957-28389 GCA_001767925.1 Alphaproteobacteria bacterium RIFCSPHIGHO2_12_FULL_63_12
GCGGCCTAAAAGCTCCGTATGCGAAATATTGCACGAGCGCAGCGCTTCGGTGCGCCCGCGTTCGAAGAAATGCAGATAGCGCGCGTGATAGACGACGCCCGAAAAATCGGTGTCTTCATAATAGACGCGCACGGCGAATTTGAATTCGGCGTCGGACACGGCGCGCATAGGGCCATATTCGGCGCGCCGCGTCCAGCGCCGAGCATCGGTTCAATGCGCCAGGAACAATGGAAATTCCGATTGCTTCAGAAGCTTTCTCGTGAAACCGCCGAGCACCAGTTCGCGCCAGCGCGAATGCGAATAGGCGCCCATGACGATGAGATCGGCCTTCCAGTCGCGCGCGGCGGCCAGAAGCTCTTCCTCCGACGCGCCGCCGTCAGTCGCCGCGCGGCGCAGCGCCTCGGCCTTGACGCCATGAAGGCGCAGCAGTTCGGCGGCTTTTTCGGGCCCTTCGAGGTCGGACGGCAGAGCGCCGATCGACAAGACCAGCGCGGCGTCGGTTTCTTCAAACAGCGGCATCGCCGACGACAGCGCGCGCGCCGCTTCGCGCCCGCCGTTCCAGGCGACGAGAATTCGGCGCGGCGTTCGTTCGAGCTTGCCGACCGGCGCGATCAATACCGGCCGCCCTGACTGGAAGATCGCTTCCTCGATCAGATTGGCGTCCGGATAGCTGATTTCGCCGTCGCGGCGGCCGAAGACGACCAGATCGCAAACCCGCGCGGCGGCGGAAAGATCGAACGGCAAGATCCCCTGCTGGTCGCGCCAGGACGCGGTCGCGCCGGACTCGTCGCGATGCGCCGCGGCGGCGACGGTCCGGACCCCTTCCGCCGACATCACCCGATCGAAGATTTCCTTCAGTTTCGACGCTTCCGCTTCGAGCATCTCCTTGAATTCGGCGAGGTGTTCGTCGACGAAAACGACGCCGACGGGGTAATAGCCGCCGGCCGGAACGTTCGGACGCTGACGAATATGCAACGCGTCGATATGCGCCTTGTGACGGCGCGCGATGGCGATCGCCGTTTTCAGCGCGCCTTCCGCGGTTTCGATATTCTGGATCGGCGCGATAATTTTCTTGACGGACATGCGGTATCCTCCCTATCGGCGAGACCTGCGCTGATCATGGCGCGGCGGCCGGACGCCGGTTTGATGAAAATCAAGCGACGCAAGCGAAAGCGACGGCGCAATGCGCCGTCTTTCTGAATCTGGGACGGCTATCGGGCGAATCAAGCGCCGCCGCGGGTCTCAGGCGATTCCGCCGCAGCGGCGGCAGCGCCTTTGCGGCTCTCGCAAAGCGGCTGTAAAAGAATTATCGCCGCAACCGGCGGCGCGGAGAAACCGCCATGACCGTACCAGTGGGCGACCCCCAATTATTGCGACATGACGACGGCGGCGTCGTCACGCTGACGCTCAACCGGCCGGCGCAATATAACGCCTTGTCCGAAGCGCTGCTTAGCGCGCTGAAGGCCGAGCTTGGCGCCATCGCGCGGGACGAGAGCGTTCGCTGCGTCGTCATCGCCGCCGCCGGAAAAGCCTTTTGCGCCGGGCACGACCTGAAGGAAATGCGCGCCGATCCGCGGCTTGACTATTACCGCAAGCTTTTCGCGCAATGTTCGGACGTGATGATGGCGATTGTGACGCTGCCGGTCCCGGTCATCGCGCGCGTTCAGGGCGTGGCGACGGCGGCGGGGTGTCAGCTGGTCGCGGCCTGCGACCTCGCGATCGCGGCTGAAGGCGCGCGCTTTGCCGTCTCCGGCGTCAATCTCGGCCTTTTCTGCTCGACGCCGTCGGTTGCGCTGTCGCGCAATATCTCGCCCAAGCGCGCCTTCGACATGCTGGTCACCGGGCGCTTCATCGACGCGGCGACGGCGAAGGACTGGGGCCTCATCAACGAAACGGTCGCGGAGGCGGCGCTTGACGCGGCGGTCGCCGCGAAGGCCGCCGAGATTGCGTCGAAAGCCCCCGCCGCCATCCGTCACGGCAAGGCGATGTTCACGCGCCAGCGCCAGATGCCGCTGGTTGAGGCGTACGCATATGCAGCGGAAGTGATGGCGGAAAACATGATGGAGGCGGAAACCTGCGCCGGGATCGACGCCTTCATCGGCAAGCGCTAGCGCGGCCGCTCCCCTTTGCCGCCCACCGGGCGGCTGACCGACCGGCAGAGCCCGCGCCGCCAAAAAGGGGAACGGGGTAAAGCGCGTCCAGCCCCTAAACCCCTAGAACCCAATACCTAACCCCTGATCCCCCCTCCCGCCCTTGACGAACCCGTCGCCAAGTATTATGTGAGTGAGCACTCACTTACATGAGGCGATATGGCGGCGACAAGGAAAAAGACGGCGGAAGGCGCGCAAAGCCGCGCGGCGACCGGCGCCAAGGAGCGGATCGAGCAGGCCGCGCTCACCCTCTTTGTCGCGCGCGGCGTGGACGCGGCGACGACGCGCGAGATCGCGGCGGCGGCCGGCGTCGCCGAAGGCTCGATCTATCGCCATTTCGATTCCAAGGACGCCCTCGCCGCCGAGATGTTCCTGGCGATCCACACGCGCCTTGCGGCGCTGATCCGCGAGGCGGCGCGCGAAAGGCGCGGGATCGCCGAGCAGACGCGCGCCGTCGTCGACGCCTATTGCGCGACCGCCGACGCCGATTTCCCGCTCTTCACCTTCCATCTTCTTTATACGCACCGTTTTCTGCCGACGCCGGAAGGAGCCGACAATCCGGTCGATGCGATCGAGGACATCATCAAGGGCGCGATGACGCGGCGGGAGATCATGCGCGACGATCCCGGCTTCGTCGCCGGCATGGCGCTGGGCGTCGTGCTGCAAACGGCGCTGCAGATCCATTACGGCCGGCTCGACGGACCGCTTTCTCGTTATGCCGGCGCGCTTTCCACGGCGGCGCTCGCCGTCATGCGCCCGCAATCCCGCTGACAGGAGCCCCTATGCGCAGCCTGCTTTTTCAGATCGCTTATTGGATCACCTCGCTCTTTTTCGCGCTGACCGCGGCGCCGCTGATTTTGATCCCGAGCCGCAAGCCGGTCATGCTGTGGATTCTCGCCTATACCCGAACCATGCAGTTCTGGATGCGCTGGATCGGCGGCGTCAAAGTCCGCGTCATCGGCAAGGAACGCCTGCCCGAGGGCCCCTGCATCATCGCCGCCAAGCATCAGAGCTGGGGCGACGGCATCGTCATGTTCTCGCAGTTCTACGATCTCGCCTTCGTCACCGGCGATCATCTGGAGAAATTCCCGCTCATCGGCGGCATCCTGAAAAAGATGGGCGCGATCGTCGTCGACAATTGCGGCGGCGCTTATGCCCGCGCGCAGCTGGTCGATGAGGAGCTAAAAAAAGCGCAGGCGCATGGACGGCGCATTCTGATTTATCCCGAGGGCCACCTCGCCCCGGTCGGCGAGCGCTACCGCTACAAGCGCGGCGTCTTTCACATGTATTCAGCCTATGGATGCCCGGCCGTCCCGGTAGCGACCAATCTCGGCCGGCGCTGGCCGCAGCAGGCCTGGCGTCTGATCCCGGGCGAGGCGGTCATCGAGTTCCTCGACCCCATTCCGCCAGGGCTCGACAAGGAAATCTTCATGGCGCGGCTTGAAGAAACCATCGAACGGCGGTCCCTCGAACTGATTGGACTGGAAGCGCCGGATGTGCTTCACCCGCCGCTGCCGGATCCGCGGCCGGCGAAGCGCGACGGGGAGTCTGGCCGCGACATGCTGGGAGCCCGTCGACCTTGAAAACCAAATCGCCGCCGCTCTTCCTGCAGCGCCGCTTCTGGCCGATGTGGGTCGCCCTCTCCTTCGGCACATTCTCGGACAATGTGCTGCGTCAGGCGCTGCTGATCGGCGTCCCTTACGGCGTCATCCCGGCCCCGAATTTCGGCAGGCCGGACAATGCGATGCCATTCATCGGCGCGCTTCTTCCCTTGGCCATCATGCTGTTTTCGCCATTGTCGGGACAACTCGCCGACAAATACGAAACCTCGATGATGTTCCGGCGGACGAAATTCGTCGAAATCCTGCTGATGATCACCGCGGCGGCCGCGTTCATGAGCGGCGCCGGCGCGCTGGCGATCGCGATGCTGTTCGCGATGGGCGCGCAGTCGGCGTTCTTTTCCCCGGTGCGCACGAGCGCGATGCCGAAATACCTCGCCATCGATGAACTCGTGCGCGGCAACGGGCTTTGCAACGCCGGCCTCTATTCGTTCATCCTCATCGGCTACATGGTCGGCGGCTCGCTGATCGTGCGCGAGGACGGGCGTCTGCTGGTTGGCGTCGTTCTCGTTTCCGCCTCGACGATCGGCTGGCTCGCCTCGCTGAAGGCCCTGCGGGCGGCGGCGAACGATCCGGACTTGCGGATCGATTTCAACTGGTTCGCGCAGATTGGGCGGATGACCGGATTTGTCCGCTCATCGCGCGGCGTCGCGCCGCCGCTGTTCGGCGTCGCTGTGTTTTTCCTGTTGTCGACGGCGGTCACCGTCATCACGCCGCTTTATGCGCGCGACTCGCTCAACGCCGACGCCTTCGTCGCAACAGCGCTCAACGGGCTTTTCGCGATCGGCGCCGGCGTCGGGGCGATCTTCGCCGCCGGCCTCGCCAAGGGGCGTTCGGGACTTGGCTATTCGGCGGCGTCGGTATTCGGCGCCGGCGTTTTCGCCCTGCTGATCGCCGCACTGACCCCGTCGATCGCGGCGGCTGAGGGCGAAAAACTGTCGACGATTGCGCTATTCACCACCGCGCCGGGGCTGTTGCTGGTTGTCCTATTCATCGCGACCTCGGCGCTGATGGGCGTCTATATCGCGCCATTGCAGGCCGCGGTGCAGCGCCGGGCCCCCGCCCAGGTGCGCGCCCGGATCATGGCGGCGGGCGTCTTCACCAACGCCATCTTCGCCATTCCAGGATCGCTCTCCACGCTGGCGATCACCAATACCGGCGCCGATCCCGCGCTCGCCTTTTACGGCGTCGCGGCCGCCATGCTGGCGATTTCGGCGCTGATGCTGCATAGACGGCGAACGCTTCCCGCGGGCCTGCACGACGAAATGCTGGGCGAGCCCGCCGGGAGGTGAGGAACGCCCGCCTTTCGAAAAAAACGGACGAATGATGCGCATATTGGTGACGGGAGCGGCAGGCTTCATCGGCGCGGCGACGACCGCCGCGTTGCTCGACCGCGGCGATGACGTCGTCGGCGTCGACAATCTCAACAGCTATTACCCGCCGGCGCTCAAACGCGCGCGCCTTGAGCGCCTCGCCGCGCGCAATGGGTTTACGTTTCACGAGCTCGATATTGCGGATTACGCGGCGCTGACCGCCGCCGCGGGCGGCGCTTTCGATGCGATCATCCATCTCGCGGCGCAGGCGGGCGTCAGATATTCGATCGAGAACCCGTTCGCCTATGCGCGCTCAAACCTCGACGGGCATTTGTCGCTGCTCGAGCTTGGGCGCCGGAAGAACGTCCCCCATCTCGTTTACGCATCGTCTTCGTCCGTTTACGGTGCGAATGCGAAAACGCCGTTTTCCGAAGACGACCGCACCGATCAGCCGGTGTCTTTTTACGGCGCGACAAAAAAAGCCAATGAGGCGATGTCGTCGTCCTACGCGCGGCTATATTCGATGCCGCTGACCGGCCTGAGGTTCTTCACCGTCTATGGCCCCTGGGGCCGGCCGGACATGGCCTATCTGATCTTCGCTGAGAAAATGCTGAAGGGCGAGCCGATCGAAATTTTCAACGAAGGCCGGATGGGCCGCGACTTCACTTACGTCGACGACATCGTCGCCGGCGTTCTGGCCGCGACCGCGCGCCCTCCCGGCGCCGACGACGCTTTTCACCGCGTCTTCAATCTCGGCAATGACCGGCCCGAGGAGTTGATGACGCTGGTCGCCCTGCTCGAAAAAGAACTCGGGATCGAGGCGAAAAAAGTCTTCAAGGGCATGCAAAAAGGCGATGTCGAGCGCACCTGGGCCGATATCTCCAGGGCGCGCGCGCTCCTCGGCTATGACCCGAAAACATCGCTCGCCGACGGCCTCGCCGCGACGATCGCCTGGCGCAAGGGGCTGAAAAAGCCCCTGTACTGACGACCGGCGGGGGTGAATTCCCTCCTAAAATCAGCGAATTCGCACGGCTATGGACAGCTGTGGGAATTTCGTTAACGCGTCGTCAACGACGTTTGTCTAGGGTTTTCGCCATGGGGCTGACGCTGCTCATTCTCGCGACCTGCATCCTGTTCGGCGGGATCGCCTATTTCGCCGCGCGCGGACCCTTGCCCCTGCCCGACATCAAGGCGGCGATCCGCGAGGCCGAACCCAAGCGCTTTTCGCCGAGGAACACCCTTTTCATCATCGGGCCGACCGCCAATCACAACGCTTGCCGGATGCAGCGGCGCCTGCTCAAGCCGGCGATCGCCGCGCTCATTCGCGAAGACGTGTCGGTGATCGAAGTTTACGGCCAGGCGCGGCCGACCAAGAACGGCGAGCAGATGGAGTGGCTCGACGCCTCGCTCCTGCGCCATGCGATGAACGCGGACGAGGGCTTTTTTGTCATCTATGTCGACGCGGACGGAAAATCCCTGTTCCGCTCCGAGGCGCCGATGCTGGCGCGCGACATCATCGACCGCGCGCGACTCGGCGTCGAGCGCGGCCCTGGCGGCGCGCCGCCGAAAAAATCCCTGGTTTTGAAAAAGCTGCGCGCAGCGTAGACGGCCGCAGGATAGATCGGCGCCGGATTATTTGCGCGCAAGCGCGCGCTTCACTTCCTCGACGAGATTTGCGCGCTTGACGCTTGTCTGCGCCGGCTGCGCTTCCCGCCACTGCGCGTTGTCGTCGATCTTCTTCGACAGCTCGGCGCCGAGGACGAGATCTTTCACCTTTACCTCGCCTTTCGCGCGTTCGTCCTCGCCCTGAATAATCGCGAGCGGCGCGCCGCGCTTGTCGGCGTATTTCAGCTGCTTGGCGAAATTGGAGCCGCCGAGATAGACCTCGGCCCGAACGCCCGCCGCGCGCAACTCCGCCGCCATCGCCTGATAGTCCGCCATCTGATCGTTTTCGAGCGCCAGGATGACGACGGGACCAGCGACGGCCGTCGCCGCGCCGCGTT
The DNA here is from genome assembly GCA_001767925.1 of Alphaproteobacteria bacterium RIFCSPHIGHO2_12_FULL_63_12. Classification (GTDB taxonomy): domain Bacteria; phylum Pseudomonadota; class Alphaproteobacteria; order Caulobacterales; family Parvularculaceae; genus Amphiplicatus. The sequence continues at coordinate 24,043 of MEMM01000105.1, forward strand.
TCAGCTCAAGCGCTGCGAGCAGGCGCGACACGCCGACCGAAATGCCGACTGCGGGAACTTCAATTCCCTTGAAGCGTTCGACGAGGCCGTCATAGCGTCCGCCGCCGCCGACCGAGCCGAAGCGAACCGGGCGGCCTTTCTCGTCGAGCGCTTCGAAGGTGAGATCGGCTTCGAAAACCGGTCCGGTGTAATATTCAAGCCCGCGGATAATCGAGAGGTCGATCGCAATCGCACCCTTGTATTTGTCGAGGATCTGCCGGTTGATCGCCATCAGTTCGTCGACGCCGGACCTGCCGCTCGGCGTCTCGTTCAGCACCGAGGCGATCTTGTTGAGCGTTTCCTCATTTGCGCCGGTCAGCGTTGGCCCTTTAGCCTTATCCTTGAGAACGGCCGACGTTAGGAACGCGACAACCGATTCGATATTCGAATCCGCTAACCCGACGCCTTTGGTGAAGTCGCCGCTCTCATCCTTGCGCCCAGGCCCCAGAAGCGCGCGCACGCCCGCCTCGCCGAGGCGGTCGAACTTGTCCATCGAGCGCATGACGTTTAGGCGCGTTGCAGCGTCGCCCTCGCCTGCGAGGCCGATTTTCTCGAACAGACCGTCGATGATTTTCCGGTTGCTGACGCGGATGACGAAATCGCCGGCGGGAACGCCCGCCGCCTCGATAACCTCGGCGAACAGCATACACATTTCGGCGTCCGCATGCGGCGCCGGCGTGCCGACGGTGTCGGCGTCGCACTGCGTAAACTGACGATAGCGTCCCGGACCCGGCTTTTCGTTGCGCCAGACCGGGCCGACCGCGTAGCGGCGAAAGGGCTTGGCGAGCGCGTCGTAATTTTCAGCGACATAACGGGCGAGCGGCGCCGTCAGGTCGTATCTGAGGCTCATCCACTGCTCGTCGTCGTCCTGTAGCGAAAAGACGCCCTGATTGGGCCGGTCGACATCGGGCAGGAACTTGCCGAGCGCGTCGGTATATTCAAACGCCGGCGTTTCGAGCGGATCGAAGCCGTAGGATTCATAGACCGCCGAAATGCGCGCCAGCATCTCGCGCTCGGCAATGATTTCCGCGCCCAGCCGGTCGCGAAATCCGCGGGGGACGCGCGCCTTCGGCCGGAATGTCTTGGCTTTTTTGGTCATGGGCGCGGGGATAGCCGAAGGCGCCCCCCCGCGCAACGCCGCTAGGGCGCGTCCTCCACGATGTCGACGCGGCTGATGGTGATCGTTTCGATCGGGACTTCTGAGGGGAATGGCCCTCCGGCGCCGGTCGGAACGGCGCCGATCGCGTCGGCGACCTCCATCCCGCCGACAACACGGCCGAATACCGCATAGCCGTAACGCGGACCCAAATCGTTCACATAATGGTCGAGCTGATCATTGTTGTCGCGCAGATTGACGAACCACTGCGCCGCCGCGCTGTTGGGATCCATGGTTCGCGCCATGGCGAGCGTGGTGCGGTAATTCTTGAGGCCGTTATCGCCTTCATAAGGGACGGGGTCGCGGGTCGGGCGCTCGTTGAAATACTTGTTAAAGCCGCCGCCCTGAATGACGAAGCCCGGCACGACGCGATGAATGATCAGCCGGTCGTAATGGCCGTCCTTCGCATAGCGGACGAAATTGGCGACGGTCTTGGGCGCCTGATCCGGATAAAGATCGACCAGCATGTCGCCTTTCGAGGTGACGATCTTCGCGTGCAATTTTGTCGTCGGCCAGTCGATGTCGTCGGCCATGGTCTCGATCGGCGTTTGCGGCGCGGGCTCTTCCGCCGACGGCGATGACGCATCGGCCGGCGCTTCCTCGATCGCCGGGGACTGGCTCTCCGGCGTTTCGACCGCTGGCGGCACGATCGGTTTTGGGGTCTTGCGGTCGCAGGCGCCGAGCGCCAGCAGCGCGAGCGCCGCAATCAGGATTTTTCCGTTCATCGGCCGATCTCCTCTAAGTCGCCCGCAGCGCGTTGATCTTCTCGATCAGGCGCCTTGTCGATCCGTCATGGTCCGCGGACGCCGGCCGGGCCCCGCCCGGCGCGGAAAGTTCGGGAAGTATCTTCATCGCCAGCGCCTTGCCGAGCTCGACCCCCCACTGGTCGAAGGAATTGATCCCCCAGATGACGCCCTGACAAAACACCTTGTGCTCATAAAGCGCGATCAACGCGCCCAAAGCGCCTGGCGTCAGCCGCTCGAACAGGATCGAATTGGTCGGCCGGTCGCCCGGAAAAACCTTGTGCGGCGCGAGCCGGTCGATGTCGGCGGGGCCTTTTCCTTCCGCCGCCAACTCCGCGCGCGCCTGGCTCTCGCTTTTGCCAAGCATCAGCGCCTCCGTTTGCGCGAGAAAATTGGCGAGCAGCTTTTCATGGTGATCGGACAGGGGCGAGGCCGGTTTCGCCGCCGCGATGAAGTCGCAGGCGATAATATCCGTCCCCTGATGAATCAGCTGGTAGAAGGCGTGCTGGCCGTTGGTCCCCGGCTCGCCGAAAATCACCGGGCCGGTGGCGCAGGCGATCTTTTCACCCGTCGCGGTCACCGACTTACCGTTCGATTCCATGTCGAGCTGCTGCAAAAAGGCCGGCAGGCGGTGAAGATGCTGGTCATAGGGGAGGATCGCCTGCGCCGCCGCGCCGGCGAAATTCCGGTTCCAGACGCCGATCAGCGCCAGGATCGCGGGCATGTTTTTCTCAACCGGCGCGCTGCGGAAATGCTGGTCCATCTCATTGGCGCCGCGCAGCAACGCCTCGAAGGTCGACCAGCCGCACTGGAGCGCGATCGACAGGCCGATCGCCGACCACATCGAATAGCGTCCGCCCACCCAATCCCAGAAGCCGAAGACGTTTTCAGGCGCGATGCCAAAATCCGCGACGGCTTTTGCATTGGTCGACAACGCGACAAAATGCCTTGCGACGTCCTTCACCGCGCCGCCATTGGCGAGAAACCAGTCGCGCGCGCTGTGCGCGTTCGTCATCGTCTCCTGCGTGGTGAAGGTTTTCGAGGCGACGATGAATAGAGTGCGCGCAGGGTCGAGCGTCGCCAGCGTATCGGCGAGATGTTGGCCGTCGACATTCGACACGAAAAAGCAGCGCCGCCCTCGCAACCAATAGGGCCGCAGCGCTTCGACCGCCATCAGCGGCCCGAGATCGGAGCCGCCAATGCCGATGTTCACCACCGTATCGATCGGCGCGCCGGAAAAGCCCTTCAGTTCGCCCCGTTCGTAACGGCCGGCGAAAGATTTCATTTTCTCGCGCGCCGCGTCGATCGACGGCGCGACGTTTTCGCCGTCGACAATATATTGCCGCCCGGAAAAATCGCGCAGCGCCGCATGCAGCGCTGCGCGGTTTTCAGTCGCGTTGATCTTGGCGCCCGCGAACATCCTCTCGATCGCAGCGGGAAGCCCCGCCGCGCGCGCGAGGTCGAAAAGCGTGGCCAGCGCCTCAAGGCTGACGCGGTTTTTCGAATAGTCGAGATAGAGCCCTGCCGCTTCCAGCGAGAACGCCATCGCTCTGCCGGGTTCGGCGCCGAACAGATCGATCGTCCGGCGCGTCGCAAGCCCCCGCGCCAGCGTTTCAAGTCGGCGCCATGGCGCGCTGTTCGTGATATCCGTCATCGCCCATTAACCCTAAGCGGCGTTGCGCTGATTGCAAAAAACTTCAATCGGCAGCCGGCGCTTGTCTTTTGTTTTGTCGCTTGATTGAGCGAAAGGCGGCCGGATTTTCGCATCATGATCGGCCCGCTTCAATCGCCGACCGCAACTGATAGGGATTTTAGGGAAGCGCCTCAACCGATTTTAATGTTGGCGCCCTATATGCACAGGCCATGAGTATGTCAGGTCAAAACCGCCGCATCGCCGGACGCATCGTTCGCAACCTCGTCGTCACCCTCGCCGTGACGGCGATTTTCGGCTTCAAGGCGGCGGAAGTTCATTCCGGGCCGGTCGGACCGGCCAAAGTGACCCTTGCCGCCCGCTAGCGGCGACTTCCTTCAATCACCGAAATCACCGACCGCTCCGTCAGCGGCTGAGGAAGGATCTGAGCCTCGCCGCCGGGCGGATAAAATACGTAGAGCGGCACGCCATTGGCGCCGAATGACGCCAGCGCCTGTTCGATTTCCGGGTCGCGATTGGTCCAATCGGCGACGACAAAGACGACGCCATTCGCCGCAAAGGCGGCCTTCACCCTGGGCGAGGACAGCACCGTCAGCTTGTTCACCTGACAGGTGACGCACCAGGCGGCGGTGAAATCGATAAAAACCGGCTCGCCGGCGGCGCGGCGCGCGGCGACATCTGCGGGGTCGAAAGCGATCGATCCGTCCTTCGGCGCGGCTTCCGCCGGTCGCAGGAGGGCCAGCGGCGCGATGGCGAGG
>MEMM01000106.1:0-2382 GCA_001767925.1 Alphaproteobacteria bacterium RIFCSPHIGHO2_12_FULL_63_12
GCGCCAGATGCGCGCCGATTCACCGGCGACGCACCAGGGACGACGAACGCCGCCGAGATCTTCCGCGACGGCGAGCCCTGCCTGTAATCCGTCCTCGTGAAAGCCGCTGCCGAAATGCGCGCCGCAAAACCACACGCCGCCGACGCCCTGCAAGGACCACAGCTCTTTTTGCGCGGCGCAAGCGCCGACATCGAATACCGGATGCTCATAGTCGAATTCGGCGACGATATCTTCCGCGCGAACCGGCCGGACCGGATTGAGCGTCACGAAGACGTCGCGCCCGCCGCCGAGCCCCTGCAATCTGTTCATCCAGTACGTGACCGACGCCGTTCCGGCGCCGCCGAGGTAATTCCAGCTCGCCCACGCGGCGCGGCGTCTCGGCATCTGGCGCGCGTCGAAATGCAGGACGGCCCTGTTCGCCTGATACTCGAATGCGCCGAGCAGGGCCTGCTCCCGGCTGGTCGGAGCGTGCAGCAAGGCGAGCGCGCGATCGGCATGGGTCGCCAGCACAACAGCGTCGAACCGGTCCGCGCCGCCCGCGTCATCCCTGACGATGACGCCGCCGTCGATCCGCTCGACGCCGACGACGCCGACTCCAAGGCGCGCGGCCGCCGTCAGCGGCGCTGCGATCTTGTCGACATAGCAGCGCGATCCGCCGGCGACTGTGCTCCAACGCGGCGGACTGGATGTCTGCAACAGCCCATGATTGGCGTAGAAGCGAAAAAGCGATGCGGCGGGATAATCGAGAATTCGCTGCGACGGAGTCGACCAGATCGCGGCGGCCATCGGTTCGAGAAAGCGCGTCACAAACGGCGTCGAAAATTTTTCCGCCCTGACGAAGTCGCCAAGCGTCACGCCGTCGCCAAGGCCGCGCTCGAGCGCGCGTTTTGCTTCGCGGTTGAAACGCACGATGTCCGCCAGCATCGCCCAATGCGACGGCGAGACGATGTTGCGCCGGCGCGCAAAAAGCGCCGACAGGCCGTCGCCGGAATATTCGATGCGGCCGCCGTCGAGGGACGCGCCGAACGACATGTCGGTGGAGACGGTCGAAACGCCGAGCCGTTCGAACAGCGCCGTAAGGTTCGGATAATTCGGCTTGTTGAAAACGATGAAGCCGGCGTCGACGGGAACCGTCGTCCGCCCCAGCGGAACATCCACCGTATTGGCGTGACCGCCGAGCCGGCGATCGCGTTCGTAGACGATCACCTCATGGCGGCTCGACAAAAGCCAGCCGGCCGAAAGGCCCGAAACGCCGCCGCCGATCACGGCGATGCGGAGAGTCCGGCCCGGCCCCGGCCCAGCGGCCGCTCGGTCATTTGCGTCAAATGGCATGCGATATACCCTACCCCGGCGAATTCAGATCCTTGGAGGCTCATACGCCGGCCACCGGCTCTTGGATCGGCCCCCCTGCCCCGGCTATGCCGGTCGCGGTGATCCAGCCGGCGGGCGGAACGTATCAGAGGGAGCAGGCGTCAGATGGCGGCGATATGTTCGGAACCCTGGCGATCAGGATGGTAAGCGAACCCAATTCGCCCGCGGCCGATTTTTCGACCGCCGAGACGATGAGCGCGCTTCTCCGGCGGGTGGCGGCGGACGGCGACCGGGACGCGTTCAACGCGCTGTTCGTCTTCTTCGCGCCGCGGATCAAAGGATATCTGATGAAGATCGGCGCGGCGGCCGACCTTGCCGACGATCTCGCCCAGGAGGCCATGTTGCGCGTCTGGCGCAAGGCGAAACTGTTCGACCCGGCCAAGGCGTCCGCCTCGACATGGATATTCGCGATCGCCAGAAACCTGCGGATCGATGCCGCGCGGCGCGCGAGCAAACCGGCGCTCGACGGCGATGAGCCGACGCTGGCGCCCGAGCCCGAAATGCTCGCCGACAAAAAGATCGAAATCGCCGCGCGCGATGAGCGGATCAGGGAGGCGTTCGGCGCGCTGCCGCCCGCCCAGCATGAAGTCGTGCGCCTGCATTTCATCGAGGACATGACCCATTCCGAGATCGCCGCACATCTGGGTCTCGCGCTCGGCACGGTGAAATCCCGTTTGCGATTGGCTTTCGAGAAAATCAGGAAGGATCTCGGTGACGCCGTTGAGTGACATTCATCACCACCCGAAACTGGAAACGCTGGCCGCCTTCGCCGCAGGCAATCTCGACGAAGCGCGCGGCGTCGTTATCGCGACGCATCTGACCTTGTGCGACGCTTGCCGTGTCGCCGTGAGAGATTTTGAATCGCTCGGCGGCGCCTGCCTTGAGGCCGCGGCGCCGGTCAGCATGACCGCGTCCGCGCTGGACAGCTTCTGGGCGCGCGCCGGCGCGCAGGAACGCTCGGGAAATCCGGCCGCGGGACCGGCCGCCAATGATTTCGAGATCGAGCTGGCG
>MEMM01000106.1:2391-25898 GCA_001767925.1 Alphaproteobacteria bacterium RIFCSPHIGHO2_12_FULL_63_12
CAGCATGTCATTCCGGCGGACGGTTATCGGCCGGGCGTTTTGCGCCTCCTTAAGATCAATCCGGGCGTGCGCATTCCAAAACACACGCATGGCGATGAAGAATTGACGTTGATCCTGCGCGGTTCCTATTCCGACGAGGTCGGCGATTTCTCCCGCGGCGACCTCGCCGATCTCGACGGCGACATCCTGCATGCGCCGATGGCGACCGGCGGCGAGCCTTGCATCTGCCTGATCGCCACCAGCGCGCCCTTGCGCTTCAAGACGATCGTCGGCCGGGTGGCGCAGCCGTTCATCGGCCTTTGACGCCGCTTTAGACGACGCGGCTGCGATGAGTTGACGCCCCGGCGGGCCGAGTTGTTCGCCGTCAATCTGCTTGCGATGAGGCGTTCGGCGATTGCGGCGAAATCGCGGCGGCGGCCATTCCATATCCGCCGGGCGTTCCTATCTCTCCTTCATCGGCGGCGACGCCAAAGCCTCACTAAAGAGGCGATAAAAAGGAGAGAAAAATGGCCAAATTCGTTTCGATCACCACCGCGACCGCGTTGATTGTCGCCGCGCTCTTCCCCATCGTCTACACGTTTGTTTCATTCGCTTAAGCGCGGTTATGCAGCGGCGCAACGCCGGGAGAAATAGCCCGACATCATCATCGCGAAGCGGCGCCCTGACGCCACCGTCCGGGGCGCCGCTCATCCGTTTGCAGCCAAGCGCGATCGCGCGCGGATAATGTCCTGCTCGGTGTCGATGCCGCGCGCGGCGCGATCGACAAGGCGAACGGCGATCCTCTCGCCCATTTCAAGAATTCGCAATTGCTCAAGGCTTTCGGCCTGTTCGCGTCGTCCTCGCGGCGCGGCGATAAAGCGTTCGAGATTTTCCCGGTTATAGGCGTAGGCGCCGACATGGAGATAAAGCGCCGCATTCGCCGGCGGCGTGCGGGAGAAATCCTTCGCCTCGAAAATCTGCAATTCGTCGTTGATCGCCGGGCCAAGCATCGCCTTGACCGCCGCCGGATACGCGGGATCAATATCGGCCGGAAACGGACAGGCGAGCGTCGAGGCGAAGCGCTTGGCGTTCAAATGCGCTTCGATCAGCGCATCGATGTGGCGCGGGTCGATCTCCGGTTCATCCCCCTGAATATTGACGATGATCCCGGCGTCGATCGAGCGCGCGGCTTCGGCGATCCGCTCGGTTCCCGACTGATGTTCGGCGCGCGTCAGGATCGCGCGCGCGCCAAAGCTTCGCGCCGCCGCGAGGATTTCCTCGGCGTCGGTCGCAATCAGGACGCTGTCGGCGCGGCGCGCCTTGCGCGCCTGTTCGTAGGTGCGTTGCAGGACGCTCTTGCCCCCAAGATCGAGGAGTAGCTTGCGGGCCAGCCTTGTCGATTGCAGCCTTGCCGGGATGAGGATCGCCGTCTTCATGCGGTCTTCACCCGCGCGAGCGCGCGTTCGATCAGCAAGGCGGCGGGATATGCGGCGAGCGCGCCGCTCGAATTGGCGAGCGCATCGGCGACTTCCGGCATCCGCACGCCGCCAAGGCCCTGCGCGACTTCAAGCAGCGCGCCGTACGCCGCCAGCATCGCGATCGTCAGCCAGCGGCGGTTCGCCGCCTCAAGATGGGCGAACGCTGCGGCGCCGCCGAGCGCTGCATAAGCGAGAAAATGCGCGACCTTGTCGGCGAGTTGCGGATCGTGAAAAAGCAGTGTCGCAATGAAGCGCGCGATCGCGATGCTCGGTTTGGAGGTGTCGGGATCGGGCGTCAGCGTCTGCCAGGTGACGAATAGAAGGAGCAGCGCGAAGACGCCGCGCCAGAAACTTTTGAAATTCATGCGGCCGGCTCTTGCGGGCGTCGGGCGAGCCGCTTTTCCCAATCGATCGCGGTTTTGACGATGAAGTCGATTTCGTCGAACCGCGGGCGCCAGTCGAGTTCGGTTCGGATGGCGGCTGTGTCGGCGATGAGCTGCGGCGGGTCGCCGGGGCGCCGCGGGCCGATTTCATGCGGCAGCGGCTTGCCGGTCACCCGTTCAAAGGCGTCGATGACTTCCGACACCGAATATCCGCGCCCATATCCGACATTCAGCGTTTCCGACGCGCCGCCGCGCCGCAGCCGCGCCAGCGCCGCAAGGTGCGCGTCCGCCAGGTCCGACACATGCACATAATCGCGAATGGCGGTGCCGTCCGGCGTTGCATAGTCGGCGCCGTAAATTTGCAGCTTTTCCTTGCGGGCGCCGGCGGCGATTTGCGCGGCGACGCGAATGAGGTGGGTCGGCTTGCCGATCTGCCCCGCCCGTCCCTTCGGGTCGGCGCCCGCGACATTGAAATACCGCAGCGTCGTGTAGGCGAACCCATGCGCCTTTGCCGCGTCCCCAAGAATGCGCTCGCTCATCGCCATCGAGGCGCCATAGGGCGAGATCGAATGGATCTCCGCGTTTTCGTTCACCGGCGAGTGATCCGGCATGCCGTAGACCGCCGCGGTCGAGGAAAAAATGAACCGCTCGACATCGCAGGCGACCGACGCTTCGAGCAGCGCGACCGTCTTCGCCGTGTTGTTCCAGTAATAATGCAGCGGCTTTTGCAGCGATTCAGGAACCAGGATCGATCCGGCGAAGTGGATAACCTCCCGGACGCCGAAATCGCGCATCAGGCGGATGACGACCTCGCGGTCGCCGACATCGGCGACGATCAGCCGCTTCGGGTCGGGCGCCAGCCAGCGCGCGCCGTTCGACAGATCGTCGAGCGCGACCGCCGGCTCGCCCGCTTCGGCGAGCGCGAGCAGCATATGGGCGCCGATATAGCCGGCGCCGCCGGTGACGAGGACGGTCACAAAGCGCCTCCTTCAGCGCCGGTCTGCGAGAATGCGGGGTCCAGAAACAAGGGCGTCATTTACCCAATTTCGCCAAACAACCTATTATAGTCCGAATTGAACCCCGGATTGAACAGATGCTCGGAAAACTTTTTGGCGCCAAGGGACCCGCCGCCGCCATGCCCGATGGCGAGCGGGCCTACGCAATCGGCGACATCCATGGCTGCGCGGGGCTTCTGGACGACCTTCTGGCGCTCATCGATAAGGATGACGGGGGCGCCAGATCGCGCCTGATCCTCCTTGGCGACTATGTCGATCGCGGCGGCGACTCGCGGACGGTCATCGACCGGCTCGTCGCGCTATCCGCCGCGCGCCCCGACACCATCTTTCTCAAAGGCAATCATGAGCAGGCGATGCTCGATTTCCTCGACCAGCCCGAACTCAACGAGGAATGGCTGCATTGGGGCGGCGACAAGACGCTTGAAAGCTATGGCGTCGAGGATATCTGGCGGCGTCATCCCGGCGATCTCGCCCGCGATCTTGCCGAGGCGCTGCCGGCGGCGCACCGCGCTTTCATCGGCGCGCTCGACCTCTGGCGCCTCTGCGGCGATTACGCCTTCGTCCATGCGGGGTTCAAGCCGGGCGTCCCGATCGACGATCAGCGGGCGGAAGACTGCCTGTGGATTCGCGGCGAGTTTCACAACGCCGCCCCGGAGCAGCGCCCCGACAAGGTCGTCATCCATGGCCATCATCCGGTGAAAAAGCCGCTCGACGCCGGCTGGCGCGTCGATGTCGACACAGGCGCCGTCTGGTCGGACGCGCTCACCGCCGTCGCCCTCGAAGGGACGACGCGGCGCTTCATTTCAACCGGAAGATTTTAGCGCGCGGATCAGGCGCTTTTACGCGTCGAGTCGGCGACCAGACGCAGCCCGCCGGCCGCGCTGAGGATCGCCCGCAGATTTTCCGCGCCGCCCGCGCCGTCGGCGCCCGACAGCGACTTGCCGAATTCGGCGGCGTAATTTCCGGCGTGAACGACATGCGGATAAGGCGTTGCAAAGATCACTTTCGCGCCGCCAAGGACCGCATCGCGCCAGCGTTCGAGGATTTCACGCTTCAAAGCCGGTGGCGCGATAAGGCAATCGGGTTCAATCGCGCGCGATTCGTTTTCTGAGATGATTGAAGGTCCGCCAACGAACAGTCGCGCGCCGTCCTCGATGTCGCCGACGCCGATCACGGCCTCGATCGCCTTGCTGTGCCGTCCCGCCCAGCTGTAAAGCATCATGGCGCCAGCGTCGGCGCCGAAGAGATGCGCTTTCTCGTCCTTCGCGCAAAGACCCGCCATCAGCTCGCCGAAGGCGCGGCGCGCGTCGTCGGCGCGATGCTCGAACGCCTGATAGGGCGCGCGCGTCCGCAGCGAGAGAGCGTTTTCCTCGTCCCACAATTGCGCGAGCCGCTCAAACCACGGATCGAAATCATAATCGGAGGATTCTGCGTGGGTGATGAACAGGCGGATCGAGCCGCCTTCTTTGTCGGTCAGCGCGCCGCGGAAAATCTTAAGTTCGCAATCGCGCAAGATGCGTTCAAGAACGCTGATCGAATAAACCGCAGCGACGCCGCTTGCGAAGGCGGAGGCGGCGGTGCGCGTCAGCGTCAGCGCCGCGTAAAGCGTTTCAAGCGCGAAGACGCCGTCTTCCGTCAGCAGCGATTTGACGCGGGCGAAAAAGGCGCGCGGCTCGTTGATTTCCTCAAGCACATTGGCGGCGGTGATGAGATCGAATTTTTTGCCGGCGAAGGCGCGATCGAGATCGGCCGACGGGAACGCCGCTTTCGCCGACCACGCCCAGTCGCCGATCTGATCGGCGTCATCTGAGGGATCGACGCCGTAGCGATCGACCCAGCGCGGGTAAAACGACAACAGCGTTCCATCCGAACAGCCGATATCGAGCGCGGCGCAATCGCGCCCGGAAATCAGCTCAAGGCCTTCGGTCGCCAGCGAGCGCAGGCTTGAGCGAACAGTGCGAAAGGCGCCGGACGGCGCGATGCGTTTTCTCGGCGCCTCGGCGATGAATGCGTTTTGAAGCAGGCCGCAAGCGTGAACGTCTTTCGACGGATCGCACAGGACATATTCGGCGCCTTCGGATCTGGCGCGACCGAGAATTCCCTTGCGCGCCGGTTCGGCGCCGGCATCTTCAAGGATGAAAGCGGGAGAAAGCGCGGCCGACCCGCACGCACGGCAATGACTGATACGCTTCACTTCAACCCGTCCATCTCGATCGTGTGATCTAGTGGGCGAAGCGTCTCAGGTCAGGGTAAATTCGTCGTAAATAATTGTTCGTTTCCGCGGCAAGGAATTCGCAATCATCCTTAACGCGCGTCAACAATTACGCGAAGGCTTTCCAGATCAGGAGAACACCGGTCGCAAGGAGGGTCAGCATCGTGAACATCGTGCCGACAAAACGCCCCTTCGGCCAGACACCCATGCCGAGCCCCAAGAGATGGGAAATCCGTGCAAAGAGGAATACGCTGCCGAGCGCGTGGATCCATGTCGTCGCGAGGCCGAGATTGGCGAGCACGAACAGCCCGAGCAACGCCGCCGGCGCGTATTCGATGTAATTTCCCTGGGTGCGGATCGCCTTCACCATCTCGTCATTGCCGCCGTCGCCGAGATTGGTTTTCGTTCTGATCCGGACCTGTCCGACGCGGAAGCTGATATAGATCAGGAATATGGCGTTGAGGCCGATCCAAAGGCCGGCCGCCTGAATGGGGGTCATCGATTTGCTCCGGGAGGGTTAAACGGCGAGACGGGCGATCAGCTTGACGAGAAACGCCGTACCCTCAGCGAGCTGATCGATCGACACATACTCGTTCGGTTGGTGCGCCTGGTCAATCGAGCCCGGACCGCAGATGACGGTCGAAAAACCCGCTTCCTGAAACTGGCCCGCCTCGGCGCAATAGGAAACGACGCCGGTCGAGTTGAGGCCGGTGATCGCCTTGGCGAGGTCGGCGGCCGGATTGTCGGAAGAGGGCGCCAAGGGCGGCGCATCCGTCATCGGACTGGTTTCGATGCGGCAGTCGGGCGATTTCCGGCGCATCTGCGCTTCGATCTCGCGCGCGTAGTCGTTGAATTCCGCCAGCACGGCGGCGGCGCTGTCGCCCGGAATGACGCGGCAGTCCCAGTTGAACTCGCAATGCCCCGCCATGATGTTCAACTGGGTGCCGCCTTTGACGACATTGACGGTCATCGTCGTATAAGGCGGCGTGAACGGGCAATCGGGGTCGGCCGCCGCCGCCCGCCGCTCGCGCATGTCGGAAAGACGGGCGATCAGCCGCGCCGCCGCCTCGACCGCCGAGACGCCGCGATCGGTTTGGCTCGAATGGGTGGTGAAGCCGGTCACCGCCGTACGGAAAGACGCGATCCCCTTGTGGCCGTCGATCACCTTCATCATCGTCGGCTCGCCGACGATGACCGCCGACGGCGCCGGCAATTTATCCTTGATCTCCGCGATCATGTGCGGCGCGCCGAGAAGGCCGATTTCCTCGTCATAAGACAGCGCGAAAATGACCGGGCGCTTCAATCCCGCTTTCGCCATGTCGGGGAGCAGCGACAGCGCGATCGCCGAAAAGGATTTCATGTCGCTCGTCCCGCGCCCGTAGAGAAGGCCGTCTTTTTCGGTGAGCGTCCACGGATCGGTCGACCAGTCCTGACCGTCGATCGGCACCACGTCAGTGTGACCCGACAAGATGACGCCGCCTTCGACTTTCGGCCCGACGATCGCGTAGAGATTGGCCTTCGTGCGGTCGGCGTTCCAGACGCGATGCGTCTCGGCGCCGTGCTCCCTCAAATATGGTTCGATATCGTCGATCAGCCGGAGATTTGATTTCGACGACGTCGTGTCATGCGCGACGAGACGCGCGAGCCACTCGATCTGAAGCGCGATATCGGCGGATCTGGACAATGAATTCTCCTGCTTTCGAAATCCTCACCGGGCTAAAGCAGAAGGCGCGCCATGTCACGATGCTTCGCGCGCGAGGAAGAACGGCTCCAGCCCTGAAAGCCGCATGCCGTCGGGCGTCGCGGGCGCGATCCTCGGCGCGATGCCTTTGACGGCGCGCGCGAAGGCCGCGATGTGGTCGGGCGTCGTGCCGCAGCAGCCGCCGACAATGTTGAGGAGGCCGGATTTCGCCCATTCGGAGAGGTGCTTGGCCATCGACGACGGCGTTTCATCATAGCCGCCGAAGGCGTTGGGAAGTCCCGCATTCGGATAGGCGGAAAGCGCGCAATCGGCGACGCGCGACAGCTCGGCGACGAACGGGCGCATGAGATCGGGGCCGAGCGCGCAATTGATGCCGACCGACAGCGGTTTTGCATGACGCACCGAATGCCAGAACGCTTCGGCGGTCTGGCCCGACAGAGTGCGGCCCGACTGGTCGGTGATCGTCACCGACAGCATGACCGGAATCTCAAAGCCGAGGCGGTCGAACAATTCCTGCACGGCGAATATCGCCGCCTTGGCGTTCAGCGTGTCGAAAATCGTCTCGATCAGGATCGTATCGGCGCCACCCTCGACGAGCCCCCGCGCCGCTTCCCCATAGGCGGCGACCAGCGCATCGAAATCGACATTGCGCTTGGCCGGATCGTTGACGTCGGGCGAGATCGAACAGGTGCGATTGGTCGGGCCGATGGCGCCGGCGACGTAGCGCGGACGGTTCGGCGACGCCGCGTCGTCCGCCGCCTGACGCGCAAGGCGCGCGCCTTCGACATTCATCTCGAAGGCGAGCGCCTCCATGCCGTAGTCCGATTGCGCGATCGTCGTAGACGAAAAGGTGTTGGTTTCGATCATCTCGGCGCCGGCGGCGAGATAGGCGCGGTGCATCTCGAGGACGATCTCGGGACGCGACAGGATCAAAAGGTCGTTGTTGCCGCGAACGTCCGAATTCCAGCTGGCGAAACGCTCGCCCCGATAGCCCGCTTCATCGAGCCCATAGGACTGGATGAACGTCCCCGCCGCGCCGTCGAGCACGACGATCCGTTCCTTGAGGGCGCTTTTGAGCGCGTTGATGCGTTCCGGGCGGCCGGGAAATGGGTCGGCGTGAGGCATCGGTGGTTCCCTGTTTGCGGCCAGCATATAAGGATATCTTTATATGTTTTGCAAGCAGCTTGAACGCCAGCACCACGCGTGCGGTCGCACCTGCGCCGCACGGCCAATTCCGTTGGATTTTTGATATGTCGCGTTTTCCAGCGGCCGCCTCGGTCGCCTGGACCCGCCTTCCGCCAGAAGCCGCCTCAGTCGTCGCGGTGGACCTTTTCCGAGCGTTCGTGGCGTTCTTGCGCTTCGAGCGACAAGGTCGCGATCGGGCGCGCTTCGAGCCGGCGGATGCCGATCGGTTCACCGGTTTCCTCGCAAAAACCGTATTCGCCGGTTTCGATCCGGCGCAGCGCCGAATCGATCTTGGCGATCAGCTTGCGCTGGCGGTCTCTGGTTCGAAGCTCGATCGCCTTGTCGGTTTCGCTCGACGCGCGATCGGCGATATCGGGCAGATGCAGGCTCTCTTCTTGAAGCTGTTCGAGAGTGAATTTGCTCTCTTTAAGGATATCGTTCTTCCACTCGACCAATTTGCGCTTGAAATACTCTTTCTGGCGCTCATTCATGAACGGTTCCGACTCGCTCGGCCGGTAATCCATGACATCGACGTCGTTGGACTTTTTCTTTTTAGCGCTCACTCAATCAACCGCCCTTTCCGCTCCCAATTTTGCAGCTCCCCTACCTTTCGGGCGCGGCCTGTATAGTCGCGCCGGGAGCCCGCCTCAAGCCGCAATTCGCCGGCTCGGACAGCGAGACGACCGCGTCTAAATCAAATGTCTGATAAAACCGTTTCCGCCCGCCAAACGCGCGGTTTATCGCCCGAGTTTGGCGAGTTCGACCTTCGCCCGAAGCGCGATTTCAGCATAGATCGCCGCGATCTTCTCGTCGGGATCGTTGAGCTTCGCATCTGCAGCATCGGCCAGCGCGGCCAGATCGCCCTCATAGAGGCGCCCCGCGACGAGCCCGTCGCGAATCCGTTCGAGCAGCATCAAGGCCCGTTCGGCCATGGCGCGGTTTTTGGCGCCGTTGCGCCCTTCGCTTTGAAGCGCGATCAGTGCGCCGAGCGCCGAGGCCGACGCCGTCTCCCCGACCGCCGCGCCGCCGGCGGCGGCGGACGCGCCGGACGCGCCCTCGATTTTGAACGGACCCGATCCCGAGGCGCGCGACGCGGAAACGCCGCGCGGTCCGCGCGCGCCCGTCGTTCCCCCCGACCCTCCAACCTTGATCATCGTCGCGCCGATCCGTTTTGTCGTCGCGCCGACAATGCGCCGCGCCGCGTCAAGGTTTCGTTAATCGGGAATCTTTTTCCCGGCAGTTTGTGCCGCGGCCGACCGGCCGGCCCGCGCGCGGATCCGCCGCATACGGCCTATTCCATTGAAACGCATGGACTTTGTTGAATTTCGCCGAGTGGCTCAATTCTCGCTCTTCAAACGCCGCCCGGATTGCGGGCGTTTAAGAGATGGTCCGCCGTGGCGCGCTTCGACAGAATTTTTCTTTTCGCTTTCATCGCGTCGCTGACGCTGTCGGCCTCGATCGAGCCGGCGCATTCGGCGGCGCGGATCAAGGACCTCGCCGATGTCGAGGGCGTTCGCGACAACATGCTGATCGGTTACGGGCTGGTCGTCGGTCTCGACGGCACCGGCGATCGCATTCGCAACACGCCGTTCACGCGCGAAAGCCTCGTCTCGATGCTGGAGCGCATGGGCGTCAATATCCGTTCTGAAACGCTCGACACCGAAAATATCGCGGCGGTGATGGTAACGGCCAATCTGCCGCCCTTTGCGACGCAAGGCGCCAGGATCGATGTGTCGGTGTCGGCGCTTGGCGACGCGGAAAGCCTGCGCGGCGGCATTCTTCTGGTGACGCCGCTTTATGGCGCGGACGGCGAGGTTTACGCCGTCGCGCAAGGATCGCTCGCGGTCGGCGGCTATGCGGCGCGCGGTCAGGCCGCATCGCTGACGCGCGGCGTCCCGACCAATGGGCGCATCGCCAATGGCGCCGTGGTCGAGCGCGAAATCGCTTTCGATCTCGCCGGCCAGGACTCGGTTCGCCTGGCGCTGAGAAATCCCGACTTCACGACCGCCGGCCGCATCAGCGCGGCGATCAATTCATCGCTCGGCTCGGGCTCCGCCTCGGTCGCCGATCCCGGCACCGTCAAGCTCAACATGCCGCAGGATTTTTCCGGCGACATGGTCTCGCTGATCGCGCGCATTGAAGGAATTTCCGTCAACGCCGACCAGCGCGCCAAGGTCGTCATCGACGAGACCGCCGGCGTCGTCGTCATCGGCGACGATGTGCGGGTTTCAACTGTCGCCATCGCGCAAGGGAATTTGACGATCTCGGTTGGCGAAACGCCGCAGGTGAGCCAGCCCTCGCCCTTCTCACGCAATGGCGACACGGTCGTCGTGCCGCGCACCAGCGTCGGCGCCGATGAAGAGCCCTCTGATCTTAAAATCGTCCAGGAGAGCGTTCGCCTGCGCGATCTTGTCGACGGCCTCAACGCGCTCGGCGTTTCCCCGCGCGATCTGATCGCGATCTTGCAGGCGATCAAGGCCGCCGGCGCCTTGCAGGCCGACATCGAGGTGCTGTGATGGACGTCGCCGCGCCTTTCGCCACACGCAATTCTCCTCCCCCGTTTACGGGGGAGGTGTCGCCGAAGGCGACGGAGGGGGCGTTCGCGCGGGCGATTGAGGCGAGCCCCCTTAAGTCCGCTACGCGGACAGCTCCCCCGCAAGCGGGGGAGCAAAAGAAGATCGCCGACGCCGCGATGGATTTCGAAGCTGTCTTCATCGCGCAGATGCTGGCGCCGCTGTTTTCGTCGGTTGAGACGCCGGCGATCGCCGGTGGCGGCAAAGCTGAGGAATTCTTCAAGAGCCTGCTGCAGGAAAGCTACGCCAAGGCGATGGCCGAGCGCGGCGGCTTCGGCATCGCCGACCATGTCAAATCGACCCTCATCAACCTTCAAAGCGCCGCCGGCGCCGCCTCGCTCCAGGAGACCCGCTGATGACCGCCGCCCTCGACGCCGCCACGCGCGTGAAAACGCTGATCGCCCTCACCGAAGAGCTGGCCGCGATCATCTCGCGCGAGAACGATCTGCTCGCCGCGCGCCGGCCGCAGGAAATTTCCGCGTTGCAGCCAGACAAGGCGCGCCTCGCCGCCGCTTACGCCCAGTCGATCCGGCATGTCGCCGCCGACCGGTCGAGCGTCGCCGCCGCCGGCGCCGGCCTCATCGATCAGTTGCGCGAAATCACCAAAACATTCGAGGCGCGCGCCCAGCATCAGCGCGCGCTCCTCGACGGCGCGAAAGCGGCGAGTGAAAGCGTCCTGCGCGCGGTCGCCGAGGAAGCGGGAAAAACCGGCGAGCAGGGTTATGGCGCAAGACGCGCCGCCAGCGCGGCGCCGCTCATCCTCGACAGCAAGGCGTGATTATTCTTTCGGCGTCTCGAAATTGACGTCGAGCGAATTGCTAATCGCGAGTTCGACTTCCATCGCGCGGTCGTAACCGATGGCGACGGCCGGCTGATCCGCGTCCGCGGGCGCCGTGATCGACGCGATCTTCGATTTCAGTTTCGGCGTCTCGGTGAACGACACCGATTTCGTCGAGGCGCGGCGGCCTTCGACGAATTGCTGCATGTCGCCGAGGAAGAGCGCGACCTGAAGCTTGAAATTCTCGCGCCCGATGCCGCCCGGCAGGAAAACGTTGCGGCCGAAAATCAGGATCTGGTTGGTCGGCTCATAAACGACGGTGGTGACGCTCGACTGTCCGTTGAAGGAGTTGAGATCCTCGAAGGCGACGCCGCCCGAGGCCTGCGCGGTCGAGATCATCGCCTGTTTGCAGCCTGAGGCGGCGGCCGCGTCGGCGCATTCGAAAAAGCCGATGAGGAATTTGGCGCCGCCCGCGGTCGTCGCCACAAGGCTCGGCGAGCCGCCGGCGGGATTGGCGCGAAGCTCCGATCCGATCGAGTATTCGCCGAGCATCGCCGCGACGTCAGTGGCGCTGACCGAGTCGGAAAGCGCGCCGCCAGCGGACGGAAGCTTGTTCTGGGCGAGCGCCGGCGAGACTCCAAGAACGGCCAAAGCCGCCAGCAAATTCAATGTCTTATTCATAACCCCTCACCCAACTCCGCATTTGCACAAAACTGCCCCGCCAGAGAGACTAGCACAACTCTTCCCCGGGCATAGCCCGGCATCGGACATATCGCGGCCGACGCTCTCTCTTGTGACATCGGCGGACGGAAAATGGCCTACCTTCCGCCGGATTTTGCCGTTAGGTTTTCCTTTCTGGGGCGTTGTGAGCGTGTGGGGAATGTCCGGATGAAGATATCCGAAGCCGGCATCGATCTGATCAAGCGGTTCGAGGGGCTCGAACTTGAAAGCTATCAGGATATCGCGGGCGTTTGGACGATCGGCTACGGCCACACTGAAACCGCCGGCCCCAACCAGAAGATCAATGAGCGCGAGGCTGAAGAGCTGCTGCGCCGGGACCTTGCTCCCCGCGAACGCGCGGTCGAGCAACTGGTCTCAGTCCCGCTCAACCAGAACGAATTCGACGCCCTCGTCTCCTTCGTCTTCAACGTCGGCGCCAACGCGTTCAAGAATTCGACCGCGCGACGGCGCCTCAATCGCGGCGACCGCTTCGGCGCCGCCGAGGCGCTGACCTGGTGGAACAAGGCGACGATCGGCGGCGTCCTGCGGGAAGTGAGGGGCCTCACCCGCCGCCGCGCGTCGGAGCGCGCGCTGTTCCTGACGCCCGTCAATCCGCCGATCGTCAACAAGCCGGAGAGCGTTGCGGACAATTCGCGCGTGACGCCGACCGAGGAAGCCCCGCGCCGCGAAAATCTCGGCGAGAGCCGCACCATCCAGGGCGCCGCGGTCGCCGGCGGCGCGGGCGCGGCCGCCTCGACCATCGGCAAGGATAGCGCTGAAGAGCTCGACCAGATCGAAACCAATATCGAACAGGGAACGGGCCTCACCGAAAAGCCGGTCGATCAGGGCGGACTGGGCGGCCTGCCGGGCTGCACGATCGATTGCCCGCCGGCGGACATTCCCTCCGATGGCGGATCAATCGACGAGGGCGCGGGCGCGCCGACAGATGGCGACGGCGCGACGCCGCCGGCGGGCGCTGGTGACGCAGGCGCGACTGATGGCGGCGCGGCGGATGGCGGCGCCATCCCCGCCAATCCCGCGGACGGCGCGACGCAGACGATTGCGGTTGGCTCCGAACGCCCGTCGAAACACGAAAAACACGCAGTCGACGCGCAGCTTCAATTCGCGCTGCTCATCATCATTTTGTTATCGGCGCTTTATGTCGCCTTTGCGCGGGTCGATGACTGGTGGCGGTTCAGGCGGTAATTCCGCCTACCCTTTCCGCCGCGCCAGAATTCGCGTCACCTGCAATTGCCCGGCCTTGATCGCATCGAAGCGCTCGGCCCACAGATGCGCGTATTGCGCGAGAAGATTCAGATAATCGGCGCGCCGGCGCTTGTCGGAAAATTCAAGCGCGCGCGAATAGGCGGCGCGCCAGCGCGACCAGCCGCGCGCGACGAGCGGCAAGAACGCGCGCGTTTCATCGACCGTATCGTTGATGCGAAAGCCAGATGTTTCGAGCAGCTCGACGAACTGGTCGGCCTGACGGGGCGAACCGCCCCAGGGATCGGCGAAGCACGATTTCAGCCGCGCGCCGCGACGCGCGACAGTGAAGTCGACAAAGGCGAAAGGCGCATTCGGCTTCACCAGCTCGGCGGCGAAGAGCGCGATCATCGCGGGATCGGCGTCGCGGTGGAGTTCGAAGAACGATATGCCTCCGTCCGCCGAGGCGCGGTTGATGCGCGTCAGCGCCGCTTCATAGGGAATGACGTCGAGCCCCTTGATCCTCGACGCGATGCGCGAATAGCCGGAAAGTTTCCAGCGCGTGCCGTGCTTCAAATCTTTCAGCGGCGCGCCGGCGCCGGCGCCCAGAATGACCACTTCCGCTTTCAGCGCGACGCCGAGCGTTCGCGCGTGGCGCATGGTCCAGGCGGGATCGCCGGGATCGAGACGCCCCTCGCCCCAGATTGATTTTGCGATGTCCTGATCGGCTGGCCCTTCCGGCGCGCTGGCGGCCCCGGCGTCAGCGGCGAGCGCCGCGCGCTCCGCCGCGGCGTCGAAGGCAAAGCCCTCCCACCACGCGTTAAAGCGCCGGCTCTCGAATCTGAGCCGTTCGCGCCACTCAAGATGTGTTTCTTCAACCGCTGGGTTGGCCATCCGTCGACTTCCCCGGACCCTAAGGGCGGATTCATCGCGCGTTAAGGCTGACAAGAGGTTAACGCGCCGGCGCGCGGGCCGGCCGGGTCAGCAGATAAAGCCGCGCCCCCAGCAGCGCCGCGGCCGCGAAAAGGCTGGTCAGCAGCCCCCACCAGACGCCGACCGCTCCGAC
Source organism: Alphaproteobacteria bacterium RIFCSPHIGHO2_12_FULL_63_12 (assembly GCA_001767925.1). Lineage (GTDB taxonomy): Bacteria > Pseudomonadota > Alphaproteobacteria > Caulobacterales > Parvularculaceae > Amphiplicatus. The sequence goes on from MEMM01000106.1 coordinate 16,687, forward strand.
ATTCGTGCCAAGCCCCAGAAAGGCCGCAACCGGAAACCCGATCGCCCAATAGGCAAATCCGGTGATCGCCATCGGCCAGCGCACGTCCTTGAGGCCCCTCAGCGCCTGCGCGCAGGAGACTTGCGTGGCGTCGAACAACATGAACGCCCCGGCGATGACGAGAAATTCCGCGACCAGCGCAATCACCGCCGCATTCGCCGGATCGGCGCGGTTGAGATACAGCCCGGCGACGAACTGCGGCGCGAGCATCACCGGAATCGCAACCATCATGATCGCCGCAATCGACAGCGCGACGGTGAGCGCCGCCGCTCGTCTGACGCGCGCGCCGTCGCCGGCGCCCGCCGCAAGGCCGACGCGCACGCTGCCCGCCATCGACAATCCGAGCGGCGCCATGAAAGCGATCGAGGCGACATTGAGCGCCACCTGATAGGCGGCGACTTCATTGACGCCGATGCGGCCCATGACGAAGACGCAGGCGTTGAACAGCATCCCCTCGAACGCGATCGTCACGCCGATCGGCCAGCCAAGGCGCACAACTTCGCGAAAGCGCGGCCAGTGCGGCGTCAGGAAATCCTGGAACAGATGAAACACCTTCGCGCGGCGGTCGCGGCGGATGAACACGACCAGCGCGAAAAAACCGCTCGCATGGACGATCGACGACGCGATCCCGGCGCCGACAAGCTCCAGCCGCGGAAATCCCCAATGGCCGTATATCAACAGCCAGTTGAGAAAGGCGTTCATCAGCGTCGCGCCGATGACAATCAACAGCGGCGCGCGCGTCTCGCCGATCGCCGCGAGAAAATTCCGCAAGATGATGACGCCCATGGCGAACGCCCAGCCCGGCGCGAGCGCGATCACATAAGGCCCGGCGAGCCTTGCTAGATTTTCCGGCTGGCCAAGCGCGCGCGCGATGTCGCCAGCAAGGAAAAAACCGAGCCACATCGCCGGCGTCAGGAAGACGATCGCATGGAGCGACATCCGGACCGAAATGCGCACGTCGTCATAATCGTCGGCCTTTGCGCCAAGCGCCTGGCTGACCAGCGGCGAGACCGCCATCGCCGGGCCGAAGCCGACGAGCCAGGCCGCGAAGAAGATGACGAGGCCGAGCGAGGACGCCGCCAGCGGCTCGGGTCCGAGGCGCCCGATCATCAGAACGTCGACCGTCATCACCGAGAACTGGACGAGCTGGGTCGCGGCCATCGGAAGGCCGAGTTTCAACAGCGCGGCGAATTCATCTCGCCACGCCGCGCCAGAAGCTCGCTTCGCCGCAATCGCCGTTTCCACGACCGTCGATCCTATCGAAAAAGGGGCCGAGGCGTATGCCGCGCGCGGGCTTTAGTCAATCAACGGCTATTAAAGCTTGGGTGTTTCAGCTCCGGCGCCTATGATCGCGCCGGCAAATCAAGAGGGGCAATTCATGAAGCGCATTCTGCTCGCTGGCGCCGCTGTCGCGGCCCTTGTCGGACCCGCTTTCGCCGAAGACGCGAAAGACGAAAAGAAGTGGGACGTCGCGGCGCCCCCTGGCGTTGAAACGCGTAAGGTTCAGATCAACGTCGATGAAGGCACCTGGATGAATGTCGACGTCAGCCCCGACGGGCGGACGATCGCCTTCGACCTTCTCGGCGACATCTACACGATGCCGATTGCGGGCGGCGCGCCGACGCGCATCGCCGAAGGTCTCCCCTTTGAAATGCAACCGCGCTTTTCGCCGGACGGCAAGAAGATCGCCTTCACCTCCGACCGCGGCGGCGGCGACAATCTCTGGATCATGAACCGCGACGGCTCCGACAAGCGGCAGGTGACGAAGGAGACCTTTCGACTGGTGACCGCGCCGGACTGGAGCGCCGACGGGCACTATCTGATCGGGCGCAAGCACTTCACCACCGGGCGCTCGCTCGGCACCGGCGAGATCTGGATGTATCACCTCGGCGGCGGCGACGGCGTCAAGCTCATCAAACGGCCGAACGAGACCTATCAGAAGGAGCTTGGCGAGCCGGTCTTCGCGCCAGATGGCGCGTCGCTCTATTACGCGCACAACACGACGCCGGGCGACACCTTCATTTATGCGCAGGACGGCAACGGCGAGATTTTCGCCATCGAGCGCTTCGACATCGCGACTGGCGAGACGACGCGTATCGCCGGCGGCGCCGGCGGCGCGGTCCGCCCCGCGCCATCGCCCGATGGCAAATATCTCGCTTTCGTCAAACGCGAGCGCGAGAAATCCAAGCTCTATCTGATGGACCTCGCGACCGGCGCCGAGCGGAAAATCTACGACGCGCTCGACCTCGACATGCAGGAGACTTGGGCGGTGCACGGCGCCTATCCGGTGATGGACTGGACGCCGGATTCAAAATCGGTGGTGTTCTGGGCGGGCGGCAAGATCCGCCGCGTGACGACCGACGGCGCGGCGTCGGAAATTCCCTTCCGCATCAGCGACGACCGCGTTGTCATCGACCCGCCGCGCCCCGCGATCGAGGTCGCGCCGGAAACGGTCCGAACGACGATGCCGCGCTTTGCGACGGTATCGCCGGACGGCAGGACGGTCGTCTTTGAAACGCTCGGCAAGCTCTGGGTGAAATCGCTGCCGAACGGGACGCCCAAGCGCCTCACCGGATCGGCCGCCGGGCGCGAGTTGTTCCCGTCCTTCTCGGCGGACGGCAAGCGCCTCGTCTATGTGTCGTGGACGGATGACGGCCTTGGCGAGATCCGCCTCACCAGCGCCGGCGGCGGCGCCGGATCGGTCGTCACGAAAACGCCGGGCGTCTATCGCCGGCCTCGCCTGTCGCCCGACAACAAGACCGTCGTCTTTGAAAAAGGCACCAGCGGCTATCTCCTCTCGGACAAATACGCGCAGGCGCCGGGCGTTTATCGCATAAACGCTTCCGGCGGCGAGATGACGAAAGTTTCGGACGACGGGTCAAATCCGCATTTCGGCAAAGACAACGACCGCATCTTCATGCAGGTCCGCGACGGCAATGAGACGAAACTCGTCAGCGTCGGGATGAATGGCGAGGACAAGCGCGTCCACGCCTCGGGCGATCTTCTGACCGATTATCAGGTCTCGCCGGACGGCAAGCGCGTCGCCTTCCGCGACAACTGGGCCGCCTATGTGATGCCGATGACGCCGGGCCCGCAGGAAATCGGCGCCGGCAAATCGGCGTCCGCCCTTCCCGTCGTCAAAGCGAGCGAAGGGGGCTCGGCTTATCTCTCGTGGTCTGGTCCGGGCGAAATCCGCTGGACCCTCGGACCGACACTTTATTCCGCGCGCGTCGCCGAGATGATTCCGACGGCGCCGAAGAAGGACGGCGAGGAGGCGAAAAAGTTCACGCCGCCGACGACCGGCGCCAATCTCTCGATCTCGGCGCCGGCCGATCATCCAAGCGGCGTCACCGTCATTCGCAACGCCCGCATCATCACCATGAAGGGCGACGACGGCGGCGTCATCGAAAACGGCCATATCGTCATCCGGGACAACCGCATCGTCGCGGTCGGCGAAGGCGAAGCGGCCTATCCGGCCGGCGCCCGAATCGTCGACGCGGCGGGCAAGACGATCACGCCCGGCTTCATCGACGCGCACGCCCATGGCGCGCAGGGCGAGGACGACATCATCCCCGAGCAGAACTGGTCGGCGATCGCGCATCTCGCGCTCGGCGTCACCACGATCCACGACCCCTCGAACAATGCGTCGGAGGTGTTTCCCGCCGCCTCCTTGCAACGCACCGGCAAGCTGCTGGCGCCGCGCATCTTTTCAACCGGCGACGTCGTCTATGGCGCGAAGGCGCCGGGCTTCTTCTCCGAGATTGAAAGCTATGACGACGCGCTCGCTCATGTCCGCCGGCTGAAGGCGCAGGGCGCCCATTCGATCAAGAACTACAACCAGCCCCGCCGCGACCAGCGCCAGCAGGTCGCCGCCGCCGGCAAAGCGGAAAACATGACGGTCGTCGCCGAAGGCGCCTCGCTCTTCACGCAGGACATGACGCTGATCGCCGACGGCAATTCGGCGCTTGAGCACAATATTCCGCAAGCTAACCTTTACGAGGACGTGCTCTCGTTCTTCTCGCAGACGAAAGCCGCCTACACGCCGACGCTCGTCGTCACCTATGGCGGTCTCGCCGGCGATCCCTATTGGCGCTACGCGACCGATGTCTGGCTGCACCCGATCCTGTCGAAGCACGTGCCGCCGCATATCCTGCAGCCGAACAATGTCCGCCGCACCAAGGCGCCGGAGGAAGACTTCGTCGACCAGATGAACGCGCGCGAAGCGAAGAAGCTCGCCGACCGCGGGGTCATGGTGTCGATCGGCGCGCATGGCCAGGAAGAAGGCCTCGGCTCGCACTGGGAGATGTGGTCGTTCGTGCGCGGCGGCATGAGCCCGCTCGAAGCGCTGAAGGCCGCGACGGCGACGCCGGCGACGGCGCTGGGCTATATCAAGGACATCGGCACGATCGAAAAAGGAAAGCTCGCCGACCTCGTCATCTTGAACGCCAACCCGCTCGACGACATCGGCAATACCGACGAGATCGACAAGGTGATGCTGAACGGACGCCTCTATGACGCCGCGACCATGAACGAGGTCGTCACCGGCTCGGCGAAACGGGCGCCATATTACTGGGAATGAGACCGGGAGGTCGCGGCGCATCCGCGCCGCGGCCGCCGCCTATCCGCTTTTCGCCAATTGCGGGGGCGTCGACATGACGGACGGCGCAACCGGCGAGGCCGCGACCGCGCCGCCCATGCGTTTTTCGAGGCGGACGGAAAACCAGTTGATGAGGCGGCGCCAAAGCTCGTCTTTCAGCACCTCGCCCTCATAATCCCAGTCGATATTCGGATTGTCGTTGATCTCGATGACAAAGACGCCGCGTTCGTTTTCCTTCAGATCAATGCCGTAAAGCCCGTCGCCGATCAGGCGCGCGCATTTGACCGCCATGTCGATGACGCTTTTGGGCGCCTGTTCGACGGCGATCGTCTCGGTGCCGCCGAAACTCATGCCGCCGTCTTTTTGCTGCTTGGCGATTTGCCAGTGGCCGCGCGCCATCTTGTAGCGGCAGGCGAAAAGCGGCTCGCCGCCGAGCACGCCGACGCGCCAGTCGAACTGCGTCGGCATGTATTCCTGCGCCAGGATCAGCGCCGTGTCGTCGAAGAGCTTTTTCGAGGTGGTCTGGAATTCCTCTAGCGTCGCGACCTTGTGCACCGAACGCGAGAAAGAGCCGTCCGGCGCCTTCAGGACCACGGGCGAGCCGAGGCGCTGCATGACGTCGGCGAAATTCGCCTTGTCGTCGAGAATTTCGGTCTTCGGCGCCGGAATGCGCGCATTGTCGAGAAGCTCTTTCAAATAAACCTTGTTGGTGCAGCGGATCATCGATTCGGTGTCGTCGATGACCGGCATCCCTTCCTGTTCGGCGCGGCGCGCGAAGCGATAGGTGAAATTGTCGATCGCCGTCGTCGCCCGGATAAACAGCGCATCGAACTCGGCGAGCGACGCGATTTCGTTCGGATAAATCGGCTCAACCTCGACGCCCATCTTGTCGGCGACGGCGGCGAGCCGCTTGATCGACGCGGCCGACGATGGCCCCTCCTCCTCCTTCGGGTCGATGAGGACGGCGAGCGACCATTTCGCGGCGGCTTTGGCTCGCGGCGCGGTCCAGCGCCGGCTCGTGTGCTGGTCGAGCGCGGCGAGGAAGAAGCGGCGCTCTTCGCCTTTCAGCTTGTGCGGCGGGACGATCCGCAGATTTTGAATCTTCGGTTTGACGCCGCCGGTCACTTCAACCTCGATCACCGGCGCGCGGAACCAGTCGAACAGAAGTTTTGCAAAACGCTCATAGCCGCGCGGCTGCGTCGTCGTGAAGGCGACCAGCATCTTCTCGACCGGCTCGGCGCCGTTTTCGATATCGCGTTGAAGCGCGGCTTCAAGTTCGGGAACAGCGTGCGCATAGAGCGACTTGCGCCCCAGCTCGACCATCGCCTGCACGGTCGGCGCAACACGATGACGGCGCGCCTCGGCGAGCAGCGAGGCGTAGTATCCTTCGCTCTGATAGGAATAGCTGCGGGCGAGATTGATGATGTTCGGACGGCGGCCGGTGAACAGGTTGGGCGTCGTCAGATAATCCCGGGTGCGCATCACCTTGTGCGGCGTTTCGTGCTGCGCAAGATCGCTCGTATATTCTACGAGTATGAGCCAATCACTCACGAGTTGGCGCTCGTTCAGTTTTACTCATGAGGGGGCGCTCCTGTCGCCCGAAGCTTTCGGGGCGAGACGCTTTTCCATCCGGATCGCATCCTCCCCGTCGTCATAATAGGCCGCCCGGCGCTCAAGCAACGCGAACCCGGCGCGTTCATATAATCGCTGCGCCGCGAGGTTGGAAGGGCGGAATTCGAGACGAAGCCGGTCGGCGCCCCGCGCCGCCGCCGCCTCCCCGGCCGCCCCCAGCAGCGAGTCGGCGACGCCTCGCCCGCGAAAGTCCGGATCGACGGCGAGCGAGTAAAGGCGGACGACGCGCGATCCCCTGCGGAACAGGAGCATCAGGTATCCGGCGGGCCGGCCGCCGTTTTCCGCCAGCAGGAATACCGTCGCCGGACTTTTCATCACCCGGACGAGATTGCGGCGCGGGAAGCGATCCTTGTCAAATGAGCGAGTTTCGATGGCGTCAATGGCGTCAAGATCGCCTGCAGCCGCGCCGCGGATAATCGTCCGGCCCGGCGCGGCGGCCGGCGGCGAAGGCTGGGCGGACGCCGATCCCTTGGGCATAAACCATCTTCGAAGCGTTGAAGATATTCTCTCAGAAGCGGCCCGCGCCGGCAAGAACGCGTATTCGCCTCACGCTGACGGCGCGCATTTCATCACGTAGGACTCGCCGTCGCCGATCGTCGCTTTAAACACCGAGACTTCCTTACAATTCGACTGAATCACGGCCCACAAATCCGGCGCACCCGTCACCAGATAATCGCGAAAGGTGAAGACGATCCAGAATGGCCGGGCGATCTCGTCAAAGGCGGCGGCGTCTTTCAATTGAGGCCAGCCGCGGCCGTAATAGTCATTGGCGACGACGACCGCGGCGCCTCCGGCGAGATAGATCTCCTCGCCCGGCTGGCGGCGGCTTTCGACATCGGCGATCGCGCCCGCAAGATCCTGTTTCGGCGTCGCATAGCCGGCGGGCAGCGAGGCGAGCGAAATCGCGCCGACCAGCAGGACGATCACCGCAGCGACCGCCGTCCCTCCCACACGGCCGAGCGGACCGATGCGGTCCGCGCCGGCGGCGGCCGCGCTCATCGCGCCGCGCACGATCGTCAAAATCACAAAACCGCCAAGGACGAACAGGAATCGCGGGCGGATCGCATGACCGAGAACCAGCATCGAGGCCATCATCAACGGCGCGGGCGCGAAAAACAACATCGCGGTCAGCGGGGCGCGGCGCAGATAGCCGATCGCGCCAACCGCAAGCAGCGTGAGCGAAAGCGCCGCGCCGACCGGACCGCCGAACCCTTGCGTCACGCCCAGAAGCGCCGCTTCCGCCGCCCACAGGGGCGTTGCAATCTGCGCCGAGGCGCCGCCGGACTTTGCTTCGACATAAGACTGAAGGCCGGCGAAATAGGGCGCGTAAAGCCCCAGCGTCAGCACGGCGTACAGCGCGAACGCGATAAACGGAAGGAGCAGAGGCCGAAAATCCACTCGCGATTTCATTGTCGCCAGCCAATTCGCGCCGACGACCAGCCCGTGCCCGGCGACTATATAGACCATGGTCAGATGCGTGTAAGCGCCAAGCGTCGCCGCGATCGCATAAAAAACCCACAGGCGCGCCGATGGCTCTTTCAGCGCCTTCAGCAATAGCCAGCTCGTCAGCAGCGTGAAGAAAAGCAGCATCGTGTAGCCGCGGGCGTTCTGCGAGAATGCGATGTGATGATAGGAAACGGCCAGAAGGCCCGCTGAAAGCGTCGCCGCCAGCCGTCCCGCCGAGGACGCGGCGAAAACATACAGCATCGGCACGCTCGCGACGCCGAACAGCACCGCCGGCAGCCGCAACGACCAGGGATGCTCGCCGAAGGCGCTGATCGAAAAATGCGCCAGCACGGAATAGAGCGGATGGTGGTTGTTGCTCTCGAAATGCGTGACGATTTCGGGAAACCCTGGCCGCACGGACAAGAGCAGGGTCTTCACTTCATCGTACCAGAGCTGGCTGTCGACGCCGTAGAAACGAAGCGCCGCCGCCAGCGCCGTGAAAGCCGCCACGAGTTTCAGCGCCGTTCCCTCGGACAAAACATCAGCGGCGCGCCACTCGCCCCTCAGCCATGTTTGCAAGCGGTTCGTGAGCGGCGCCGCGCCATGCGCGGCCGGGGTCATGTCCATCCGTCTACCCTGCGCCGGGAACTGCCGCAGTCGCAGGCGGTCGACCCGATCTCCTCGGCGCCCAATTCGCCGCGGCCCTTTCTATGCGCAGTGTCGAGACTCGATTCAAGATGCCGGTGTCAGGTCCGATCTGGCGCGTCGGTCCGCTCGCGCGTCCGGCGCCGCCGTTACCTTAAATCGGTTTACCTCTTGTCGACCGCCGCGAGGCGATGAACGATGAGCGCGGTCAAGGTGACGACCGCGTAGGTCTGGGCGTGTTCGAAGAAATGCGGCGCGATCAGCATGACAAGATCGTCGGTCTGGCCGGACGCCGCCGCGTCCATCATCACCGCGCCGAGGCAGAGATAAAGGCCAAGCGCGATTCCGGCGAGGATGGCCCCGATCCAGCGGGCGCGGTGGGCGGTTCGGTCGGCATCTGACGCCGGTGGGCATTGCTTGCCGGCGGCGAGAAGGCCGAGGCCGAAAGCGAGCGGCATGGTGACGAGCACACTGGTGAACAGCTCGCGCGCTTCGTGCCCGATATAGATCGCATCGACGAACGGCTTGGCGAGTCCTGGAGGCGAGTGCGCGAAGACAAGCGTCAGTCCCGCAAAAAGCGCGAGCGCACCGGCGATGATCCGGCCGCCGCGCGCCGCGTCGCGCGCCGTCCCGGCGCCGTCAAGGAAGCGCAGCAATCCGGCCGCGCCAAACGCCATCAGGTAGAGCGCGAGGCTCGACAACAGGTGATAGCGCCAGTGCGCGCCCCATTCGAGCGCGGCGCCGGGCCGTGTGTGCTGTTGCAGCAGATTGTCGATGACGCCGGCGACGCCGACATCGCGGACGGCGCCAGCCAGCATGACCGTGAGCGCCAGGACCAGTCCGGCCGCATAAA
>MEMM01000107.1:0-424 GCA_001767925.1 Alphaproteobacteria bacterium RIFCSPHIGHO2_12_FULL_63_12
GTCTTGCCGGTGCTCTACAACCGGCGGCATCTGGGCGTCGCGTGCTTCTTCACCGCGCTGGTGCATGGCGGGCTGGTAGTGCTCTGGTATCACGGGTTTTCCGAGGTGAATGCCTTTATCTCGCTGCTGACCTCGAACCCGCGCTACGATTCCTTCGGCGGCTTTCCGTTCGAGAGCCTCGGCGTGCTAGCGCTGCTGATCCTGTTCGTGATGGCGGCGACAAGTCATGATTTCTGGAACCATGTGCTGGGCCCGCGCCTGTGGAAGTGGGTCCACATGTCGGTTTATGCCGCCTACGGATTGCTTGTGGCGCATGTGATGCTGGGCGCGGTGCAGGGCGAGACAGGCCTTGTGCAGGCGGCGCTGGCGGGCGGATCGGCGCTGTTGGTGACGGGGCTGCAGGTCGTGGCGGGGCGGCTCGAAT
>MEMM01000107.1:485-563 GCA_001767925.1 Alphaproteobacteria bacterium RIFCSPHIGHO2_12_FULL_63_12
TGGCGCGTCTGAACCCGCGCGTCTTGCCGGTGCTCTACAACCGGCGGCATCTGGGCGTCGCGTGCTTCTTCACCGCGC
>MEMM01000107.1:604-4844 GCA_001767925.1 Alphaproteobacteria bacterium RIFCSPHIGHO2_12_FULL_63_12
TCTATGCCGTGGCCAATGCCTGCCGCCATCAGGGCGGGCCGCTGGGCGAGGGGCGCATCCTGGACGGGTGTATCGTGTGCCCCTGGCACGGTTTCCAGTACCGCCCGGAAGACGGCTGCTCGCCGCCGCCCTTTACGGAGAAGATCCCGACTTACCGCACACGGATTACCGGGGGGCGGGTGTTCGTGGAGCCCGTGCCGCAGCCGCCGGGCACGCCGATGGCGCCATCGAGAACCGGGGAGGCGGGCTGATGGCGGACGAACCGTTCTTTGTGGGCTGGAGCCCTGAACTCGCGAGGCCGACGCGGCGTTTCCTGCTGACGGCGGGCGCCGGGCTTGCCGTGGGCGCAGGGGCGGTGGGGCTGGGCCTCGGGGCGGCGGCGCCGCATCCGGGGCCCGGCTTCTGGGATCAGGGCAAGAAGGTGGCCGTGACCGGCACGATCTATCCGGGTCCTTACCTTCATCTGCTCACGGAAGACCTGGGTGACGGGCCGCGCATGGTGCTGCTGGTTGGTGCCGGCAAAGACCGCGTCACAGTGCGCCCGGCGTTGACTTTCACGGGCGCGGCGGTGACCGGCACGCTGATCGAGCGCGGGGCGCACGCGATGATGGCGGTCGATGGCGTCTATCCCGATCCGGCGCCGGGGCGCGTGCTGCCGGGGCCGGAGAAGGACCTGGGCGACGCAGTGACGACCGGCGAGATCCTTGATGCGAAGTGCTGGTTCGGTGCGATGCGACCCGGCCATGGCAAGACGCACAAGGCCTGCGCGGCGCTGTGCGCGACGGGCGGCTTGCCGCTGGCCTTCTGCGAGACCGGGCGCTGCAGCGACGGCAAGGCGGCGCTGTTGCTGCTGAACGAGCGCGGGCAGGCGTTCGGACAGGAAATCCTGCCGCTGGTGGCCGATCCCGTGATGGTGCGTGGACGGATTGTCGAGGTGGCGGGCCTCCGGCAGGTGCGCGTGAAGCTGTTGGATATTGTGAGGCTTTAGGGGGCTGAGGGTGGGGCCCTTTTTTTGCCTTGATGACCTGACCTTCAGGACGTGTTCAGCGCGGCGCCGAAGGTGGCGGTGTTGAGGTCGCGCAGGATGCGTTCGCCGAGATCGGCGAGGGGGCGGGCCTTGAGGCCGGGGATTTTCACGAAAGACAGGCGTGGGCGCGCAGCGGGCTGCCGGGCGCGTTGGCGCTGCAGGCGCCGGGCGGCGGCGGCGGGATTGTCCCAGGCCGCTTCGAGCGCGGCGAGGCGGCGCAGGAGGCGCGCTTCGAGCCGGGCGGGATCGGGTTTGGAGGGCGCAGCCCTGGCCGGCGGATCGGGCGTCAGGCCGGGCACGCTGATGCGCGGGCGCAGGGCTTCCGGCAGGTAATCCGCACGCGGACGGGGCAGCGGCTCGGTGAGCCGGAAGTTGGGCGTGCGGGGTTTGGCGGGCCGGCGAAGCGCGGCATCATCCGTGCGGGGACGAGCGGGGCTTTGGGCTTTTGCTCTTGCCACGGGGGCGGGCAGGGCGTCGGCGAGGAGATGGATCGCGCGGCGCAGGACGGCTTCGGCGGGGGCGAGATAGTGGCGCGCGAGATCGCGCAGGAAGGCCACGGCGGGCCGCTGGCCGGCGAGGCCTGCGAGGAGGACATGCATCTCGGTAATCAGCCAACGGACGAGACGGGCGCCTTCATCGATGAGGGCGCCGTGGGGGATATCATCTTCCGGGGGCGGAGGGCTTTGCGACATGGCGGCAGTATACACCCGGCCGCAGGGGTGTTGCGCAAGTTTGCCCGACTATTTTATACCGCGTTGATTTTATTGGAGGTGGGGTGGGGGAATTTGTTGCGTAAGGGGGCGGCTTTGCCGTGCCCCACCCTCTTGCTCGGGAAATCGTATACGATTTCTCGTCCTCGCAAGCTCCCCGCAAGCGGGGAGGGGACAGGTTGTGCCTGGGGAGGTGTTATCGATAGGCGAACGATGACTTGTCCCCTCCCCACTCTGGGGAAGGGACAGGTTGCGAGTGCCTAGATGTCGAGGGTTTCGACGAAGGCGGCGTTGTCCTGGATGAACTTGAAGCGCAGCTCGGCTTTCTTGCCCATCAGGGTGTTGATGAGGTCGGCGGGCTTCATCTCGATCAGTTCGTCCATCGAGTCCGGCAGGGTGACGCGCGCCAGGGTGCGCGAGCCGGGGCTCATCGTGGTTTCCTTCAGCTGGGCCGGGTTCATCTCGCCGAGACCCTTGAAGCGGGTCAGCTCGATCTTCTGGTTGCCCTTGAAGTGTTCCTTGGTGATCCGTGCACGGTCCTCGTCGTCCATCGCGTAATGGATGTTGCCCTTGTTCGCGAGCTTGTAGAGCGGCGGCTGGGCGAGGTAGAGGCGGCCGGCCTCGATCAGGCCGGGGGTGAGCCGGTAGAAGAAGGTGATCAGCAGCGCCGCAATATGGGCGCCGTCGACGTCGGCATCGGTCATGATGATGATGCGCTCATAGCGCAGGTCATCAAGGTTGAACTTGCGGCCCAGCTCCGTGCCGAGGGCGAGGGAGAGGTCCGACAGTTCCTGGTTGGCCATCAGCTTGTCGTCGGAGGCGCTTTCGACGTTCAGGATCTTGCCGCGCAGGGGCAGGATGGCCTGGGTCTCGCGGTTGCGGGCCTGCTTGGCCGAGCCGCCGGCCGAGTCCCCTTCGACGAGGAAGAGTTCGGTGCCTTCCGGTCCCTTGGCGGAACAGTCCGCCAGCTTGCCGGGCAGGCGCAGCTTCTTGGTGGCCGACTTGCGGGAGATTTCCTTCGCCTTGCGGCGCTTGGCGCGTTCGTCGGCGCGGTCGATGGCCCAGGAGAGGAGCTTGTTGGCTTCTTTCGGGCTGCCGGCGAGCCAGTGGTCGAAATGGTCCCGCACGGCGCTTTCCACGAGGCGGAAGGCGTGGGTGGAGGACAGCTTGTCTTTCGTCTGGCCGACGAATTCCGGGCCACGGATGAAGACCGAGAGCAGGAAGCCGGAATGGCCCATGACGTCTTCGGCGGTGATCTCGGCGGCTTTCTTGTTGCCGGTGAGGTCGCCGAAATGGCGCAGGCCCTTGGTGATGGCCGAGCGGAAGCCGGCCTCGTGCGTGCCGCCTTCGGGGGTCGGGATGGTGTTGCAGTAGGAGCGGGCAAAGCCGTCCTGCTCGCCGAAACCGGCCTGCGTCCAGGCAATCGCCCATTCGCATTTGCCCTCCTGGCCCATGTCGACGAGGCCAGTGAACGGCGCCTCGGTGATCGTGGCCTTGTCGGCGAAAACCTCGTCGAGCTGGTCGGCGAGGCCGTTGGGATAGGACAGGACCGCATCGGCGGGGACTTTGGAGTCCTCCGGCAGCAGGTCCGGGTCGCACGACCAGCGCACTTCGACGCCGCGGAAGAGATAGGCCTTCGAGCGGGCCATGCCGAACAGGCGGGCGGGGCGCCAGCGCAGCTTGTCGCCAAAGATCTGCGGGTCCGGCTTGAAGCGCACCGAGGTGCCGCGCCGGTTGGGCGTGGTGCCGACCTTGGCGAGCTTGCCCATCGGGTTTCCGCGCGAGAATTCCTGGCGCCAGACGGTTCGATCACGGGCGACTTCGACCTCGACATGTTCCGAGAGCGCGTTGACGACCGAGATGCCGACGCCGTGCAGGCCGCCGGCGGTGGAATAGGCCTTGTCGGAGAACTTGCCGCCCGAGTGGAGCGTCGTCATGATCACTTCGAGCGCTGATTTCTTGGGGAATTTCGGGTGCGGGTCGACCGGGATGCCGCGGCCATTGTCGGTGACGGTCAGGTAGCCGTCATTGGTCAGCTTGATTTCGATCCGGTTGGCATAACCGGCGACGGCTTCGTCCATGGCGTTGTCGAGGACTTCGGCGAACAGGTGGTGCCAGGCGCGCTCGTCGGTGCCGCCGATATACATGCCGGGGCGTTTGCGGACCGGCTCCAGGCCCTCCAGGACCTCGATATCCTTGGCGGAATAACCCGAGGAATGGGACAGCAGGTCATCGACGGGCTTGAGTTGCCGGGCTGAGGACATGGGACCGATTCTCCGTCTTGGGGTGCCGGGCAGGCCGGCGAAGTACCCGCGCAGATGAGGCTGAAACGGTTCCGAAAGCGTTAAAGACGCCTTAACCCTCAGGCCTTCTGCCGGGAAAAGGTATCAAGCGGTGTTCGCGGCCCGGGGCAAGGGGGCTTGCGAGGATCAGAAATCGCACTGCGATTTCCCGAGCGAGGCCGCGCGCCGGGAGGCGCGTGGCGGGAAGGACCCAAGACTGG
>MEMM01000107.1:4914-6258 GCA_001767925.1 Alphaproteobacteria bacterium RIFCSPHIGHO2_12_FULL_63_12
TCAGTCCGCTTCGCGGCCTGCCACCTCCCCCGCAGGCGGGGGAGGATAAGGGGGACGCTCGGGTGCGGCTTCATCCTCCCCTGCGAAGCGGGGGAGGTGGATCGGGCCGAAGGCACGAGACGGAGGGGGAATCCCGGGGCAATCGGCGGCTGCGCAGCCTTTGCCCCGGGATGACAGGTTCAATGGAATTCACACCTTTGTTGAGCAGTGCTGGCGTTGAAGGGGGGCTTAACGGTTTCCACATCCTTCGCATCGCCCGATAATCGCCCCATATGGTGGTCTAGGGTTTCCGGGCTGCTGCCATGCGGGGCCCACGTAAAGGAGGCATTCAAATGCCAAGATCGAAGACAGTGCCGGTGTTGCCGCTGAGGGACATCGTTGTTTTCCCGGACATGGTGGCGCCGCTGTTCGTCGGCCGCGACAAGTCCGTGCGGGCCCTTGAAATGATTGAGGAGTCCGAGAACGAGATCATGCTGGTCGCCCAGCGCGATGCCGCCATCGACAATCCCAATACCGGCGACGTGCACGAGATCGGCACGCTGGCCACCATCCTGCAGCTGCTGAAACTGCCCGACGGCACCGTGAAGGTGCTGGTGGAAGGCAAATCGCGCGCCCGGCTGGTGAAGCTGCATGACCGCGGCGAGTATTTCGAAGCCGAGATCGAGACCATCGCGGAGCCGGATACGGCCGGCACCGATGTGCAGGCCCTGACTCGCGCCGTGCAGGAACAGTTCGAGAGCTATGTGAAGCTCAACCGCAAGATCCCGCCCGAAGCGGTGACCTCGATCGCGCAGATGACCGATCCGGGCAAGCTGGCCGACCAGGTGGCGTCGAACCTCTCCGTGAAACTGTCCGACAAGCAGGAATTGCTTGAGATGCCGGACGTCAAGGACCGGCTCGAGAAGGTGTTCGCCCTGATGGAAGGCGAAATGGGCATGCTCCAGATGGAGCGGAAGATCAAAAACCGCGTCAAGCGGCAGATGGAGAAGACCCAGCGCGAGTACTACCTGAACGAACAGATGAAGGCGATCCAGCGCGAGCTGGGCGAACAGGGGGGGGACGGCGCCGAGCGCGACGAGCTGGCCGAACTCGACCAGAAGATCGCCGATACGCCGCTGTCGCAGGAGGCCCGCACCAAGGCCGAGGCCGAGATGAAGAAGCTGCGCCAGATGTCGCCGATGTCGGCGGAATCAACGGTCGTGCGCAACTATCTCGACTGGCTGCTGGCGCTGCCCTGGGCCAAGCGCAAGGAGATCGTCACCGATCTGCGCAAGGCCGAGAAGCAGCTCGACGACGACCATTACGGTCTCGACAAGGTCAAAGAGCGGATCCTCGAATACCTCG
>MEMM01000108.1 GCA_001767925.1 Alphaproteobacteria bacterium RIFCSPHIGHO2_12_FULL_63_12
GGCCGAACGCGACGCTCGCGGCTGTCGTCACCTGATACCTGGCGCGCGCAGCGCGCCTCTTGATCGAGGAGATCTGCATGAAGGTGGTGTCCGACACGACTCTCGTCGTGAAGCGGCCCGAGGGCGTCGTCGAGTACAAGCCAGGCACGGTGGTCGAGTACCCGCAGGAGAAGGCGGAGGAGCTCGTCACTCGTGGGCTCGCGCGACCCTACGTCGCGTCGTCCCCCGAGGAGGGCTCGGCGCCGGCGCCGGAAGGCGAGAAGCCGCCGAAGGCCGAGAAGCCGCCGAAGGCGTAGCGCATGGCCGCCGAGACCGAGGAGGATCGCCTGGCGTTCCTCCACACCGAGGAGTTCGGCCTCGATGTGGAGGTGCGTCCGCCGGTGGATCCGCCATTCACCGTGCAGGCGCAGTTCGACGACGAGCACCTCCTGCTCGATCAACTCTCGGAGTCAGGCGTGTCCACGTCAGACCCGAAAATCCTCTGTCGCTCGAGCGACGTCGCGCTCGTGCAGAAGGAGTGGGGCGTCGTGATCGCCGGACGCGAGTTCGAGGTCACCGACGTCCAGCCCGACGGAACGGGGATGACGATGATCGAGCTGCATCGGGTGTGACGAATGCCTGATCCTCTCTCGCTCGTCACTGGCGGCCTGTTCTCCGCGCAGGGCCTCTCGCTCGTCACCGGTGGGCTGTTCAGCGTTGTGATCGACCCGAACCTCCACCCGCGTACGCGGATCCGTCAGTACGTCGTCGCGAAGCTGAAGGCTGCAGCTACCACGGCCGCTGATCGCGTCCACGCAGAAAGGGTGGAGCCGATCCAGGCGCGCACCGACGAGTGGCGGTTGCCCGCGCTGAACGTCTTCACCCGCGACGAGAAGGTCGAGATCTTCTCGGAGTCTCCACGCGTCCTAAAGCACACGCTCGATCTCGTAATCGACATCATCGACGGTGGCAAAGGCGTAGAGGATCGGATCGATCAGATCGAGGAAGAGATCCTTAAGCGGATCATCCTGCCGGACCGTTACTTGGGCCAGCTCGCTGAAGACCTGGTGCTTGCCTCCTTCGGCTCGGACTTCGATGGAGCTGGCGCCCAGAAGTTCGGCGTGAACCGGCTGCAGTTCGCGGTGGTGTATGGCCGAGAGGTGTCCGTCCAGGTCGGCGACGACCTTCTCACCGTCCACAACGAATGGAACTTCACCGCGCCCGACGCCCAGGCAGAGGCGGAGGACGTGATCGAATTCGAGGAGGCTTGATGGAGACGATCTTCGTGCGACCTGCACCAGGTGCGCGCGTACGCGACCCGATGACGAAGGCTCCGATTCCGGATGCCGGGCTCCTCGTCCCGAACAACGGCTACTGGCAGCGCCGCATCCTCGTGGGCGACGTCGTCGTCACGACGGAGGCGGCCGCGCAGCCCAAGCCCAAGAGCAAGGAGTAAGCCGTGATCAGCTTCGAACGGATTCCGGTCAATCTCCGCGTGCCGGGCGTCTATGCCGAGTTCTCGACGGCGAACGCGATTCGTGGGCTTGTGGGCATCCCGTACAAGATCCTGGTGCTCGGGCAGAAGTTCTCGGCAGGCACGGCGACGGCGGCGACACCCTATCGTGTCGCGTCCGAGGCGGAGGCTGCGACGCTCTTCGGCCAGGGCTCGATGCTGCACGCGATGTTCATCGCGCTGAAGGCGGTGAACACCTTCACCGAGTCGTGGGCGATCGCACTCGCGGACGCGGGTGGAGCGGTGGCGGCGACGGGCTCGATCACGTTCACCGGCACGGCGACGGCGGCCGGGACCGTGAACGTCTGGATCGCGGGGACACGCATTCAGGTCGCGGCAGCGGCAAGCGCCACGGCGGCTGCGGTTGCGACCGCCGTCATCAGCGCGATCAACGCCGACACAAACCTGCCGGTCACGGCTGCGTCCGGTGGCGCCGGCGTCGTGAACCTGACCGCGCGCAATCTCGGCGAGGTGGGCAACGACATCGACGTGCGCGTGAACTACTACGACGACGAGGTGACACCGACGGGCCTCGCCTCTGCGGTCGTCGATATGGCCTCGGGCACGGGCAATCCGAGCCTCGCGACCGCGATCGCCGCGATGGGCGACGAGTGGTACAACGTGATCGCGCTGCCGTACACCGACAGCGCGAACCTCGCGCTGCTCGAGACGGAGCTGTCCGATCGCTGGGGCCCGGAGCGACCGCTCGAGGGCCACGCTCTCGCGGCCAAGCGCGGGACGCAGGGGACGCTCGGCACCTTCGGCGACGCGCGGAACTCTCCTCACGTCACCGTCATGGGTCTGCCGTCGATGCCGTCTCCAACCTACCGGGTCGCGGCGTCGCTTGCGGGGATCGTGGCGGAGCACGGACAGCGCGACCCAGCGCGGCCGTTCACGACGCTCGAGATGCCGGGGATTCTGGGGCCGAAGCCGCTCAATCGCTTCACACACGCTGAGCGGAACCTGCTCCTCTACGACGGGATCTCGACGTTCACCGTCGACACCGGCGGCGTGTCGCGCATCGAGCGGCTCATCACCACGTACCAGCGCAACGCGGCCGGACTCCCGGACGAGAGCTATCTGGCGGTGAACTCGCTGCTCACGCTCGGCTATCTCCGGTACAGCTTCCGGGCGCGGTTCGCGCAGAAGTTCCCGCGGCACAAGCTCGCGAGCGACGGCACGAACTTCGGCCCCGGTCAGGCGGTCATCACGCCGAAGATCGCGAAGGCGGAAGCGATCGCGCTCTTCATGCAGTGGGAAGCGGCCGGGCTCGTCGAGGGCCTGGCGCAGTTCAAGGACGAGCTGGTCGCGGAGCGCAACGCGACCGACCCGAACCGGCTGGACATGCTGCTGCCGCCGGATCTCGTGAACCAGCTCATCGTCGTCGGCGCTCAGATCGGCTTCGTACTCTAGGAGGTCTGCATGATCCGCGTCGGAATACTCATCTTCAAGATCGACGGAACGCAGTACGCCGTCGCTGGCGACTTCACGCTGAATCCCGGCGTCACGAAGAAGGAAGAGGTCATCGGGCCCGACGGCACGATGGCCTTCAAGATCTCGTACCAGGCCGCGACGATCGAGGGCGAGGTGCGCGACCGCGACTCGCTCGACGTGAAGGAGCTGCTCGGCCTCGAAGACGTGACGATCACGTGCGAGATGGCGAACGGGAAGGCGTGGGTGCTGGCGAACGCGACGCAGACCGCCGACGGCAGCGTGAACATCGGCGAGGGCTCGATCGCGGTGCGCTTCGCCGCAGAGCGAGCAGAGGAACTCAGCTGATGGCCGAAGAGAGTAAGACGATCACGCTGTCGCAGCCGATCACTGCACACGGCGAGTCAATCACGAAGCTCGTGCTCCGAGAGCCGACGGCGAAGGACATCGAGGCCACCGACAAGGCGGCGACCGATGCACCGACGAAGAAGGCGAACATGCTCCTCGCCTCAGTCGCCGGGATCCCGTACTCGAGCGTGCTACTGCTGCGCCTGCGCGATTGGAATGCGTGCATGGAGGCACTCGCGGAGATGGGTTTTTTCGAGGAGCCATCGCCGCGGTCCGAATCGGAACCAGAATCCCACCAGACTGGGCCGACGGAATAGGGGTCATCGCGTCCGTGTTCCACTTCTCCGAGCGGGAGATCTGGGACATGCCGCTGAGACGAATTCGGTTCTGGGCTCGCCGCGCGGAGAAGCTCTATGGGAAGCAAGCTCAACCCGGTCAACATCGTCATCCGGGCGACGAATCGCGCAACCCTGGTGGTCAACAAGATCAGCGACCGCCTTAAGGTGATGCAGAAGCCTGTTCATGATCTCTCTCGCGCATTCAAGGGCTTGAACGCGCAGATGAAGTTCTCTCAGTTGCTCGATCGCACGCGCGCCGTCGGCGCGAGCATCGCGCATCTCGCGCGCCGTGCGCTGCTGCTCGGGTCGGCACTTGGCGTCGCTGCAGTCGCCGGCATGAAGAAGTTCGTCTCCGCCGCGGACGAGATTGATGAGGTCGCATCGGCTGCGGGTCTCGGGGTTGAAGCGCTGCAAGAGCTTCGGTTCGCAGCCGAGCGAAACGGTGTGTCGGCAGGCCAGCTCGACAAGGGCATGATGCGGTTCTCGCGCAACCTCGTCGGACTGCGCGCGAACGTGGGGCCGCTGAACGCGCTCCTGAAGAAGACGAGCCCGGCACTCCTGCGTCAGCTGAAGGCGGCGCGCTCGACCGAAGAAGGCGTGACCCTTCTGGTCGATGCGATGACGAACTTGAAGAACGTGAACGCGCGCGGCCTGCTCGGCGAGGCCGCGTTCGGGAAAGGTGGCGGAAGGCTCGCGCTGATGGCTGACAACCTGGAAGCGCTGCGCCTCGAGGCGCGTGAGACCGGCAGCGTGATCTCCGAGGAGACTGTGAAGGCAGCGGTCCAGCTCGCCGACGAGAGCGAGCGACTGCAGAAGCGCATCACCGGGTTGGCTCTGGCTCTTGCGAGCGAACTTGTGCCTCCGGTCCTCGCGATCGTGACTCGCATCAACGAGTGGATGAAGGTGAATCAAGAGCTCATCCGCACAAAGGTCGTCGACTTCGCACGCGATCTAGGGACGTCGCTTCGCGCTCTCGCGGACTTCTTGCCGACGGCGCTACCGAAGATGGTTCAGTTCTTCGAGACGATCGGCGGCGCGAAGACCGTGCTCGGGAGCCTTGCCGCGGTAATCCTCGGTCCCGTGATCGCGTCGCTCGTCGCGCTCTCGGCGGCGCTGCTGGCATCACCCGCCGGTTGGGTCGCGATCGGAATCGGCTTGATGGTCACGGGCCTCGCGCTCGCGATCATCCATTTTGACAAGCTGAAGGCCATTGCGACGCAGACTTGGGAGATTCTCAAGGGGAACCCACTGATTCGCCTGCTCGCTGCTGCTGGCAACGTCGGCGGGGCTCTTGCCTCCGGCGCGTTGTCGGGCGCGGCCTCCCTCTTCAGCGCGGCGGACTTCTCGACCGGCATCTTCCCACGTCAGCAGACTGATGTCGGCGGCCGTCTCGACATCCGAATCGACGGAGCCCAGGGCCGCGTTGAGAAGATGAAAGCGAACGGTCCGATGAATCTCGACGTCGGTTGGACCATGGCGCAGGGCTGGAATTAGATGCCCTGGCAGGACGAGCTCCGCCCCGCGAGCTTCCGCGGCGTCCCGTTCACGACGCGCTCGACTGAGATCGGCGGCGGCAAGCGCGGGCAGCTCCACGAGTACCCGCAGCGCGATCTCCCGTACTTCGAGGAGCTGGGGCTCCAGGGCGAGAAGTTCGGGCTCGAAGCCTACGTGATCGGCCCGGACTACATGCGGGCGCGTGATGCGCTTCTCACGGCGCTGCGCACGCCCGGCGCCGGAACTCTCGTCCATCCCTACCGCGGGACGATCGAGGTCGTCGCGGTCGAGTGGTCGATTCGCGAGACCACCGACGACGGCGGCATGGCGGTCTTCTCGCTCTCGTTCGTCGAGTCGGGGAAGAAC
>MEMM01000109.1:0-6149 GCA_001767925.1 Alphaproteobacteria bacterium RIFCSPHIGHO2_12_FULL_63_12
TGCTCAGGCTGGCGATCAGATTCATCATGTCTCCGGTCTCCTTATATGACCTTGTGTGCAGCGATACAGGTAGGTGCCTGAACCCGGCCTAAACAGGGCGCTCGGCCGGCGTTTATGCGATACGCTGCACCGGCTTGCGAATTTTCAGAGGGCATCCCATCTTGCGGCCTGAATCGCAAGGATACCCCAACATGGCGACCGCAGGCCTCCAGCATACATCCGATGGCACCGACGCGGGCTTCATGGCCGACGTCGTCGAAGCCTCCATGACCCAGCCTGTGATCGTCGACTTCTGGGCGCCCTGGTGCGGCCCTTGCCGCACATTGAGCCCCATCCTCGAAAAAGCGGTTGAGGCGAAGAAGGGCGCGGTCAAGCTCGTCAAGATCAACACCGAGGAACACAACGCCTATGCCAGCCAGCTCGGCGTGCGCTCGATCCCGGCTGTTTATGCCTTTCACAAGGGCCGCCCGGTCGATGGCTTCATGGGGGCCCTGCCGGAATCGCAGGTCACGTCCTTCATCGAACGTCTGCTCGGCGGCACGGACAATGCGCAGGTAATCGCCGAAGCGCTGGGCCAGGCCGAAGCCGCCAGCCAGTCGGGCGACATCGCGCTTGCCGCTGAAATCTACGCCGCCATCCTGCAGGAAGAACCCGAGAACGTGCCCGCCATCGCTGGCCTTGCGCGGTGCTACCTCGCCAATGGCGACACCGACAGGGCGACTGCCACGCTCGAGATGGTGCCTGAGGCCAGGAAGAATGACAGCATCGTCAAGGGCGTGCGGCTCGCCATCGAAATGGCCGCCGAAGCGCCGGCGCCGACCGAGCTTGATGCTGCGCTCTCCGCCGTCAGCGCCAGCCCCGGCGACCATGCCAAGCGCTTCGAACTGGCGGAACAGTATGCCGCTGCCGGGCGTTACAAGGATGCGGTCGATCACCTCCTGATCATCCTCTCCGCCAAGCTCGGCTGGGAAGAAGGGAAGGCAAAGGACAAGCTGCTGAAAGTGTTCGAGGCTGCAGGTCCGACCGACCCGGTAACGGTGGAGGGCCGCCGCCGGCTTGCATCCCTGATGTTTGCCTGATCGGACATTTCGGCCCACCCTGTCCGGAGGCCCGCCTGGAAGGACGTGCAATGGCGCCCTATCGCAAGACGACTGATCTGCCGGATGCCCTGCCGGTCTTTCCGCTTGGCGGTGCGATGCTGTTTCCGCACTGGGATCTGCCGCTCAATATTTTCGAGCCGCGCTATCTCAACATGATTGACGATGCGATGCGCGGCGAACGCCTCATCGGCATGGTTCAGCCCGTCGGCGGGCCGCCGGATCGTCCGGACATCGCCGGTGTCGGCTGCGCCGGCCGGTTGACCAGCTATAGTGAGACGGATGATGGCCGCTACCTGATCACCCTCAGCGGCGTCTGCCGTTTCGGCGTCCGGCGCGAACTCGATGTCACGACACCCTACCGGCAGGTGGAACCGGACTGGTCGGTCTACGGCGGCGACCTTTTCGCCCCATCCGAAGCCGGATTGCCTGAAAGATCCCACCTCGTGCGCGCCTTGCGTGCCTATATCGAGGCGCAAGGACTGCAGGCTGACTGGGGCGCGGTGGAGAACGCGCCGATGGAAACGCTCATACATGCGCTGGCCGCCGGATGCCCCTTCGATATCGCCGAGAAACAGGCCTTGCTGGAAGCGCCGGCGCTCGCCGATCGCGCCCGCACACTGATCGCGCTGCTTGAGATTGACGGCCGCGGCGGCGATAGAGGACCAGTGCAATAGGAAACCCTCATGAGTGATCCCGAGCCCGACCATGCCGCGCCGTCCGGCGTCGATCCGCGCCTTCTCGAAGTGCTGATCTGTCCGCTGACGCGCCAGCCGCTTTCCTATGACCGCGCCGCCAATGAACTTGTGTCGAAGAAAGCGCGTCTCGCCTATCCGATCCGCGGCGGCATTCCCATCATGCTTCCCGAAGAGGCCCGCGACCTCGACGATCTTCCGCCTGCGGACGGGGAGGGGACACCATGACCCGGCCGGCCTGGCCCGCGCGCCTCATGTTCCGCGCCGGCGCGCAGGAACTGCTTGCCGAGTTCGATGATGGCGCCTCCGGCACGGTTCCCTACAAACGCCTTCGCGAGGAAAGCCCGTCCGCCGAAGTCCAGGGCCATGGGCGAGGGCCTAAACCGCCGCAACCGCCTGTGCCGCAAGACATCCGTGTCCTGAAGGCCGAACCTGTCGGACGTTATGCCGTTCGCCTCTTCTTCTCTGACGGTCATTCCAGCGGTCTCTACACCTGGAACATCCTCCGCACACTGACGGTCGGGGACTGATGCGCCGCGGGCGCTAGCGCATCAGGCTTGGCAGGTGATCCTGGTCTGCGCTGGCCTGCCGCGCCAGCGCCCGGCGCAGGGGTGCGACGCGGTTGGCCGCCATCAGCGCCAATCCGCGCAACGGCTTCAGCAGGACATTGTCGTTCGAGAAGGTCCGGTCGATCAGGTCCATCGCCATCGCCGTCGCAGCAGAATCGAACCGCCGCCATTCCCGGTAACGGGCCAGCACGACGTCGCTGCCCGGATCAAGTCCGGTCTCGCGCGCCTCGGTCATCACGTCCATCAGAGCGGCTGCATCCTTGAAGCCGAGATTGAGGCCCTGGCCAGCCAGAGGGTTGATCCTTCGCGCCGCGTCGCCGAGCAGCGCGGTGCGCGGCCCCACCATCGTTTCGGCAATCTGCATGACCAGCGGATAGGAGAGGGGAGGGCCGTCGAGCGTCATCTGCCCGGCAAACGCCGCGAACCGTGCATTCAGCTCCGCCTCGATCTCGGCCTTCGGCAGCTTTGCCAGCGTCTCGGCGGCGCCGGATTTCATGTACCAGGCGAGGTTCGCCCGGTTGCCGGGCAACGGCAGCGTCGCGAACGGGCCTTCCGGCGTGAACAGCTGGCGCGCGATCCCGTGATGTGGCCGGTCGAGCGCGACGTCCGCCGCGAAGACGGACTTGCCGTAATCACGCCCTTCGGTGCGGATGCCGAGACTGTTGCGGACGCTCGAATGGATGCCGTCGCACGCGGCCACCAGACCGGCGCGCAGGCTCTCTCCGCTCTCGAGCTTCAGCTCCGCGCCGGCCGGGCCCGTCACCATGCCCGAAAACCGGCCACCTCTCCGCCAGTCGAGGCCCCTGGTCTCCCCGGCAACCCGGTCGAGCGCGGTCTGAAGGGCGCCTGCGGGCACCATCTGGCCCAGCGCTTCACCCGGCCGGCCGGGGTCCAGGTCGCCTGTGGAGAAAGCCGCATGCGGCGCCCCGAACCAGTGGGTTCCGCCATCTTCCGCCTCCAGACCGTTGAGCGGGGTCGTGCAGCTTTCAAGCTCCGGTGCGACGCCGGTGGCGGACAGCATTCGCCAGCTCCCGCGAACGATTGCGAATGTCCTTGTATCTGCTGCATTTGTTGCAGTTGCCGGGCGCGCATCGACGAGTGCAACCGAGAAGCCCGCCCGCGCCGCCAGCACCGCCAGCGCGGTGCCGACCGGGCCCGCACCCACCACCGCAAGATCGTATTCTGCAGCTATGTCGAAACCTGTCTCGCTTCCACGAAGGAAGTAGCGATGCTGCAGTGCGGCGTCCAGTTGTGGCAGCGAATTGGGCGTTTGGCCGCAAGCGTGCACAATGATTAACCAACCAGCACTCGAATCGCCACCCCCCGGCGTCTCCCGTGCGACTTTTTCGGGCACACGAAATCATATCGGCTCCGGGAGAGCGCGGGGGGTCCCGAGCTCTGCAGTACGGAAACAGAAGGAGGGGCCTATGGGCCGATTGACTGGACGATTGATCCGCGGAGCGATGCTTGCGCCGCTGTCACTGCTCACGGCAGGTTTGGTGTGGGCACAGGAAACCGCCGAGGCGCCGCTGAGCCTTGAAGAGCGGCTCGCCGCACTGGAAACTGCAACGGCCGTTCCGGCCTATGTCGATAACAGCTACCTGTTCCTGATCGGCGGCCTGATCGTCATGTTCATGGCAGCCGGATTCTGCATGCTCGAGGCTGGCCTCGTTCGTTCCAAGAACGCCGCGATGCAGTCGATGAAGAACGTGCTTCTCTTCGCGGTCGCCGGCCTCCTGTTCTGGCTGACCGGCTACAACCTGGCCTATCCGGGCGATGCGACATTGTTCAACGGCCTGCTGCCGACGAATCTCGCCATCTGGTCGCCGGGATCTCTGGAAGAAGCCAATGGCGGTTATTCCTCGGGTTCCGACTGGTTCTTCCAGATGGGGTTCGTCGCCACCGCCGCCTCGATCGTTTCCGGCACCGTTGCCGAGCGCGTCAAGCTTCTGCCTTTCCTCCTCTTCACTGTCGTGCTGACCGGCGTCATCTACCCGGTCGTCGTGTCGTGGGAATGGGGCGGCGGCTACCTTGATGCCCAGTGGGGCTTCTCTGACTTCGCCGGCTCGACCCTCGTTCACTCGGTTGGCGGTTGGGCAGCGCTCACAGGCGCCCTGATCATCGGTCCGCGTACCGGCAAGTATTTCGGCAAGGGCGTCAACGCGATGCCGGGTTCGAACATCCCGCTGGCCGCCCTCGGCACCTTGATCCTCTGGCTCGGCTGGTTCGGCTTCAACGGCGCCTCGCAGCTCGCTGCCGGCACCATCACCGACATCAACTCGGTCTCGATCATCTTCGTGAACACCAACATGGCAGCGGTCGGCGGTTGCCTTGCCGCGGCCGTCACTACGGCCATCCTCTACAAGGGCAAGGTCGACGCCACGATGGTTTTCAACGGCGTAATTGGCGGCCTCGTCTCAATCACGGCTGAACCGCTTGCACCGACCATCGGCCAGGCTGTCCTGATCGGCGCAGTCGGCGGTGTCTTCGTGGTCCTCGCGGTTCCGCTGCTCGACAAGCTGAAGATCGACGACGTTGTCGGCGCCATCCCGGCTCACCTTGTCTGCGGCATCTGGGGTACGATGATCGTCCCGCTGTCGCATGGCGGTGCCATCACCCCGAACGAAGCCGGTGACCCGAGCTATCTCGGCCAGCTGGTCGGTGTCGGTCTCACGGCGGCGTTCGTTCTGGTTGCTTCCACCATCGTCTGGCTTGCCCTCAAGTTCACCCTCGGCGTGCGCGCCAGTGAGGAAGACGAGATGATGGGCATGGACCGTGCCGAAGTCGGCCTCGAAGCCTACCCGGAATTCTCGCGCCAGTAGGGCGGGCTTTCCTCCCCAACCGGGCGCCCCGGCGGATCCTTCCGCCGGGGCGTTCATTTTTGCCTTTCTGGAATTTAAGAGGCCGAAATCGCGTGGAATCAGGCCCTCGGAGCCGAAAAACATTCGAATTCCACAGGCCCCGTTTGCTGCATGTTAAGCCTAACCGGCGAAACCTGACGCTCCGTCTCTCGCCAAATACCGGAGCGCTTGCCCACATGAAAGATCACGCCATCCGCGATGAAGAGCTGCGTACCGTGAGCGATCCCGTCTGGCGGATCCTCACCGGCGCTGCTGCCTTTGGGGCAGGGGTCTTCGTCTGCGGCAGTGTGGGCTCGTTCGCCCCTTCCGATCCGAGCTGGAACGCTGCCACCGGCGCCGACGTCCAGAACCTGTTCGGCTCGGCCGGCGCGGTGTTTGCCGATGTCGCCCGGCAGGTGCTCGGCTGGTCCGGCTGGATCGCTGGCCTCGCGCTGATGATCGGCGGCGCGATGCGCGCCGTCCTCGTCGGCAAGCCGCGCATCCGCCGCTGGCTCTACGGCGTTGTCACTGTCCCGCTCTCGGCCGCCGCTTTCGCCGCCTGGCCGGTTCCGGAAAGCTGGCCGCTTAGCGCCGGCCTCGGCGGCATGTTCGGCGACGGCGTGTTCAACCTCGCGGTCCTGCCGTTCCGCGCCCTGATGTTGCCCTCACCGGAAAGCTGGGCTGCCTTCCTGCTCGCCGGCGTCGCCCTCTGGGCCGGTCTCTCCGCCCTCGGCTTCCGCCGCCGCGACGCGGTCCTTCTGCAGGAAACCGCCACCCGTTCCGGCCGCCACGCCGCCGTCGGCGCCGCCGGTATCGGAGGCTTCCTGATCCGCATCGGCCACCAGCTTTCGGCCCAGCGCCCGGTCCGCCTCGACGAACCGGTCACCGGCGACCGTACCCTGATCATCAAGCATGACGACGACTACGTCCCGTCCTCGCGCTACCTGC
>MEMM01000109.1:6157-6280 GCA_001767925.1 Alphaproteobacteria bacterium RIFCSPHIGHO2_12_FULL_63_12
TGGGACGACGAAGAAGACGACGGCGAAGAGGGTGAGACCGGCGCCCCGCCGCCGCCCGGCCTGCGCTTTGCCGTGCCGCGTCCGGCGCCGCGCGCCGCCGCCTCGCCGAAAGTCGCCAAGCCC
>MEMM01000109.1:6312-6620 GCA_001767925.1 Alphaproteobacteria bacterium RIFCSPHIGHO2_12_FULL_63_12
GCTCGACCTCCTGCAGGTTCCCGAAGAGCGCCGCGAAACCTTTGATGAGGGCGCTCTCATCGCCAAGGCCGAGCGCCTCACTGAAGTGCTGAAGGAATTCGGCATCCAGGGCCGCATCAAGGAAGTGCGTCCCGGCCCGGTGATCACCCTGTTCGAGATGGAACCCGCGCCTGGCGTGAAGTCCTCACGCGTCATCACGCTGGCCGATGACATTGCCCGCTCGATGAGCGCCGTCTCGGCCCGCGTCGCCGTCGTGCCCGGCAAGAACGCGATCGGCATCGAACTGCCGAACGATGAGCGCGAGAAAG
>MEMM01000110.1:0-4266 GCA_001767925.1 Alphaproteobacteria bacterium RIFCSPHIGHO2_12_FULL_63_12
TCCAGTTCCTCGTCGAATACGTACTGTTCCTCGATCCCCCAGCCCGGCCCGCCATATTCCTTCGGCCAGGCTGTCGCGAGCCAGCCCTTGTCGCCGAGCGCCATTTCCGACTTGCGCACATCCGCCGTCGTCAGCGGCGTGCCTGCCTTGTACTTGGCGAGAATGTCCTTCGGGAATTCCGTCTGGAACCAGGCGCGCACATGCGCCCGGAAAACCTCGGTCTCAGGCGCGAACTTCAGATGCATGGCAAGCGTCCTCCGGCCCGCAAACCGTAGGCGCATGGCAGCGCGAGGCAAGAGGTCACGCGGGGAGAAGCCCCTTCAGGAAAAAGCCCTCCCCGTTTCCGGAGAGGGCTCAATTTCAATGCGGACAAAAAGCGCCTTACGACGCCTTGACGTCGGCAATCCAGCCATCGACCTTGCGTTCCAGCAAGTCGAGCGGCAGCGCGCCGCCGCCAAGCACGGTGTCGTGGAAGGCGCGGATGTCAAACTTGTCGCCAAGCTCCGTCTCCGCCTTCTTGCGCAGCTGCTGGATCTTGATCATACCGACCTTGTAGGCCGTCGCCTGGCCCGGTGTCACGATATAGCGCTGCACCTCGGAGCGTGCCTGCTGTTCGGTGATCGCCGAATTGTCGAGGAAGTATTGAACCGCCTGTTCCTCGGTCCAGCCTTTCGAGTGCATGCCCGTATCGACGACGAGCCGGATCGCGCGCCAGATTTCCGAGCCGAGCCGGCCGAAATCCGAGTACGGATCTTCATAGGTGCCCGGGAATTCCTTGGCGAGCCATTCCGAATAGAGGCCCCAGCCTTCGGCATAGGCCGTGAAGTTCACCTGCGTGCGGAACTGCGGCACGCCGGTCAGCTCCTGCGCGATCGAGATCTGCATATGGTGGCCCGGAATGCCTTCATGATAGGCGATCACTTCCAGCTCACCCTTCGGCATCGCCTTCATGTCTGAAAGGTGGGCGTAGTAGACGCCGGAGCGCGAGCCGTCCGGCGTGCCCGGGAAGTAGTGCTGGGCCGCGCCCGGTTGCTCGCGGAAAGCCTCGACGCGTTTCACCTCGATATCGGCCTTCGGCAGGATTCCGAAGAATTCCGGCAGTTTCGCCTTGATATTCTCGATCTTGGCCGTCGCGTCATCGATATAGGCCTGGCGACCTTCATCCGTATCCGGATAATAGAATTTCGGATCGTCCTTCGAGTCGCGCTGGTGTTTGAAGAATTCCTTCAGCGTGCCCTTGAAGCCGACCTTTTCCTTGATCGCTTCCATCTCGCCGTGCAGGCGTTCCACTTCGGCCAGGCCGACATTGTGGATCTCGTCCGCCGTCATCGCCGTGGTCGTCATCCGCTCAAGGCGGTTCTCGTAATAGGCCGCTCCGTCCGGCTGCAGGAAGGCGCCGACCGGTTGGGTCGAATCCGGCGAGTTCGCCATGTCCGCCTTCGCAAAGGCGATGATGTTGTTGTAGGCGGTCAGGAAATCGGTCTTCAGCGCGGTCACGGCTTCGGCGCCCAGCGTGTCGGCTTCTTCCTGCGTCATCTGCCCGCCTTCGACGAGCTTGGCGAGCTCGGACTTGACGTCGGCATAGATCGCGCTGTCCTCACCTTCCGTGAACGGAGCGCCGGCGATTACCTTCTGCGACTGGTCGATCACGCCTTCATAGGCAAACTTCGGCGCATGCACGCCCTTGTCCGCCGATTCCTGCGCCACCGCCGTGCCTTCGTTAAGCGCGCGGGCGGCGGCGCTGATACGTTTCACATAGGCCTTCATGTCGTCGGGCGTATCGACCGTGTGGAAGCTGATCAGGAAGGTCGGGATGAAGCCCTGCGGGCCGTTCATCTGGTCATAGAAGAAGCCGTTATAGCGGAACTTTGCCGATTTCGCGGACTGTTGGTACTGGTAGTCGAAGAGGTCGTAGGACAGCTTGTCTTCGGCCGAAAGCGTCTCGTAATTGAACGAGGACTTCATCTCGTCATTGGCGGCTTTCATCATCGCCAGCTGGTCGTCCTGGCATTCCAGCGTGAAACAGTCGAACTCGTCATTCTTGTCCTTGCGGCCGAGGAAAGTCAGCTGCAACGGGCTCAGTTGCAGGAACTCCTCATACTTCACGTCGAACCATTCGTTCAGGCGTTTGCTTTGCTCTTCCGGCGTCTCGACGGTGGCAACAACAAGGTTTTCGGCCGGGGCTTCGACCGGCGGATTGTGGGCACAGGCGCCAAGGGCGGCGATCAGCGCGAAGGCTGAAACGGCATTGCGAAGCATGGGGAACCTCCAGGAAGTCTTTTCGATTAACGATAAATCCACGTAGCCCCCGATTTTGCCCGCGTCAACCGCGCGCGAATTGGCAATCGGGAATTCCCCCGTTAGGGAGAGGCATGACCGATGCCCGATTTTCCGCCCCGCGCACCTACCGGCTTGGCACGCGCGCATCGCCCCTTGCGCTCGCCCAGGCACACCAGATTGCCGGCAGCCTCGCGGCCGCTTCGGGCGGCGCGATCAAGGCCGAGATCGTCACGTTCACGACCACCGGCGATCAGCTGACGACCGAGCGCCTTATCAATTCCGGCGGCAAGGGCCTGTTCACCCGCGAACTCGACGACGCCCTTGCCCGCGGCAGTATCGACATTGCTGTCCACAGCCTCAAGGACGTCCCCTCCGCCCTCCCCCCCGGCCAGGTTTTTGTTGCCTTCCCGGACCGGGAGGATCCGCGCGACGGGTTCGTCTCGCGCCGCGCCGCCGCGCTGCGCGACCTTGCGCCGGGCGCGCGTCTCGGAACCGCCTCGCTGCGCCGCGAGGCGCAGGCGCTGGCCCTACGGCCGGACCTCGAAATCGTCACCTTCCGCGGCAACGTCCAGACCCGTTTGCGCAAGCTCGACGAAGGCCTCGCCGACGCCACTTTCCTCGCCATGGCCGGTCTCAGCCGCCTCGGCTTTGCCGACATGGCGGTGCCGGTGCCGATCGAGGACATGCTGCCCGCCGCCGCGCAGGGAATTCTTGGCGTCGTCACCCGTGACGACGCGGATGCGGGCTTGCAGGACGCACTCGCCCGCCTCAACGCCCCGCTCAGCGAAGCCGCCGCAACCGCTGAACGCGCCTTCCTTGCCCTGCTCGATGGAAGCTGCCGCACCCCGATCGCCGCGCACCTTTCGGACGCCGGCGATATCTGGCGTCTCGACGGCGAAGTGCTGACCCCATCCGGCGATCGCCGCTGGCGCGCGTCGGGCACCTGCCCGAAATCGGCCAGCCTCGACACGCTCGCATCGCTCGGCCGCGAAGTAGCGGCGCTTATCCTCGACGAGGCACAAGGCGCCCTTCCCGTTTTCGGGGATGAGCGTTGACCGCCCCGGCCATCATCACCCGCGCCCAGCCCGGCGCTGATGAGACCGCCGGCAATGTCACCTCGCTCGGGTTTCGCGCGATCGTCTCGCCAATGTTGCGCATCGTCGAAACCAGCTTCGACCCCGCCGCCGCCGAAGGCGTGCATAACCTCATCTTCACCAGCGTCAACGGCGTCAACGCCGTACGCGGCGCCGGACTTTCGCCGGACCTGAGAGCCTGGTGCGTCGGCCCTTCGACCGCCGACGCCGCGCGCGGCGCCGGCTTCGAACACGTGATGGACGGCGGCGGCAACGCGAATGATCTCGCCGGTCTGATCCTGTCGTCCTTTCCGCAAGGCCCGCTCTTGCACATCGCCAACGAAGACGCCGCCGGCACGCTGGTCGCCACCTTGCGCGCCGCCGGCTATGACGCCCGCTTCACCGCGCCCTACCGCACCGAATCCGAAGCGCGCCTCTCCAGGGAAGCCCTCAGCGCGCTCGGCGCGCCTTGTCTCCTGTTGATTCACTCCGCCAAGGGCGGCGCCGCGGTCGCCGCCTCCGGCGCCGACCTGTCGCGCTCGGCAGTGGTCGCAATCTCCGCCGCTGCGCTCGCGCCGCTGAAAGGCCGCGCCGGCCTCGGCGAATGGGTGGCGCAAATTCCGAACGAAGCGGAGCTGATGGACGCCCTTCGCCTCGCAGGCGCCAGCCTTCCCGGCTGACACCGGCGCTTTGCCCTTGAATCGGCGCTGTGCCACACTGTTTTGAAACCAGAAGCTGAGCATATTGCCCGCATGAGCAACGACCCCTTCAGCGACGCCCCGCCGACCGGCGCCCCGATCGACGCACAGTTCGAACCGGCCCCGGCCGGCGAGACACCTGCGCTGCGTCCGGCGCCCGGCTGGATCGCGCTGGGCGTGGTAGGTGCCGTGTCCGCCCTCGTCGGCGCCGGCGC
>MEMM01000110.1:4286-5240 GCA_001767925.1 Alphaproteobacteria bacterium RIFCSPHIGHO2_12_FULL_63_12
AACTTGGCGGCCTGATCCGACAGCTCGATGCGGTCTCGCAGCGCCTCGACCAGGCCATCGCCGCAGGCGGCGACCCGGAAGCCTTTGCCGAGCTGAACGACCGTCTCGACGCCCTTGAACGCCGCGCGCCGGCCTCGCCCAGCGCCGATGTTGCCCTTCTCACGGCCCGCCTCGCCAGCCTTGAGGAAGCGACCCGCGCTGCCGCGGCCGAATCCAGCGCCGCCGTCAAATCGAGCGGCAGCCGCGCCGAAGCGGCTCTTGCCCTGTCCGCCATCGAATCGGCCACGCGGCGCGGCGCCGGTTTCGAGCCGGATTATCGCGCATTGCGCAATGCCATGCCGGCCAATGACCAGATCAAGCGCCTTGCCCCATACGTGAACGGTGTCACCGCGCTGACCACGCTTCAAGCCGAATTCCCCAAGGTCCGGGCCGCCGTCCTGGCCGCCGCCGAGCCGGAGAAAACGTCCGGCAAGCTGTCCTGGATCGACCGCACGTTCGGCGACGCGGTCAGCGTGCGCCCGGCCGACGGCAAACATTCCAAGGTGACCAAGGCGCTCGACACAGCCGCCGCCGCGCTTGATGCCGGCGACCTTCCCGCAAGCGTCAAGGCGATTGCCGGCCTTGAAGGCGACGCCGCCCGCGCCGCCGAAGACTGGACCCGGCGTGCAAACCGTCGCATCACGCTCGAAGAGGCGCTGGAGGATGTCCGCCTCAGCCTGATCGAAGGGGGGAACTGACGTTCCATGGGCCGCTTCTTCCTGTTCATTGCCGTTATCCTCCTCGTCATGGCCGGCGCCGTTCTGTCCTGGTGGGCCTTCAGCCTGCCGGGTGAAGTGACCTTTCCGGTCGGCCAGGAAATCGTCTCCGTAAAATCCGGTGTGGCGGCCATCTTCATCGTCCTCTTCGGCGGCCTGCTCGCCCTTGGCTGGTGGCTGGCGACCGCGCTGCTTGTGC
>MEMM01000111.1 GCA_001767925.1 Alphaproteobacteria bacterium RIFCSPHIGHO2_12_FULL_63_12
ACCGGATGCCGGTGAAGGGGCTATATCTCTGCGGCTCCGGCGCGCATCCAGGCGGCGGCGTCACCGGCGCGCCAGGCCGTAACGCCGCGATGGAAATCATCGCCGATTTCAAGGCCCGGAAAATTCCCGCCTGACGCGGCGGATTTCACTATTATTTCAGCGCGCCTTTTTGCGCCCTACGCGCTAGAACCAGTACGATTTCGACAGCCGCTGGATGAACAACGGAGTCGACGACTTGCGCATGTTGACCGTCCAGTTAAGGGCTGAATCAAGATTGGCCTTTGCGGACTGCTCCTCGATCGCATAGCCTTCGACTTCAACACGCACCCAAAGTGTCGCCTCTGTCGAGCGCGCCGGAACGCCAGCGCGGACGACCAGTGAGTCGCCGCGAATGATCACATTGCCGCCGGCGGAGCGGAACAGATTGAACGTTTCGTTGGTGTCTGAATTGTGAAGCCGGCCGCGACAGGCGCCGCGCCGGATCAGCTCATCTATATTGGAGGGAACGCCGTCCGGAAATTCGATATTGATTTCGACGACATAACGCGCCGCCTGATTGTCCTGCACTTCGATGACGCGCGCTTCCTCCGCCGGCAGCGACGCGAGCACAATCCCGTCGAGTGCGGCTTCACGGGTGAGCGAAACCGGCTGCAGGTCGGGCAATGTCGGGCCGGTCGGCTGAATGCCGCCAGCAAGGTCCGCCGGTACCGCGGTCATGATGACCGCCAGCAATCCAAACCCTTGCGCGAACGCGCCCTGGCGGGTGATCGGCTGGAAATAAAAGATCGACATTGCGCCGGTTGCGATCAGCGCCAGCGAGACCATCCACAATGGCACCGCGCCAAAACCCAACATTTCGCCGAGCGCGGCCGCCCATTGATTGATGGTGTACAGGGACGATGCCTCGCCCTTTTGCTGATAATCGGTGACCAGCGCGGCCACGATGCCGGCGGCTCCCGCGAGCCCCAGTCCCGCAATATCCATGAAACCGTATTCGCCGGGCGTTTTGATGCCGCGTTTTGACCCGTATGCCATCGAATTCCCCTACCGATACCCATCGCCCCGCCGATCATCTTAGCGGCAAAGGGGGGTAAGGCAAATGGAGCGACCGCCGCCCGATCTACGCGCCGCGCACCTCTGCCGGCGACGCGCCCGGGCGGGCAAAACCGCGTTCGCCGGGGTTTTTTTCCGGCGCGGCGGCCGGGGCTGGGTTTTTTCCAGGCCCCGTCTCGCCTTGACCGGCGCTTGGTGTTAGCTTTCGCACCCATGGGGTTGTTGGTGCGACGAGGGGGTCGTCAACGGGCATGAAGTTGCGTCCGCCGCCGATGTTTGCTTGCGCCTTTCTGGCGCTGGCGGCGATCTACGCTGCCGGCTTCTACGCGACCGTCTGGACCGATCCGGACGCCGCGGAAAGCCGTTTCGACGCCTTGCGCAAGGGCGGCTATCCGGGACTTGCGGTCGGCTACGGCCAGCGCGTCATCAACCTGCGGCGGGAAGGCGGCGTCTCCGACGAGGCGCTCGCGCCGTTCAAGGTCAAGGTTGCGTCCAGCGCGTTTCAGGCTCGCCGCTACGGGCAGAGCGCCGCGCTTTATGAAGAAGCGCTGGCGGCGCCGTGGGCGGAAAATCTCGGGACGATTGAAAAAGCGATCCTCGAAGACCGGATGGCGCGCTCGCAGATCATCGTGCGCGACATCTCGAAAGCCGTGTCGACCTATTCGGCATTTATTGAGCTTTCCGGCGACGCCGCCTCGCGCGGGTCTGAGGATGGCGATCATTCGGTCGAGTCGCTCTACGCAAAACTGATCTCGGGGTCCGAGACGCTGTTCACCGAGGCGCTGAAACCGACCGGCAATCCCGAGCTGTTCACGGGCGGCCGGGAAGCAAAGCTCACCGCCGCCGACGATCTCGTGAAAGTCGGCGCGTTTTTCGCGATGAACGAAAAGGGACTTTACGCGTCCGCCGGACTGCTTTCTTCGGCGCTGACGATCCGTCGCGAAGTTCTCGGCGACGACCACCAGGACACCGTGCAGATCGCCTTGATGCTGGGGCCCGTTTATCAACGCATGAACCGGCTCGACGACGCCGAGCGGCTCTACCTTGACGCCTTCCACGCGCAGGAAAAAGCCAAGGGCGCCAACAGCCCGGAACTCAGCCTCTACATCAAGCTTCTCGCCGAAGTTTATGAAGAACAGGGGCGCGCCACCGAGGCGCAAGCTCTGAACGAACACATGCGCGCGCTCTTCCGCGACGCCTTTGGATCGCAGCGCTATGCAGCCAACCGCGTGCGCGACCGGCGTCTCGACATCGACCGGCCGGTCTCGATGCAGTTTCCTCTGTCGGCGAGCTACGCGCCGACCGATCTTATTCGCGCCGTTTCCTATTCGATCCCGATTTCAAAGAGCCCCGATGTCGAGGAAATGACGGTGCGCCTCGCCGCCGATCCGGATGAAGACCCGCGCGAGTCGAACATGCCGGTGCGCCTCGCGCAGCTTATCTCGCTGTGCCGCGCCGATTCCGGAGAGCGCATCTCACTGCGCTCCGGCTATCGCGCCTATGCGACGCAAAAAGAGCTTTATGCGCGCATCGGCAAGCTAGGCACCGTGACGCCGCCTGGCGTCTCCGAACACCAGACGGGCCTTGCCGCCGATATCGATGTCGGCGGGCGGCTGATGCGGCAGAGCGACAAGACCTATCAGTGCTTCGAAGAGAACGGCTTCCGTTACGGATTCATCCTCTCCTATCCGCCGGGAAACAATTACCTGCCCGGCGAGGACACCTATGAGCCATGGCACTGGCGCTATGTCGGCATCCGCACCGCGCAGCTCTATCGCGAGGCCGGGCCGAGCAACAAGCCGCAAGAATTTCTCGCCGCCCTGCCCTGCTACCAGCAGCAGGCGATTTCCGGCGGTCTGGCGCCGGTCGGCGAAAAAGACGTTTGCCTTGAAGGCGCGGCGATCGTCGCGGCCGCCGCGACCGGCGAACAACAGGATAATATCCGCGCGCATGAAGAAAACGCCGCGGCCCGCAAATTGAATAATGTCGGCCAAGGCGGCCAGCACTAGACAATTTGTCCCTATTCCGGCCGACATCCAGAGCCGGGGTTGATGATTAACCTTGATAAGACGCAGGTGAAGGCAAGGATCGCCTGGCTGACCGCCGATGGCGGCGCGCCGGAGCCGCGCGTTTTCAACGCCGCGGCGGCGGCCGGTTTTACGATTTTCGAAGCCTCCAACGTCGCGGTCGACAGGCCGCCGGTCGACATCGCGGTCGCAGATTTGCGCGGCGCGCTGCATCCGGGCGACGTCGCGGCGGGCGTCATCGCAAAAGCGCGCGCAGCAGCGCCCGCCGCCGGTCTCGTCATCGCCGCCTCCGCCAGCGCTGACCGCGAGACGCGGTCAATGCTTCGTCGTCACGGCGACGTTTGCTATGTCGGCGCCGACGCCGCGCCGGTGATCGCGGCGCTGCGCGAACGCCTTCGCCTCTCCGGCCTCGCCGACGAAATGGGCGAGCGGCTCAAAAGCCTCATCGCCGACGGAAGGACGATTTCATTCGCCGGTTTCAAGGAAAGGCCGCGCCGTCTTTCGGTGCTGGTCGCCGGCAAACCTTCGCCGCTGACCTTGAGCGCGTGCAACGCCATTCGCGATGTCGCGACGCAAGTCTCATGCGTCTTTTCCGCCGGTCAGGTGATGCGCGCGCTCGATCACAGCCAGTTCGACTGCGCGATCTTTCATCCCGCAAGCGAGACCGATTTGCTGATCGCGCTGGCGCGGGCGCTGCGCCGTCACCGCGATCACCGGAAGTTGTCGGTGTTCATGACCTCGGAGGATGACGAGCTTCTCGACCGATGCGCCAGCCGCGACGGGTTCGAGGCGGTGCTCGCCAATCATCTTGCGTCGGATCTGGCGCTGCGCCTCGAAATCGCGGGCAAGCGCGCGCGCATGGCGTCGATCATGCGAGATTTTCTGCGCTCGCCCGAAGGCTGCGGCGACGGCAAGGACGGGGCCGCCGGCGCGCGGTTTTTCGCCCATCACGCCGTGCGCGTCTTCCGCCGCGCCGACGAGACCGGCCGCCCGGCGGCGCTCGCCGCCCTCCTGCTGGAGCCGAAAAGCGCGAGCGCCGCGCCGGCCGCCGCCGCCGCGCTCAACGACGCGCTGCGCACGGCCGCCAAACTCGTCAGGGCGGAGGACATGATCGCCAGGCTGACACCGACGACGCTCGCCTTCCTGCTGCGTGGCGCGACAGGCGCGGAAGGCGCGAATGTCGCCGAACGCCTGCAAGGCGTCATCGGCGGCACCCTGCTTCGATCGACGCTCGATATTTCGAGCGTCAAGGCGACCGCTGTCGAACGCCGACCGGGCGAGGATATTGAAACCGCGATCGCCAGTCTTCTTCGGGCGCTGCGCCATGCCAAGAAGGACGACACGCTCGCGGTCTAGCTTTCCGCGCGGAGATCGGCCGCGCGATCCTTCGCGTCAGCCCTCTGCAATTTCGGCGAGCGTTGTCAGCACGCGCCGGCAGCCCGAAAGACGCGCTTTTTCATCCGGCCAGCTCTGCTGGAAGACGAGTTTCTGGTCGGGCCGCAATTTCACTTCGAGCGCCGTCTCCGAAATATATTTCACCAGCCCCGCGGGATTGGCGAAGCGGTCGTTGCGGAAAGTGACGACGGCGCCTTTGGGGCCGGCGTCGATCTTGGCGACGCCCGCTTTGCGGCACTGCTCCTTGATGGCGACGATCTGCAGCAATTGCTCGACCTCGCGCGGCAGGCGGCCGAAGCGGTCGACCAGCTCCGCGGCGAAGCCTTGAATGTCGGCGTCTTCGTGAAGATCGCCGAGACGGCGATACAGCGCCATTCGCACATTCAGATCGGCGACGTAATCGTCGGGGATCAACACCGCCATGCCGACATTGATCTGCGGCGACCATTGATCGTCCGTGCGCGTATCGCCCTCGCGCAGTTCGGCGACCGCCTCCTCCAGCATGTGCTGGTAGAGTTCGACGCCGACTTCGCGCACCTGACCCGACTGTTCCTCGCCGAGGAGATTGCCGGCGCCCCTGATATCGAGATCGTGCGAGGCGAGCGTGAATCCGGCGCCCAGCGTGTCGAGCGACTGCATGACTTTCAGCCGCCGCTCGGCCGCCGCCGTCAGCGACTTTCTCGGCGACGTCGTCAGATAGGCGTAGGCCCGCTGTTTCGATCGCCCCACCCGGCCGCGCAGCTGGTATAATTGCGAGAGGCCGAATTTGTCCGCGTGATGCACCAGGAGCGTATTGGCGGTCGGAATGTCGAGACCGGATTCAACAATGGTCGTCGAGACGAGGACGTCGAACTTTCCCTCGTAAAAGGCGTTCATGATGTCCTCAAGCTCGCCGCCCGGCATCTGGCCGTGCGCGATCTTGAACCGGACTTCCGGCACCGACTGCCCGAGATAGTCGGCGATCCCGTCGAGATCGGAAATCCGCGGCGCGACATAGAAACTCTGTCCGCCGCGATAATGCTCGCGCAGGATCATCTCGCGCGCGACGACGGGATCGAACGGGCCGACGCTCGTCCTGACCGCGAGGCGGTCGATCGGCGGCGTCGAGATCAGCGACAGATCGCGAATGCCGCTCATCGCGAGTTGCAAGGTGCGCGGGATCGGCGTCGCGGTCAGCGTCAACACATGGGTGTCGGCGCGAAACTCTTTCAGGCGCTCCTTGTGCTTGACGCCGAAATGCTGCTCCTCATCGACGATCACCATGCCGAGGTCGCGAAACTTGATCGACTTTGACAAGAGCGCGTGCGTGCCGACGACGACATCGACCGCGCCATCGGCAAGGCCGGCTTTGACTTTCGCCGCATCCGCCGCCGAGACAAGACGCGACAGGCCGCCGACGCGGATCGGAAATCCCTTGAAGCGCTCGGTGAAATTCTTGATGTGTTGACGCGCAAGCAAAGTCGTCGGCGCGATCACCGCCACCTGACGGCCGGTCATCGCGAGGATGAAGGCGGCGCGCAAGGCGACTTCGGTCTTGCCGAACCCGACATCGCCGCAGACCAGCCGGTCCATCGGGCGGCCCCGCGCCAGATCCTCGATGACGTCGGCGATAGCGTTTTCCTGGTCTTCCGTCTCGGCATAGGGAAAGCGCGCGCAGAATTCGTCATAGACGCCCGCCGGCGCGGCGATGCTGTCCGTTGTCTTCATCTCGCGCTTGGCGGCGATCGCGATCAGCTGCTCGGCGAGCATTCTGACGCGCGCCTTGATGCGCGCCTTGCGGCTTTGCCATCCGGCGCCGCCCAGCTTGTCGAGCGGCGCATTGGGATCATCCGACCCGAAGCGCGACAGGAGATCGATGTTTTCAACCGGAAGAAACAATTTGTCGCCGCCCGCATAGTCGAGTTGCAGGCAGTCATGCGGCGCGCCGGCGACGCCGAGCGTTTTCAGCCCGGCATAGCGCGCAACGCCATGATCGACATGCACGACGAGATCGCCGACGGAAAGGCTCGACGCTTCGACGAGAAAATTTTCGGCGCGCTTTCGCCGGCCGCGCCGCACCAGCCGGTCGCCGAGAATATCCTGCTCGGAGATGAACGCCGCCCGGCCGGCGACGAAACCGGTCTCAAGACCAAGGAGAACGGTCGCGACCGGTGACGACGCCGCGAGCGCGTCTTTCCAGCTATCGAAATGCCCGACATCCCCGGCGCCATGTTCTTCGAGCACCGCGCGCATCCGATCGGCGGAGCCTTCGGTCCAGCAGGCGATGAAGGCGCGCTTCCCGTCTTTCAAAAGCGCGTCGATGTGATCGCGCACCGCGTCAAAAATATTGACCTTCTCCGCCGCGCGTTCCGCCGCGAAGGTGCGCCCGACTTTTGCTCCGAAGGAAAAGGCGCGCTGGCTGTCCGGCGGCGAGAACGGCGACAGGCGGCGAAGCGGCGCGCCGGCGAGGCGGGCCGTCCACTCTTCCGGCGAGAGATAAAGCGCGTCGGTCTTCAGCGGCCGATAGGACGGCGCCGAGAATTCGGTGTTCTTCGGACGCGGCGCGGTCATGTCCTCGGCGCGCGCGGCGTAATAATCGGCGATCGCCGCGAAGCGGTCCGCCGCAACTTCGTCGCCAAGATGCTCAAGAAAGACGAGCGCCCCGCCGAGATAATCGAACAGCGTCGCGGTCGCCTCGTAAAAGAGCGGCAACCAATGCTCCATGCCGGATTGCTTGCGGCCTTCGCTCACCGCCTGATAAACCGGATCGTCGCTGGCGGCGCCGAATTTTTCGCGAAACCCGGCGCGGAAACGCGCAATAGTTTCCTCGGTCAGCAAAACCTCGGTCGCGGCGGCGAGTTTGACCTCGGAAAGCTGGCGGGTCGTCATCTGCGTCGCGGGATCGAACGAGCGGACCGTCTCCAGCGCGTCGCCGAAAAAATCGAGCCGGATCGGTTCGTCCGCACCCGGCGGAAACAGATCGACGAGGCCGCCGCGCACCGCGAATTCGCCCGCCTCGCGCACCGTGCTCGACCGAGCATAGCCGTTGGCGACAAGATAGGCGGTCAGCTTGTCCATGCTGACGATATCGCCGGGCCGCGCCGAAAACGCCGACGCCGCGATCACGTTTTGCGGCGGCGTGCGCTGGGTGGCGGCGTTGACGGTCGTGATCAGGATGAGCGGCCCCGCCGCGCGGTCGGCCGACAGCAGCGACAACGCCGCCATGCGCTGCGCCAGCGCCGCCGACGACGGCGACACGCGGTCATAGGGAAGACAGTCCCACGCCGGAAACTCGACCGTCGGCGCTTCCGGCGCAAAGAATTTCAGCGCGTTCGCCATCTCGGCGGCGCGCGCCGCATCGCGCGCGATATAAACGACAAGGCCCTGACGCGTCAGCGCCGCTTCGGCGATCGCCATCGCGTCCGCGCCGTCCGGCGCATCGAACACGGTCAGCGGCGCATCGCTCTCCCACGCTTCGCGCGCGGAGATTTTCTGAACGCCGGAGACCATCGACATGACCGGAGCGCCTTTTCGCCAATACGCAAATGCGCGGCCGCCGGTTTTGGCGGTCGCGTGAGGGGCCGCTTACCTATAGGCTCGCCGGCCCGAATTCAAGTTTTGCGCGAGAGTCTCAGCCGCCCCTAGCTTTCGCCGCCGCGTCGAAGGCGCGCATGCGCGCGATGAGCCCGGCGTCGATCTGAGCCGGCGGCTCGGCGTTTCCCGTCACCCAGATATAAATATCGTGGTCATTGGCGGCGAGAATTTCTTCGAAGGCGTCAAGTTCCGCCGCCGACATCGACGCCAGCGCCGTCTCGGCGAAACCGCCGACGAGAATATCGGCCTCCTTGAAACCGCGATAGCGGGCGCGGTGCAGGAGGCGTTTGCGGCGAACATCCAGAGACGGGTCGGTCATCGGGGCCTTTTCCCCCATGGAGGCCCTTTAGACAAGCGGCGCGAAACGCGGAATAATCGCCGCTTATGCGGCCCGCCATCCTCAATCCGCTATTTGCCGACATCACCTCGCTGAAAGGCGTCGGGCCGAGGCTCGCCGCGCTCGTTCAGAAGGTTTCCGGCGCGCGCGTCATCGACGTTCTCTTCACGCGGCCGCACGCCGTCATCGACCGGAGTTTTCGCCCGAAGATCGCCGAGGCCGCCATCGGTTCGCTGGCGACGCTGGAAGTGACGGTCGACCGGCACGATCCGCCGCCGGTGAAGCGCCTTCCCTACCGCGTCATCTGTTCCGACGAGACCGGGTTCATCACGCTGATCTTTTTTAACGCGCGGCCCGACTATATCGCGACCGCGCTGCCCGA
This sequence comes from Alphaproteobacteria bacterium RIFCSPHIGHO2_12_FULL_63_12, assembly GCA_001767925.1. GTDB lineage: Bacteria > Pseudomonadota > Alphaproteobacteria > Caulobacterales > Parvularculaceae > Amphiplicatus. The sequence goes on from MEMM01000111.1 coordinate 8,768, forward strand.
GGGCGCCAAGCGGATCATCTCGGGGCGGATCGACGATTATAGCGGCGCCCGCCAAATGACGCACCCGGATCATATCGTCGATCCGGCGGCGGCGGGCGGCCTTCCCCTGTTCGAACCGGTTTATCCGCTGACCGCGGGTCTGCCGCCGTCGGTGATGCGCAAGGCGACGCAGGCGGCGCTGGCGCGCGCGCCGCAAATGCCCGAATGGCAGGACGCGGCCTTTCTCCGCGCCAACGCGTTCCCGAACTGGAATGCCGCGATCAGCGCCGTCCATGCGCCGCGATCGGCGCTGGATATTTCGCCGCAGTCCGCCCCGATCCAGCGCCTCGCCTATGACGAATTGCTGGCCAACCAGCTGGCGCTCGCCCTCATCCGCCGCGCCCGCAAGAAAGCGGCCGGGAGGAGCTTCGCGCCGCCCGGCGCGCTGCGAAAGAAAGCGCTGGCGGCGCTGCCGTTCAAACTGACCGGCGCGCAGGCGAACGCCCTGAAGGAAATCGATACCGACCTCGCCTCGCCCGACCGCATGGTGCGGCTCGTTCAGGGCGATGTCGGTTCGGGGAAAACGGCGGTCGCGTTTCTCGCGGCGACGGCGGTGATCGAGTGCGGCGCGCAGACAGCCTTGCTCGCGCCGACCGAAATCCTCGCGCGCCAGCATATCGAGACGCTATCGCCAATCGCCGCGAAAGCCGGCGTCAGGATCGATATTCTCACCGGCCGCGACAAGGGACAGGCGCGCGCGGAAAAACTCCGCCGGCTGAAAGCGCGCGAGACCGACCTTCTGATCGGCACGCATGCGCTCATTCAGGAAGATGTCGACTTCGCCGATCTCGGCCTTGTCATCATCGACGAGCAGCATCGCTTCGGCGTCAATCAGCGCGCGGCGCTCGCCGCCAAGGGTTGGCGCGCCGACATGATCGTGATGACGGCGACCCCGATTCCGCGAACGCTGGCGCTCACCGCTTATGGCGACATGGACGCCACCGCGATCGGCGAAAAACCGCCGGGGCGAAAGCCGGTCGATACGCGCGCGATGCCGATCGAGCGACTCGACGAGGTGGTGGAGGCGATATCGCGGGTGATCGCGCGCGGCGAGCAGGTTTACTGGGTCTGCCCGCTCGTCGAGGAATCCGACCTCATCCCGATGACGGCGGCGGAAGAACGCTACAAGCATCTGTTCGGCCTGTTCGGCGACAAGGTCGGCCTGGTGCATGGGCGCATGTCGGCGGCGGAAAAAGACGCCGTCATGGAGCGGTTCCATCGCGGGGCGCTGTCCTTGCTGATCGCCACGACGGTGATCGAGGTCGGCGTCAACGCGCCCAACGCCGTCGTCATGGTGATCGAGCACGCCGAGCGTTTCGGCCTCGCGCAGCTTCATCAGTTGCGCGGCCGCGTCGGGCGGGGCGACAAGCCGGCGTCCTGCCTTCTTCTCTATAAGGGGCCGCTCAACGACACGGCGACGGCGCGACTGAAAATCCTGCGCGAAACAGAAGACGGCTTTCGTATCGCCGAGGAAGATTTGCGCCTGCGCGGCGCCGGCGATCTTCTGGGATCGGCGCAGTCCGGCTTCCCGCGCCTTTTATTCGCCGATTACGCCGTGCATGGTGAGCTGCTGCGGGCGGCGAAGGACGACGCAACCATGATCGTCGACCGGGATCATGATTTGAAGACGCCGCGCGGCGAGGCGCTGCGCATCCTCTTATATCTCTTCAGCCGCGACGACGCGATCAAGCTTTTGCGCGCGGGTTAGAGCGTGACGCAAAAAAGTGGATTTTAGTGGAGGCGCTAAATCGCGTTTTTACGGCCGGCGAAGCGCCACAAGACGCTGCGCTTTTCATTCGCCGTCTGCGCCGCGAGCTGTTCAAGTCGCTCGACTGCCTCTTCCGGAGCGGTGAATTCCGGCACCACGATACCGAGCGAGAAGACAACTTTCGCAGCGTCCTCAACCGACATGGTGAGCGGCATGAAATCGGTGCGCGGCACATAGAGCAGAAATCCCGAGGTCGGATTTGGAACGGTCGGCACGAATACGGCGACCAGCTTTTTCTCTTCATGCCGGTAATTCACTTCGCCCTGCGCGTCGCCGATGATGAAAGCGAGCGCCCAAAGCCCTTTGCGCGGATATTCGATCAGGCCGACTTCCTTGAACGAGCGTGCGGACTTTTGCAGCGCCGTTTCAAAGACATTCTTGAAAAAGCGATGCAAATTGCGAACGACCGGCATCTGGTCGAGAAATTTCTCGCCCGCGCGCAGGAACGTCCGGCCGACAAAATTCTTGGTGAAGGCGCCGAGGAGCACAAGGCCGCTGATCGCAACGATGACGCCAAATCCCGGGATCGCCTGGGTGATCGTCTCGATCCGGCTGTCGCCCGCGGGAAGAATATTGCGCACGAACAGATCGACCTGACGCATCGGGCCGCTGATGAACCAGTAGATGATATAGGCGGTGATCGCGAGCGGCGCCGCGACGACGACGCCGGCGATGAAGCTCGTCCTCAATCCGGAAAGAAGGCTCGTCTTGCGTGGGCGGATCAACGGCGTCTCGATCGGCGATTTCGCCGATTCATGTTCGCCAGACTCGTTTGCAGGCTTATCCATCACTCACGCTTTCCCATGGCGACCTGCAGGATCGCCCAATCGCCTTACCAAACTCGTTAACGCCACGGCAATCGCTCCCCCGCCCGTTTCCCCTTTTATTTGAGGCGGTTGACCGTTTATGGTCGAGACCGCGACGACGGAGAGGCGATTTGACGGCTGGAAAGAGATGGCGATTGGCGGGCTACGCTGCAATAGGCGCAGCCGCGATCCTGTTCACGGCTTTCTCCATTATATTTCAGGACAGCATTTTCCGCTTCTTCGCCACGCCGCGGGCCCCGTTCCAGACGGTGGCGGCGCCGTCGGCGCCCGACTACGCGGCGCCCGGATCCTGGCTTTCTCGGCCGACCGCCCCCGCCGGCAAGGAAGCCGATGTTTTCTACATTCATTCGACGACGTTTTACCGCCGGAAATTATGGAACGCTCCGATCGACGACGCCGCAGCGCTCGCCGTCCAGCGCACGATCGCGCTGCCGAACCAGGCCGGTCCCTTCCAGCAGATCGCCGACATCTATGCGCCGTCCTATCGGGAGGCGACGCTCTATTCGCAGTTCACACATAAATATGACGGGCTCGCCGCCCGCCGCCTCGCCTATTCCGACATCCGCCGGGCGTTTGAGGTTTTTCTCGGCGAACGCGACCCGGAAAAGCCGCTCATTATCGCGGGGTTCGGCCAGGGCGGACTTTATGCGATGGGTCTCCTCAATGATTATTTTCAGGGCGAGATCAATCCGCTGCGCCGTAAACTTGTCGCCGCCTATGTGATCGGCGCGCCGGCGCCGATCGAAGCCCTTGCGGCGTTGACCCCGGCGATGAATGTCTGCGACCGGCCGGACGCGGTGCGCTGCGTCATTTCCTATGTCGATTTCGAGAAACGCTTCGATGAAGAGATGGAGCGCATCCGGTTGCGCGCCCTCGTCTGGACGCCGTCCGGCTCTCTCGACTCGATCCGGAGCGAACATCTTGTCTGCGTCAATCCGTTATCGTGGCGAACCGATGATGTTTACCAGCCGGCGGAGCGAAATCTCGGCGCGGCGTCCGCGACCGGGATCGCCGACGGCGAGCCGCCCCCGCCCATCCCAAAAGCTGTTGGCGCGCGCTGCGTCGACGGCATCCTTCTGGTCGATACGCCCAAGCGCCGCTACCTCCGGCGGGGCGACTGGTTCGGCGCGAAATGGAAGCCGCAACCCTTTAACCTTTTCTATTACGATATCGCGGAAAACGTCGCCGTCCGCACCAATCGCCTGAAGGAAATCCTCAAAGTCGAACCCGAGCCGCTTGAACCGATCGGCGAAACCGTCGAAGTCGTCGACAGTCCGATCAACAAAGCGCCGCACTGAAACAATGAGCCGTCGATGAACAAGCCCATCAAGAAAGTCGTCATTCCGGTCGCGGGTTTAGGAACCCGCGTGCTGCCGGCGACGAAATCGATCCCGAAAGAACTGCTCCCCGTCGTCGACCGTCCGCTCATCGACTATGTCGTCGCCGAAGCGCGCGACGCCGGCATCGAGCACATCATTCTGGTGACCGGGCGCGGCAAGACGGCGATCGAGGATTATTTCGACCACGCTTTCGAACTCGAAGCGACGCTGAAAGCGAAAGCGAAAACCGAGCTTCTCGCCGAAGTTGAAAAGACCATCCCGCGCGCCGGCGATCTTTCCTACACCCGCCAGCAGGCGCCGCTGGGCCTTGGTCATGCGGTGTGGTGCGCGCGCGCGATCATCGGCGATGAACCCTTCGCGGTGTCGCTGCCCGACGAGATCGTGCCGCACAAGCCCGGCTTTTTGCGCCAGATGGTCGACGCCTATGAAAAGGTCGGCGGCAATCTCGTGGCGGTCGAGGAAGTGCCGCAAAGCGAGACCAGCAAATATGGCGTCATCGCGCCGAAATCGCGCAAGGGCAATCTGATCGAAATGAGCGGCATGGTCGAAAAGCCAAAGCCCGCCGATGCGCCGTCGAATTTCCGCATCATCGGCCGCTACATCCTGCAGCCGGACATTTTCGCCCTGCTCGAAACGCAGGAGAAAGGCGCCGGCGGCGAAATCCAGCTTACCGATTCGATGAACAAGCTGAACGCGCGGCAGACGTTCCACGCCTGCATCTGCGACGGCGTCATCCACGATTGCGGCTCAAAGCTCGGCTGGCTTCAGGCGAATGTCGACCTCGGCTTCAAGAACGCCGAATTCGGCGCCACGCTGTCGGCTTACGCTGGCGCGCGCCTCAAATAATTTCAGCTGATGCCGAACCGGGCGAGCGCTTCCCGCGCGATCGGCGCGCCCCATTCCTGCACGAAGTGGCCGGCGTCGGCGACCTCCATCGGTTCCGGGCAATTGCGGATGAACTTCCTGAGGAACTGCATCGAGGGCGGCCCCAGGACCGGGTCCTGCATGCCGACCGCCATGAAGCTGTCGCCCTTCCATTCCTCTGACCAGAATTTCCGCGCGGCGAGCGAGGTTGCAACGCCATCCTTCGACAACGGCGTCAGATCGGCGGCGCCTTGTTCTTTGAGCATCACGAGTTCGGGAAAGCGGCGAACGCCGCCCTTGTAGGATTTATCCGGGAACGGCGCGTCATAAGCCTTCATTTCGTCCGGCGTCAGAATCGGCGTCGCGCGTTTCATCAGCTCACCGACGTTCAGATCCGGCTGCGAGCGATTGAAGGCGCGCCACATCGCGAACCCCGCCGGCGCTTCTTCGCCGCCCGGAAGTCCCGTGTTCATCACGAGGAGGCGCGAATAGCGATGCGGCGCCTCCATCGGCAAAGTGAGGCCGAGGACGCCGCCCCAGTCCTGCACGACGAGGCACATATTTTTCAGATCTAGCTTCTCGACAAAAGCGAGCAGCGCGTTGCGGTGGAAATGATAGGTGTAGACATCATCGTCGACCGGCTTGTCGGAGCGGCCGAAGCCGAACATGTCGACCGCGACGACGCGATGGCCGGCCGAGGTAAAAACCGGGATCATCTTGCGGAAGAGATACGCCCAGGACGGCTCGCCGTGAATGCACAGGAAAGTGACGGCGGCGTCGCGCGGCCCCTCGTCGACATAATGCATTCGGAGGCCCTCATATCCCGCGAGCCCCTCGACATAATGCGGGGCGTAGGGCCAGTCCGCTAGTTGTGAAAACCGCTCATCGGGCGTCCGCAGGGCTTTGATCGGCATCGGGGACCTCATTGGCTGGCGCGCGACTTCGCCCCAAAACGGGGCCGGCGTCTACATTTTGTCGCAGTCCCGGCGCGGCGTTTGGCCCGGCGGCGGCGTGGCGCGAATCTGGCGTTTCCAGCCGCAGAGCCCTATGTAGGCGGGCGATGGACGAAGCGACAGGCAAACCGGCGCACGGCGCGCCCCCGACCTTTCCGATGGCGGAAGCGCGCCTCATCGCGCGCCGTTTCACCGAGCCGGACCCGAAAATCTACTGGCCGGATATGTTGATCAGCGCCGCGATCGGATGGGCGGCGTTCGCTGGGGCGGTCGTCGCGGCGCCGTTTTCGCCGATGCAAGGCGCGCTCATCCTCGTCGCGGCGGTCGCGCTGCTGCGCGCCGTCTTGTTCACGCATGAGCTGGCGCATTTGAAGAAAGGCACGTTCGGAACCTTTCGCCTCGTCTGGAACGCGCTCGCCGGCATGCCGTTCCTGGTGCCGAGCTATTCCTACACCGGCGTTCACATCGATCATCACCGGCCGGGCGTCTATGGTTCGACGCGCGATGGCGAATATGTTTCGTTCGGCGCCGGCCGGCCGTGGCGCACGATTGGATATGTGCTGCTTTCTTTCGTTTTGCCGCCGCTGCTGCTGGTGCGCTTCCTTGTGCTGACGCCGCTGTCGTGGATTGTGCGCCCCTTGCGCAAGCTGATCTGGCGCCGGATGTCGTCGCTGGCGATCGATTTGAATTACGACCGTCATCCGCAAAACAAGGACGACGACGAAACCTGGCTCATCCAGGAAACCGCGACGACGATTCTCGCCCTCGCCGTCGCCGCCGCGATCTGGCAGGGCTTGCTTCCCCTCGCCGTCGCCGGCGTCTGGTATGCGGTGACGGCGACGATCCTCCTCATCAATTCGATCCGGACGCTCGGCGCGCACGCCTATCGCTACAAGGGCGACGTCTCGGTGACGAAGACGGAGGAATTTCTCGACAGCGTCAACGTGCCGTCGGAGGATCTCATTTCAAAGATCATCGCGCCGGTCGGGCTACGCTTTCACGCGACGCATCACCTGTTCCCGGCGACGCCTTATCACAATCTCCCGAAGCTCCACGCCGCGCTCGAAAGCGAACTTTCGGACAAGACGGCGTATCGCTCGACCAGCCGCAAGAGCTTCGCGCATGCGCTCGCGGCGCTCTGGAAAGACGCATCGGAAGCCGACCGCCGCCGCAACGACGCAGGACGGATGGCGGCGGAGTAGCTATTTGGCGGTCGGCGTGTAGGTCCACACCCAGTTGTTGTTGAGCGCCTTCATGATCATCGACTTGCCGTCGGCCGAGAACGCGACCGGCCCGTCCTTCGGCATCATGCTGCGATAGGCGAACATCATCGGATCGGGCGGCGCGATGAAGGTCGACTGATCGGTCACCGCGCCCGCATATTTGCGCCGGCCCGCGCCGCAGGATTCGGCGACCATGGTTTCGGGATGCTTGCGCTTGGCTTTGAGTTCGATCGCTCCATGACCGTCGGGCGTCGCCGAGACGACGTCGAAATGCTCGTACGCCCCGTTGATCTCGCCGGTCGGACAGCCCTTTTCCATGCCCATGAGGTTCGAGACCGTCGCCGGATAATTGGCGATGTTCGGCGCGCCGGCGAACTGACCCTTATCCTTGTCCCAGTCGAAGGAGAGCGTCACCTTCTCGACGACGTCGGCGTAAAGGTCGGCGTCGGTCGGCGGGATCTGCACGTGCTTGTCGGAGAGGACGCCGACGACTTCAAAATGGATGATCTTCGCCGCGCCCCATTTCTTCATCGCCGCGTCGTCAAAGGTTTGCGCGCTCGCGGGCGCACAGGAAAGGACCGCAACAGTGGCGGCGAATATGCGCTTCATGGTAGGACCCCCGATGGAATGGCGGCGCTATCCTAGCCGATCGCGCGCCCGCTTGCGAGAGGATGAAAATGGCCGAAAAAACCTGCGACCTTGTGGTGATCGGATCGGGGCCCGGCGGCTATGTCGCGGCGATCCGGGCGGCGCAGCTCAAAATGAAGGTGATGATCGTCGAGCGCGACGCGCTGGGCGGCGTCTGCCTCAACTGGGGCTGCATCCCGACCAAGGCGCTGCTGCGCACGGCGGAAGTCTACACCAACATGAAGCACGCGGCCGATTACGGCTTGAAGGCGGACAATGTCGGCTTTGACCTCGACGCCGTCGTCAAGCGCTCGCGGAATGTCGCGGGCAAGCTTTCGGGCGGCATCGGCTATCTGATGAAGAAGAACAAGATCGAGGTCGTCATGGGGACGGCGAGGCTCGAAAAAGGCGCCGGCGCGCCGACCGTCCGTGTAAAAACGAAAGACGGCGAGGACGTCATCAAGGCGAAACACGTCATCCTGGCGACCGGCGCGCGGGCCAGAACGATCCCGCAGGCGGAGCTTGAGCCCGACGGCAAATTCATCTGGACCGCGAAGGAGGCGATGACGCCCGACATCATGCCGAAATCGCTGCTCGTCATCGGCTCGGGCGCGATCGGCATCGAATTCGCGAGCTTTTACCGCGCGCTCGGCGCCGAGGTGACGGTCGTTGAAATGCTGGACCGCATCCTTCCCGCCGAGGACGAGGAAATCTCGGGGCTAGCCTTCAAGCGGTTCCGCAAGGCCGGCATGAAGATATTGACCGGCGCGACCGTCGCCGGCCTTGAAAAGGGCAAGACCGCGGTCAAAGCGAGCGTCAAAACCGCCGACGGCAAGGTTGAGACGATCGAGGCCGAGCGCGTCGTCCTCGCGATCGGCATCACCGGCAATGTCGAAAATCTGGGGCTCGAAGCGCTCGGCGCCAAAATCGAAAAAGGCCATGTCGTCGTCGACGAATGGCTGAAGACGGGCGTTCCCGGCCTCTACGCCATCGGCGATCTCGTCGGCCCGCCCTGGCTCGCGCACAAGGCGAGCCATGAAGGCGTCATCTGCGTTGAAAAGATCGCCGGCGTCGCGGGCGTCCACCCGCTCGACGTCACGAAAATTCCGGGCTGCACCTATTCAAACCCGCAAATCGCCAGCGTCGGGATGACCGAAGCCAAAGCGAAAGCGGCGGGCAAAAAAGTCAAAGTCGGCCGCTTCCCCTTCAACGGCAACGGAAAGGCGATCGCGCTCGGCGAACCCGAAGGCATGGTCAAAACCGTCTTCGACGAGACGACCGGCGAATTATTGGGCGCGCACATGATCGGCGCGGAAGTCACCGAACTCATCCAGGGCTACGCCATCGCGCGCACCATGGAAGGAACGGAAGAAGACCTGATGCACACGATCTTCCCGCACCCAACGCTGTCAGAGATGATGCATGAGGCGGTGCTGGACGCGTATGGACGGGTGGTGCATGTGTAAGTGGAGGCGGCTTTAGAATTACTTGGTGCGCGGAAAGTTCAAGATACCTGACTGAATCGCTTTGATGCCGGCTGCCTCAGCAAAAGCCTTGATTTCCAAATGCTCACTCTGAGCCGCATAAGGGCTAGTCATGATCTGGCTAATCTTTTTGGCCGGATTGATGTCGATATAAACAGCCTTTTTTTGATGCGTTTCTTGGTCAAACCAAAGAAGGCGAACTTCCTTTTCAAATTTGAAGGCATTGCGCTTCTGGAGCAGCAGCGAGGCTAGTACATCACTCTCTAGCTTTACTTCTCTTGGCAAATTCGCGGCCCTCATCAGTTCATTCTCTCGTCGATAGAGGACCTTGCCAAGATAGAGCGACCCAGACTGCGCTTGGATCGCTTTTTTTGCGGAGGCCAGGATGGCTTGTACGTTGCAGCGTATCCTTACGATTGGGTCGCGTCTTCGGAATGCGGCCATTCGCCAGCGAGGTTCGTCGTAGGTGCCTAGGGTCCAACAGAGGCCGTAAGCCTGCAGGCCGGAAAATTTGGTACTCGTGCAGAATAAATTTTCACTGCACCACCTTTCATAAGGATCAGTCCATGATCGAACGGGTGAAAGTCGTAACCGACAATTTTCGATAATTTTCTTTGCATAAGGCCACGGCAGCAAATGGTATATGTGCTTTCGCCCAATTTTGAGCTTAGAGTCGAGCATGACCTTGCTTCCGTTTGCCCTGCTGTCTAAGGGCTTCCAAGTTTTCATCGGAATTGTGTTGTCATCCTTCACGAAATCCTCAGTCATCCAGCTGGACCACTTAATTATCTCCGACCTCGTATCAATCATCGCCTCAAGAAAGTGTGGGACGCAATAAGCAAAGGGGTGCATTATTCGAACTGTCGAGCATTCCTGTGGCGTAGCATACTCTGAGCGGGTTGAGCATAGCGATACCCGCCGAATTTTGCGCGCCTCACTATCGGACGGCGGGTTACGCGCTCAGCGCTAACCCGCCCTACATTGCTATTTTGCTGCAATGCACGCGGCTTTTCTTTCCGGGCCTTCGCGCTGCTGGCGAGGTTGTCGCCGGCGGCATATGCTGCCGACGGGCG
>MEMM01000112.1:0-17145 GCA_001767925.1 Alphaproteobacteria bacterium RIFCSPHIGHO2_12_FULL_63_12
CCCGCCTGCATCGGCGCCGCGCCGACGCGGTATTGCGGGATCTCCGCCGACAGCTCCGCCGTTTCAGCGTAAGCGTGGCCGGCGGCGAGCGCCATCAAATTACCGGCGAGGACGTCCGCTTTGCCGGCGAATTTGCGATTGATCCACGCTTCGATCGGCGCCCGGTCGCGGCCGAACATCCACAGCACCGCGCCGAGGCCCCAGAAATTCTTGCACTGTTCGCCGTCGCGCTTGTTGAGGCCCGAGGGTTTCACCGCTTCAAGCGTTTGCGTCTTGATCGGGATTTCGATGACGCGATAACCGGCGAGTTCGCCGGTCGTGCGCTGGTCTTCCTTGATGTTCGCCTTGGCGAAGTTGCGCTCGTTGAATTCGTCGGTGTTGACGATGATCGTCGCGCCCTTCGGCATCAGCGGCAGGTTCACCTTGAGCGCCGCCGGATTGAAGGCGATGAGAACGTCAGGCGCGTCGCCCGCTGTGGCGATCCGTCGCGCGCCGAGATTGATCTGGAACGCCGAGACGCCGAAGGTCGTGCCGACCGGCGCCCGGATCTCCGCCGGGAAGTCGGGGAAGGTCGAAAAGTCCGAGCCCGCCATCGCGGTCGAGTCGGCGAACTGGCTCCCAAGGAGCTGGATCCCGTCGCCGGAGTCGCCGGCAAAGCGCACGACGATCGATACTTCCTCAGTCGGATTGGTCATCTTCTGGCCCGCTATCCTTGCCGCCGGACGCGCATCCTAGCGCGCTCGCGACGAAGGGCTAAGTAAAAACGGCTGGTGGCCGTGACCGGCCGCCAGCGAACCGTCTCGATATTTCAGTCCCTACGCCGGGACGCAAGCGGTCGATTTGCTGCAGGTGCTAAATTCGCCTCAAAAGCCCTTGAGCAGGGCTATCGCGGGGCGCTGCTGTCCGCGTCGGCGACGTGACGATAGAGCCGCCATGTCGCGTGGCCGATCACCGGCAGCAGGACGAGGAGGCTGAGCAGCGCTGTCGCCACGGAGATCGCGACCGACAATCCGATCAGGAAACACCAGAGCAACATGGTCGCCGGATTCTCCCTGACAAGGCGGACGCTGGTCGTCATCGCGGTGATGAAATCGACATCGCGGTCGAACAGCATGGGGAAGGAGATGACGCTGATCGAAAAAACGCAGACGGCGATCAGCGCGCCGACGGCGTTGCCGATGATGAGGAAGGCGACGCCCGACGGCGAGCTGACGAGGTTGATGAAAAAATCCGGCGTAAAGCCGTTGAGCCCGACAAAGCCGAAAAAGATAAAGGCGGCGATATCCATCCAGATCACGAGCGCAAATCCGGTGACCAGCGACATCCACCGCAAATCGCCGCGCGCGGCCCTGGCGATCCGCCGGGCGAGCGCGCCGAAGGAAAGCGGCTCGCCGCGACCTTGGAGGTCGCTGACCGCGTAAAAGGCGACCGCGCCGAACGGCGCGACCAGCGCAAATCCCATCGCCAGCGGATAGGCGAGAAAGGGAAGATGGAATTTGACGAGCAAAGCGATCAGCAGCCAGCCGCCGGCCGCGAACAGCCCCCCGAAGACGAGATCGAAAGGGGCGGCTTTGAGGAAATCCCCAAACCCGGCGGCGATAAACGATCGGAGATCGCCGATCCCCACCCGGTTAAGGCGCAAGCTCGTCTTGGCCATCGTCATCAATCGCTCCTCCCGGCGGTAAACTTAAGGAGCGCGGCCGCCCGCCGGCTTGATCAGGATCAACCGGTCCTGCGGAGCGCGCCGCCCGCTCCCTCAGATATCCAGCTGATTCGCCAGATTCGCCCTGCAGCCGTGCGGCTTTTGCCGTTAGAGGCGACTCCTTGCTAAAGAGGGCCCGCAACCAGCAAAGACCCACCTCATGAAATTCTTTGTCGACACCGCCGAAGTCGCTGAAATCAAAGCTCTTATCCCCACGGGCCTGGTCGACGGCGTCACCACCAATCCAAGCCTCGTCGCCAAATCCGGGCGCGATTTTCGGGAAATGATCGCCGAGGTCTGCGCGTTGCAGCCGGGGCCGGTCAGCGCCGAGGTGACAGCGCTCGAAACCGCGCAAATGATCGCGGAGGGAAAGAGCCTCTCCAAGATCGCCGGAAACGTCGTCGTCAAACTGCCGCTGACGCTGAAGGGGATCGCCGCGTGCAAAGCGCTGACGGGCGAGGGAATCAAGACGAATGTGACGCTGTGCTTTTCCGCCAATCAGGCGCTGATCGCCGCGAAGGCGGGAGCGACGTATATCTCGCCCTTCATCGGCCGTCTCGACGACATCGGCGAGGATGGGATGCAGCTCATTCGCGACATCCGGATGATTTACGACAATTACGGATTCAGGACCGAAATCCTTGCCGCCTCGATCCGCTCGCCGCAGCATATGAGAGAGTCAGCGCTCGCCGGCGCCGATGTCGCGACCGCGCCGCCCTCCGTTATCAAGGCGCTGGCGTCACATCCCCTGACTGACAAGGGCCTTGAAGCCTTCCTCGCCGACTGGGCCAAAACCGGTCAGAAAATCCTTTGAGCGCGCCGCTGGACATCAACCAAAATCGCACGCCGTGCGACGAAGACCAGACCGGCGCGTCGTGCCCGGCGCTCGTCTGCGCCTTCGGCGTCAAAAACTCGACGGGCGTCGCGCTGTCCTGGGACGAGGTGCAATCCGGCGCCCGCTTCGACGAGTTCGAGTGGGTCTGGGTCCACCTCAACATCAACTCGCCCGACTGCGAAAAATTGGTGCGCGCGCAGCCTTATCTTCCGCAGGCGGCTGCCGATGCGCTCATGGCGTTCGAAACACGCCCGCGCATGTCGCGGTTCGATACCGGAATCACCGTCAATTTGCGCGGCGTCAATCACAATCCCGGCGCGGAGCCGGAGGATATGGTGTCGCTGCGGATCTGGGCCGATCCCAAACGGGTGATCACGGCCCGGCGCCGCGTCGTCAAGGCGATCGCGGATGTGCGGGACATCATCGAAAAGCCGAGGAGCGGTCCGAGGGATCCCGGCGAATTCGTCGGGCTGCTCGCCTCCAAAATCACCACGGCGATCGAGCCCTATGTCGAGGAAGTCGCCGACGCGATCGACGAGCTTGAAGACATCGTTCTTGAAAATTCCGAGCGAAGCGTGCGCGCCCGGCTGGCGGAAGCGCGACGGACCGCCGTTTACCTTCGCCGCTATATCGCGCCGCAACGCGACGCCATCAATGGCTTGTCCCTCAGCGATATAACGCTGTTCGACGCCCGTTGCCGGATGGCGCTGCGCGAAACCTCGGATGCGGTGACCCGCATGACCGAGGAAATCGACGCCGCGCGCGAGCGCGCAATGATCCTGCACGAGCAGATCATGGATCAGCGCTCGGAAGACATGAATCGAAACATGCTGATCCTGTCGACGGCGACAGTGGTCTTCCTGCCGCTGCACTTTCTTGTCGGCCTTCTTGGAATCAATGTCGGCGGCATCCCGGGCGCGGAAAGCCCGATCGCCTTCTGGGTGGTGCTTGGGATTTCCCTGACGATCGGGTCTGCTCTGATCGGATTTTTCAAGGCGCGGGGCTGGTTGTGAGGCGATTGCTCGCCGCCATCACGCTGGCCGCGATTCTCATTGGCGGCGCGGCGGCGCAAACCGGCGATCAACTGGCGCGGGAGCAGGAAATCGCGGCGGCGGCGCGCCAGCTCGACGAATTGACGGACGAGCTGCACTCTGAGGGCGTCAAGGATCCGGCGAGCTTTGACAGCAACTTGCGTTCGATGATCGCCAGTTCCCGGTCGAGGTTAAACCCGGTTGAGGCGGAGCTGAAGCGGGCCGAAGAGCGGCTCTCCCTGCTTGGCGCGCCGCCCAAAGAAGGTGAGCCCGCGGAAGCGCCGCCTGTCGCCAGCGAGCGCCAGTCGATCAATTCGGAGCTCACTTATCTGCGCGGCCAACGCACGCGGATCATCGCGAATATCGACGAGGCGGCCGCCCTGCTCGATGAGTTTTCAGCCCAGCGACTCGGCGAGCGCTATCGGCGGCTGTCGCGGCGCGGAACGCCGCTCGTGTCCTTCGACTTGTGGAATGAAGCGGCGACGCAGGCGCATGACCGCATGCAATCTGCCGCAACGCATGTCGCTGAATGGTCCGCGTTGAAGCGAAGTCAGCGGGACCTTCTGTTTTCACTCGGGGGGCTCCTCGCAGCGGTCGCAGCGTCCTTCATGATGTTCGGGCCGGTGAGCAACTGGCTGAGGCGGGCCTTCAGCGCGCGTATCGAAGCGTTCGAGCCGACGCCGCGGCGGCGGGTCGCGGTCGGCGGCATCAAAATGCTGACGCGTCTCATTCCGGGGGTTGTCGGCGGGTTGCTGGTGATCGAAACGTCAAAGGCGCTGGGCCTGATTGTCGCGACAGACGTTCCGGTCGTCCGCGCGATCTGGAAAGCGCTTGTCGCGTATCTCGTGATCGACGGCTTCACGCGCGGACTTCTTTCGCCGCTGGCTCCTTCCTGGCGACTTGAAGAAGGTCGGCTGGCGCGGGCGAAGATCGCCTTTTCGCTTGTGTTGTGGATCGTGATCGTCGGCGGCGCGAAAGCCGTCCTCGCCATGTTAGCGCCGGATCAGGCGCAAGCCCTGCGCGCCGTCGTCAACGGATCGGCGGCGATGATTGTCGGCGCGCTGTTGTTCGCGCTTTGCCGAAAAGAGATTTGGGTTCCATCGGCGGCGGAGACGGCGACGGCTGCGGAAGCGTCCGCCGTCGGCGACGGCGCGCCGACCGTTCCCGAGCAGGGCGCCTGGGGGGCGCTGCGATTTGCCGGGCGCCTCGTTTCGTTCATGCTGATGATTGCGCCCGCCGCAGGCTTTGTCGCGCTCGCCGATTTCATGGCGACGCGGCTTTATTATCTGATCTTGTTGGCGGTCATCGTCTGGTTCGTTCGCGCCGCCCTGAAGGAAATTCTCTCCTGGGCTGACCGGCGTTTGCGGACGAGCCGGGCAGGCGCCGACGACGACGGACAGCGCGCCTTCCAGTTCTGGGTCGGCGCGGGGATCGACTTCGTGATCTTGCTGTCGTTGATGCCGATGCTGTTCGTGCTGGCGGGCGTGAATTCAAGCATCGTGCGCGATTATCTTCTGCGGGCGCTCGTCGGGTTCAGGGTCGGGGGGTTCACGATTTCCCTGGTCGACGTTTTAATGTCGATCGGGACGTTTGTCGGCATACTGGCGCTGACGCGGCTGTTTCAAAGCGCCATGCAGCGGGGGCCTTTCGCGCATTCGCGCATCGATCCCGGCATCCAGAACTCGCTAACGACCTTGATCGGCTATGCGGGACTGGTCATCGCCGCGGTCGTCGGGCTCGGCCTTCTCGGCGTCGATCTCTCCAATCTGGCGCTGATTGCCGGCGCGTTATCGGTCGGCATCGGCTTCGGCCTGCAGTCGATCGTCAACAACTTCGTTTCCGGCATCATCCTGCTTTTCGAACGCCCGGTGAAAGCCGGCGACTGGATCGTCACGCCGTCCGGAGAGGGGATCGTCAAGAAGATCAGCGTCCGTTCAACCATGCTCGAGACATTCGACCGCGCGACCGTCATCATTCCAAATTCCGAATTGGTCGCCTCTTCGGTGACGAACTGGACGCACAAAAGCGCGCTTGGACGCATCCGCGTCCCGGTCGGCGTTTCCTATGGCAGCGATCCCGAACTGGTCCGGGAGATTTTGCTCCGCTGCGCCAACGCCCACCCGCAGATTGTGAGATATCCGGAGGCTTTTGTCGTCTGGAACGATTTCGGCGCGTCGTCGCTCGATTTCGAAGTCAGAGGCTTCATCAGCGATATCTCGAAGGGCCTGCAGGTGAGGACCGACCTGCGCTTTGCGATATTCAAGGCGTTCAAGGAGGAGGGGATCGAATTTCCCTTCCCGACGCAGGACATTTTCATCAAATCGTTTCCGGACGAGGCGCACGGGACGTTTTCGAAAACCGCCGGGGGGCGGAACGTTTCCGCCGCGCCGCCGCATGAGCCGGACGATCCCGGCGCAACGGAGAAATAGAGATGCTGGAGCTGAGGCCGAATTGCGAATGTTGCGGCAAGGATCTCAAGCCGGCGGACGACGCGCGAATTTGCTCCTTTGAATGCACGTTCTGCGCAAGCTGCGCCGACGAAGTCTTGAAATCCGTCTGTCCTAATTGCGGCGGCGATCTCGTCGCGCGTCCCATAAGGCCCGCGACGCTGCTCGCGAAATATCCGCCCTCCGGCAAACGCATCGTCAAGGAACACGGGTGTTCGTCATGAGATATGTATTCGAGCCGCCGCCGATTTCTTCCGCCGCGGTTCTGGGCGGCGGCGAATTTCCGGTCCGGCGGATATTCTGCATCGGGAAGAATTACGCCGACCATGTCAAGGAAATGGGCGGCGACCCGAAATCCGACCCGCCGGTCTTTTTCACCAAGCCGGCGGACGCGATCGTCGGCACGGGAACTGTCATTCCTTATCCGCAGGCGACCGCGAATTTTCATTATGAGGGCGAACTTGTCGTCGCCCTGAAGGCGGGCGGCCGCGACATCAAAACGCCGGAAGACGCCGCCGCGCTGATCTTCGGGCAGGCCTGCGGCTGCGATCTCACAAGGCGCGACTTGCAGGCCGCCGCGAAAAAAGCGGGCGCTCCCTGGGATACGGCGAAGGGGTTCGACAATTCCGCCGCCGTCGGCCTCATCGCGCGCATCGAGGATTTTCCGCCGCCGCTTTTTGCGGATGCGCGCATCTGCCTTGCGGTGAACGGCGTTGAAAAGCAGAACGCGGCGCTCGGCGGCATGATCTGGTCGGCGCCGGAAATCATCATGGCGCTGTCGCGGCTCTTTGAATTGAAGGCGGGCGACCTTATCTTTACGGGAACGCCGGAAGGCGTCGGACCGCTCGTCAACGGGGACCGCGTCGAGGTGATGATTGGGCCGCTGCCGCCGCTCGAATTCGCGATCGGATAAGAGATGAAAAAAGATGAGTGAGAGCGGTTCGATATTTTCGGAGAAACAGCAGCTGTCGCCGCGCCTGCAGGCGTTCGTTTACGCCTCGACTGCGATCGCGGGACTTGGCGCTTATTTCGCTGCGCGGGCGACGCCGGGCGCCGAAGTCGGCCTTTATCTCCTGTTCGGCGTGATAGCCTTGGTCGCCGTCCTGTTCAGGACGTTGACGTTATCGACCGATGTCACGGAAGAGGGCGTCATCGTAAGAGGAATGTTGTTTATCAATCGGCTCATTCGTTTCGCCGACATCGCCTCGGCCGAAGCGCGCCGGTACAAACCGATCATGGAATATGGCGGCTGGGGCTATCGCATCGGACCGAACGGCAAGGCCTATAATGCGCAGGGCGATGAGGGCGTTCAGCTCGCGCTGCGGGACGGCGGGCGCGTCCTTATCGGGTCTCAGCGCTCAAATGAACTGGCGAACGTCATCGCCGCTCGACTGACGAGGTAGCGCGCCATGCCGGAATCAAAAAAGTCCAGCCTTTATCGCGAGGTTGCCGCCGAAATCGCCGCCGTGCTGGACGGGGAGAGCAATCTCATCGCACGCATGGCGACGGTGTCGAACATCCTCCATCACGCCTTCGATCATTATTACTGGACAGGGTTCTACCTCGTCGATCCCGAACGCCCGCGCGAACTTGTCATCGGGCCCTATCAGGGCACGCTCGGCTGCTTGCGCATTCCTTTCGACAAGGGCGTCTGCGGCGCCTGCGCGACGCGGCGTGAGAGCCTCGTCGTCAAGGACGTTCACGAATTTCCCGGACACATCGCCTGCGACAGCCGCTCGGAATCGGAGATCGTCGTGCCGGTGATCGACCGGACCGGCGCGCTGATCGCGGTCTTCGATGTCGACAGCGACCGAACCGCGCAATTTGACGATGACGACCGTAAGGGACTTGAAGCGATCCTGACGGAGACCTTTTCGGCCTAATCGTCGTCGCCAAGGCGCTCTTCGCGGTTATTCTGCCGGAGCGCCGCTTTCGCGTGTTCGATGATGCGGCGGACGTCGATCGGGTCGTCGATATTCGGAAGCGTGATGACGCCGACGCCGGTGCCGCGCAGGACAAGGCTTCCATAGCCGAATATTCGGCCCCAGACAGACTGGTGCAGGGTGATTTCCTCGATCTTGTTCAACGAGACTTCCTGCGTCGCGCGGGAAATGAGTCCGGTCTTGAAGACGAAGCGGTAAGTCGTCACGACGATTTCCGTCGTCCACAGCGTGATCAGGTGGTTCAGCAGGATGAACAAGCCGGTCAGGAAGCCGCCGGCGACGAACCACCAGCCGATCTGCAATTCCTCGAACGGAATTTTCGGGCCGAACGCGCCGAAATTCAGCAGCGTGTACATGACGACCGGCGCCGAGCCGAGCGCGAACCAAAGGACCGGAAAGAAGCTGAAGGTCCAGTTGAAGTGGACCCGGTAAACAATCTCTTCCCCCGGAGCCAAGGTCTTTTCGACGTAACCGGCCATCTTTTACCCTAACCCCATTCCGCCAAAGGCGCCCCGCCGCCCGGCTGTCGTCCTCACTATATAGGGCGCAACGCGGAACAGGAAAGCCGGGCGCGCCGTTGAATCGCGCCAAGACGCGCGATATGACCCGCCGCTGTTCCAGCAAAGACGCAATTCTCAACCGGAAAGAGCGCCCGGCGGGCGAAAAATATGGCCAAACACCAGTATATCTATTTCATGCAGGGTCTGACCAAAGCCTATACGGGCGGCAAAAAGGTTTTGGAAAACATATACTTGCAGTTTTATCCTGACGCCAAAATCGGGGTCGTCGGCGTCAACGGCTCGGGCAAGTCGACGTTGCTGCGGATCATGGCCGGGATCGATAAGGAATTTTCGGGCGAGGCCTATGCCGCGGATGGCGCGACCGTCGGCTTCCTCCAGCAGGAGCCCCAGCTCGACAGCGGCAAGACGGTTTTCGAGAACGTCATGGAAGGGCTCGGCGGGATCAAGGCGAAGATTGACGCCTTTAACGCCGTCTCGGCTCAGATGGCCGAGGACTACACCGACGAACTGATGGAGAAGATGTCGAAGCTCCAGGAGGAGATCGACGCCGCCGACGGCTGGGACATCGACAGCAAGATTGAAATGGCGATGGAGGCGTTGCGCTGTCCGCCGGGCGACTGGAAGGTCGACAATCTCTCGGGCGGCGAAAAGCGCCGCGTCGCGCTCGCGCGGCTTTTGTTGTCGAAACCGGATCTTCTGCTGCTCGACGAGCCGACCAACCATCTCGACGCCGAGAGCGTCGCCTGGCTTGAAAAGCACCTGCGCGAATATCCGGGCGCGGTGATCATCGTCACCCACGACCGCTATTTCCTCGACAACGTGACGGGTTGGGTTCTCGAACTCGATCGCGGCCGCGGCATTCCGCACGAAGGCAATTATTCCTCCTGGCTCGAAGCCAAGCGCCAGCGCCTCATGCAGGAAGACCGCGAAGAACAAAACCGCAAGAAGACGCTCGATCGCGAAGCCGAATGGATCAGTCAGAGCCCGAAAGCCCGGCAGGCGAAATCGAAAGCGCGCATCAATTCCTATGAGGAGCTTTTGTCGCGCGCCGGCAAGGAAGAAATCAATTTCGCGCAGATCCAGATTCCGCCGGGCCCGCGCCTTGGCGGCGTCGTTATCGAGGCGGAAAATCTCAAAAAGGCTTATGGCGACAAGCTGTTGTTCGACGGTTTGTCGTTCAAGCTGCCGCCCGGCGGCATCGTCGGCGTCATCGGTCCGAACGGCGCCGGCAAGACGACGCTGTTCCGTATGCTGACCGGACGGGAACAGCCGGACGACGGCGCCTTGCGCGTCGGCGAGACGGTGAAAATGGGCTATGTCGATCAGAGCCGCGACGACCTTTCGCCCAACAAGAACGTCTGGGAGGAAATTTCCGGCGGGCTCGATGTCGTCAAGCTTGGCAATCGTGAAATGTCGAGTCGGGCCTATGTCGGATGGTTCAATTTCAAGGGCGGCGACCAGCAGAAGAAAGTCGGCAATCTTTCCGGCGGCGAGCGCAACCGCGTTCACCTCGCCAAGATGCTGACCGAGGGCGCGAACCTGCTTCTTCTCGACGAGCCGACCAACGATCTCGATGTCGACACGCTTCGCGAGCTTGAGCGCGCGCTGGAGGATTTCGCCGGCTGCGCCGTCATCATCAGCCACGACCGCTGGTTCCTCGACCGCATCGCGACGCATATCCTCGCCTTTGAAGGCGACAGCCATGTCGAGTGGTTCGAGGGAAACTTCGCCGCCTATGTCGAGGACAAGAAGCGCCGCCTCGGCGCCGACGCGGACACGCCGCACCGGATCAAATACAAGCCGCTGACGAGATAGGGGGCGCTTCACGCCATCTGACGCAAATGTCATTTGCCGCGCCGCCGGAATTGACCCAAATCGCCGGCGCTCCTGTAAAAAACGCGTGACGGCGCTAACCCGATATTCGCCATTGTCGGCTCTTTTCAGGACAGGCC
This sequence comes from Alphaproteobacteria bacterium RIFCSPHIGHO2_12_FULL_63_12, assembly GCA_001767925.1. Lineage (GTDB taxonomy): Bacteria > Pseudomonadota > Alphaproteobacteria > Caulobacterales > Parvularculaceae > Amphiplicatus. The sequence continues at coordinate 10,432 of MEMM01000112.1, forward strand.
GGAGGCGCGGAAAGCCGCCCTGAAAAGGAGAGATGATGAGCACGAAGATGATGGTCATGGCGGGTATTTGCGCGGCGGCGCTGATCGCCGGGGCGGGGCTTGCGATGTCGGGCGGACAGCAAGCGGAAAAGACCGCGTTGATCGCGGAAGAAAACGTCGTCGAAGAGATCGCGCCTGTGGAAGCGGCGGCGCCTGAAATCGTCGAGCCGGTGAAGGTCGCAGCGGCGCCCAAACCCAAGCCCGATTGCCGCGTGGTCGCGACCTCGCAGACCGGGTTTGATCCGGCGACGACGCCCTATCCCGTGCGGGAGGACGCCGGCAACAAGCAAGTTCTAAAGGGCGCGGCGGTCGGGGCCGCAGTCGGCGCGATCGGCGGCGAAGTGATCACCGACCGCGCGGGGATCGGCGCGGCGGTCGGCGCGGGCGCGGGCGCGCTTGGCGGCCATGTCATCAAGAAATCGAAACAGAACGCCGCTGACCAGCGCTTCGAAGCGGATCTCGCCGCCTATGAGCAGGCAAAGGCGAGCTATGACGCGGCGTTGCAAACCTGCCTGGCGTCGTGAGACCTACCAGCGACCGCTTTTTCTCGTAACCGCATAAAAAATCAGGGGCCTTTCGGCCCCTGATTCTTTTCGTGTTTAGTCAGTCCCGGTCAGGGTTGCGCGGCCTGAACCGCGGCGGCGGCGTTAACCATGCCGGCGCCGAACACATTTTGCGAGCCGATCGGCTGCGCCGTGCTGGTGAGGATGTTGCGAACCTCGAGTTCGGTGAGGTTCGGGTTCGCCGATCTGACGAGAGCGGCGACGCCGGCGACCGTCGGCCCCGAGAACGAGGTGCCGCTGATCAGCCAGTATTCGATATCGTTCCGACGGCGAATGCCGACATCGGCGGTCGCGCCGCCGAGGGCGACATCGGCCGCGAGAGTTGCGCCGTCAGCTTGCGAGATCGAAACCGACGGGCCGGCGGGAACATAAGTCCCGAGCGTGCCGAAGAAGTTCCCCGGCGCGTTGTTGGAAATGATCGTCGCGACGGCGCCCGCCGCTTCGGCGTTGGCCGCCTTGAGGGCGAAGGCGCAGGCGCCCCGCTGCATCAGGGCGATCTTGCCGGTGAGCGAGCCGGCCGCCAGCGGTGTGCAGGCAAGTCCCGCATTCACGACCGCCGTGTTGGAGACGATGGCGATCGGCGAGTTGGTCATTTCATTGGCCGCGAAGTTAGCGGCGTTCGGGGTCAGTTCGTCGACGAACCCTTCAGTGACGCACCCGGTGCAGGTCGCCGTCGGATTGTTGACGCCGGGCCCTGTGATATCGACCCAGCCGCCGAAATTGGTGAAGCTCGCCGGCTGATCCATAACGGCCGGAGTGGGACCGTTGGTCGCGCCGACAGAGAGCACTTGTCCATACCCGGCCGGGAAGTGGACTTTCTGGCTTGTTTCGTTGCCGGCCGAAGCGACGAGGACGATATTGGCCGCCGCAGCCGCCTGGATCGCCGAGGCTTCGAAGTTTTTGCCGGCGCCGCCGCCAAAGCTCATATTGATGACATCGACGCCGTCAGCGGTCGCTTGCGCGATGCCGCCGATGATCGCCGAAAGCGGGCAGCCTCCGTCGCAAACGCGATAGGGACGGATCTGCGCGTTCGGCGCGTTGCCGACGAGGCCGATGCCGTTCGCCGCCGACGCGATGACGCTGGCGACGCTGGTGCCGTGGCCGTTGAAGGTGTCATCCGCGGCGCAATCGTCGAGGGTGAGGAAGTCGCGAACGACGCCCGAGCCGCAATCATTGACGATATTCGCGACGAGATCGGGATGGTCGTAGTCGATGCCCGTATCGAGGACGCCGACGACAACCCCGGCGCCGGTGACCGAACCGGGCGCGAGAACTGGCGAGGCGATACCGTTATCCGCAAGTCCATTGTTCGGCGCGATGCTCCAGACAGCGTCCGATTGGGCGCGGTCGCGATCCCAGCCGACAAATTCAGTAAAGATCGAAGGTCCGGGGAATCCGGCGGGCAGGCTCGCCGGCGCCGCGGCCTGCGGCATGGCGCCGTCTTCGTACGGCGTTGCTGACTCGGTTGTCGTCGTGGCGGTCGACGAAGACGCGCTCGCGGTCTTCGAAAGGCTCGCAGACGAGCTCACGCTCTTGGCGGGCGAGCTTTGAACAGAGGACTTTGCGGCGCGCTCGCTCGTCGACGTAGATGCTTTCGACTGGCGCGGCACGAAGGCGTCCTCACGAGCGACGTTCCGTTTCTCTGTGACGCCATGGAGCGTCAGGATGATGTCGCCTTCGATTGTCTTTGTGAGACCGCTTTGCCGAAGCGTTTTGACGCCCGCGTCCGACAGATCAGCAGCAAGGCCATTGAAGAGCGACGAATAATCATAAACGATGCTGCCGCCCTGGGCGGCGACGAGGTTCGAAATCGCCTGCTTGTTGCCGGGATTATATTCGACCAGATACCGAGACTGACCGGCGGCGACCGGCGGTCCGACGGTTTTCTTCGGCGCCGCGAGCGCCGGCGACGCCGCTAAGGCGAGAACGCCGATGGTGAGCGCGATTTTTGAGGCGCGCCTTGTTCCAGCTTTTGATAGTTTCATACTGAGCCCTTCTTCTTTGCGGGTGTTTTGACCGTATACTTCGACGATATCCCCCAACCCCAGCGGAAAGACGGCAGCAGGAGCTACGCGCTATCGGTCGCCGCGAAGACTAATCAGGAAACGAGGCCGCCTCAAGTCCTGAAAATGGCGCCTCTCAACGTTGATTTCCCTGAAAGGTTGTGAACGGAGTTATTGAGTCAAATTGCGCCCTTTGATTGACGCCACGGGCGAAACCGTAAACCGTACGGTAAACAACGGAGTGACTTCATGCGAATCGCCGCCTCGATCTTGTTCGCTATTGCAGCAACGCCCGCGCTCGCCGCGCCAACCTATGTGACGGCGGCGCGGATGATCGATCCGGCGAGCGGAAAAATGATCGTCGATCCGGCTGTCGTCGTTGACGAAGGAAAGGTCGTCGCGGTTGGAACCAGAGCGACATTACCGGCGCCCGACGGTGCAACAACCGTCGATCTTGGCGCGAAGACGATCCTTCCCGGCCTCATCGACATGCACACGCATCTCATCGGCGATCAGACGCTCGGCGGGTATCGCGGAATCGGCGAAACGCGTGAAAGCGCCGCGATCTGGAGCGTCGTCAACGCGGAAAAGACCCTGATGGCGGGCTTTACGACGGTCCGGAATGTCGGCGCCGGCGACTATGCCGACGTCGCCCTGCGCGATGCGATCGCGGCGGGGGTCGTGCCGGGGCCGCGCATGTATGTCTCGGGGCCCTCGATCGGCATCGTCGGCGGGCATTGCTCCGACTACAATCTCCTGCCCAATGATTTCCACCTGCGCGGCGAGGGCGCCGCCACCGGACCGTGGGAGATGCGCGAGAAAGTCCGCAACAACATCAAATACGGCGCCGATGTCATCAAGACCTGCTCGACCGGCGGCGTCTTTTCCAAGGGCACGGTTCCGGGCGCCGAACAGAACACCATTGAGGAAATGCAGGCGATCGTCGCCGAAGCGCATCAGCGCGGTCTTAAAGTCGCGAGCCACGCGCACGGAAACGCCGGAATCAAGAACGCCATCAAGGCCGGCGTCGATACGATCGAACATGCGAGCTATCTCGACAAGGAAGCCGTCAACATGGCGAAGTCGAAAGGCGTCTATCTTGTCATGGACATCTACAACACCGAATACACGCAGACCGAGGGCCGCAAGAACGGTGTCCTCGAAGAATCCCTGCGCAAGGACGCCGAGATCGCCGAAATCCAGCGCGAGAGTTTCCGCCTCGCCGCGAAGATGGGCGCAAAGCTCGCTTACGGCACCGACAGCGGCGTTTATCCGCATGGCGACAATGGCCGGCAATTCGCCTGGATGGTCAAATACGGCATGACGCCGATTGAGGCGGTGCGTTCCGCAACGACCTACGCCGCCCAAGCGCTCGGCAAGGAAAAGTCGCTCGGTCAGATAAGGCCGGGCTATGCGGCGGACATCATCGCGGTCGACGGCGATCCGCTGACCGACGTGTCGGTTCTCGAAAAGGTCGGGTTCGTCATGAAAGACGGCGCCGTCTACAAGAACGACTGACGACGCAAGGGAGGGAGCGACCTGATGGCGGAGCACGCACTGCTCTCGAATGACGCCGTTATCTTCGGCGTCCTGATGCTGATGCTGGGGTTCGTGTTCTGGTCGTCGGAAAGCGGCGGCGCGTTTTTCAGGCGCTTTTACCAGATATTTCCGCCGCTCCTTCTTTGCTATTTCCTGCCGTCGCTCCTGACCTCGTCCGGTCTCGTCGATCCGGATCAGTCGCAGCTTTATTTCGTCGCCTCGCGCTTCATGTTGCCGGCCGCGCTCGTTATCCTGACGATGGTCGCCGATTTGCCGGCGACGCTGCGCCTCGGGCCGAAGGCGCTGACGATGTTCTTTACCGGAACGATCGGCGTCGTCATCGGCGGACCGATCGCGTTGCTCGTCGCGAGCGCGATTGCGCCTCAAATGGTCGGCGTTGAGGGCCCCGACGCCGTCTGGCGCGGCATGGCGACGGTCGCGGGGAGCTGGATCGGCGGCGCGGCGAACCAGACCGCGATCCGCGAAATCTTCCATACGGGACCCGAGGCGTTTTCAATCTGGGTCGCCGTCGATGTCATTGTCGCCAATGTCTGGATGGCGATCCTGCTCGCGATCGCCGCCAACAGCGCCAAAGTCGACAAATGGCTGAAAGCGGACGCGTCCGCCATCGACGAGGTCAAGCGGCGCGCCGAAGCCCTCGAAGCGCAGAATGCCCGCATTCCGTCGCTGAAAGATCTGATGTTCATCCTCGCGATCGGGTTCGGCGCGACCGGCATCGCGCATTTCGGCGCGGATATTCTTGCGCCCTTTTTCAAGCGCGCGCTGCCCGGCGCGGCGCAGTTCAGCGTTCATTCGACGTTTTTCTGGATCGTCGTCATTGCGACGATCATCGGCGTCGTCCTGTCGTTTACGAAAGTGCGCGACCTGCAGGGAGCGGGCGCCTCCAAAGTCGGCTCGGTCTTCATTTATATTCTCGTGGCGACGGTCGGGCTCAACATGAACATCCGCGCGCTCGCGGAGACGCCGGCATTTTTCCTGATCGGCGGGCTGTGGATCAGTATTCACGCCGGGCTTCTCATCCTTGTGGCGAAACTCATCCGGGCGCCAAGCTTCTTTCTGGCGGTCGGCAGTCAGGCGAATATCGGCGGCGCGGCCTCGGCCCCGGTTGTCGCCGCCGCGTTCCATCCGAGCCTTGCGCCGGTCGGCGTTTTGCTCGCGGTGCTCGGTTATATTGTCGGCACATTCGGCGGCTGGATTTCCGGCCAGATGATGAGGGCGATCGTTGGGCAATAGCGATACCAGCCGGAAGGGCGTTCGCTCGCTTTTCCTTCTCGCCGCGGCGAGCGCCGGGCTGTTCGTTTTCATGGCGACGGCGGGCCTGGTGATGTCCGGATCGACGCTCGATCTCGACCAGCGCGTCCTGCTGGCGCTGCGCGCGGCGGATGATCTGCGCCAGCCGGTCGGTCCCGATTGGCTGCTGCCGGCCGCGCGTGAGGTGACGGCGCTCGGCGGCACGCCATTGCTGACGCTGTTGACGCTTTCCCTCGTCGGCTTTTTTGCGGTGAAGGGGCAGGGGCGGACGATCCTCATCCTCCTCGCCGCCGTGATCGGCGAGACGATCTTATCTGGCCTGTTGAAGGATCTCTTTGACCGGCCGCGACCCAGCATCGTTCCCCATCTCGTCAAGGCGTCGAGCAATTCGTTCCCGAGCGGCCACGCAACGAGCGCCGCCGCGATTTATCTGACGCTCGCCGTGCTGATCGCGCGCGATATCAACGAACGCATTGTCCGCAATTATGTATTTTTTGTCGCCGTGACGTTGGCGCTGCTGGTTGGGGCGAGCCGCGTCTATCTTGGCGTTCATTATCCGACCGATGTCATCGGCGGCCTCGGTTTCGGCGCCGCGTGGGCGGCGATCGTGCTGATCGCCGCCCGAAAGCTGCAGTAGCGTCAGGCTTTCTTGCCGTTCGCTTTGCCGAGCTTCGAGTTCCAATACCCGAAGATGAAATACAGCACGACGCCACCGATCAGGTAATTCACGAAGAAGCCGCGCGTGTGCGGATTGGTCATCAGCGACATCAGCAGAATAAAGCACATCGTCGTGCCGAGGATGGGCGTCACCGGTCCCAGGGGCGCCTTGAACGGCCGTTTCAGGCCCGGATGCGCGATGCGCATGTAAAGCACGGTGATGCAGACGATCATGAACGCCGCCAGGGTGCCGACATTGGTGAGGTCGGCGAGGTTGTCGAGCGACATGAAGGCCGCGCCGGAGCCGGCAAGCGCGCCGACGATCATCGTATTGATCCACGGCGTCTTGAAGGTCTTGTGCACCGAGCCGAAGAATCCGGGGAGGAGCCCGTCGCGCGCCATCGAATAGAAAATGCGCGTCTGCCCGTAGCAAAGAACCAGCATGACCGAGGAAAGGCCGGCGATCGCCCCGATCTTGATCAGCTTCGAGAACCAGGGAAGCCCGATTTCGTTCACCGCGAGCGCGATCGGCGCCGGGTCGTCGAGCATGGCGTAGGGTACGATTCCGACGAGCACGCCGGAGGTCAAAATATAGAGGATCGTGCAGATGACCAGCGATCCGATGATGCCGATCGGCATGT
>MEMM01000112.1:17177-19583 GCA_001767925.1 Alphaproteobacteria bacterium RIFCSPHIGHO2_12_FULL_63_12
GAAGCCGATATAGGCGAAGAAGATGACCGCGGCGCCGTGAATGACGCCGCCGATGCCGTAACGGTGCGTATTGTCGCCGGTGAAGATGTCGACAAACGCCTGTTTGAGCTGCGGCCAGAATCCGGCCGCTTCCCCGACTGAAGGCAGCATCGTGCCGTCGGGCTGGATCGTCACCTGCGGCGGAATCAGCGGCGACCAGTTGTCGAAATTCACATAGCCGATGCCAATGACGATAAAGGCGATAACGACGCCGACCTTGATGAAGACGATGACGTTGTTGACCGACGCCGATTCATTGATGCCGACGATCAGCAGCGTCGTCACCGCGAGGATGCCGATCAGCGCGGGAAGATTGAAGGTCGCGATCACCTGCGTCGCCTCAGCGGGGACGGCGCCGTTCGGGAACTGGTTTTTGTCGAAATATTCCCCATTGAGGAATCCGCCGACGACCTGTCCTGGCGCCGCCGTAAACTCTGGAGGGATGCTGATCCCGAGATCGTGCAGGAAACTGACGACATAGCCGGACCAGCCGACCGCGACCGTCGACGCCGCGAGCCCGTATTCGAGCACCAAAAGGAGGCCCATCACCCAGGCGACGAATTCCCCCATCGACGCATAGGAATAGGAATAAGCGGATCCGGACACCGGCAGCACGGAGGCGAGCTCGGCGTAACAAAGGGCGACGAAAGCGCAGAGCGTTCCGGTGATGATAAAGGACACCATGATGCCGGGGCCGGCATATTCCGCGGCGGCGCGCCCGGTGAGGACGAAAATCCCGGTCCCGATGATGCAGCCGATGCCGAGGAGGATGAGGTTCCAGGCGCCAAGCGTGCGTTTCAGCTCGCCCCCCTCGAACTCCGCCTGCATCTGTTCGATCGATTTTCGCCGGATAAACCCGCTGGCGAAAGCAGGACGCGTTTCGATCTTTGGCGCTGATGTCTCTTTCGTCATTCTTTTCCCTCCCGCTCGTCGCGGTGAATGTGAACTTCAAACCGACGCTGGCGATCAGTGATCCGCCCCGATGCCGATCGCCGCGCCCCTCTCACGGACCGAACTCCCCGCCCGCTGCGAGCCGCGCACAGTGCCCCGATTTCCTGATTTTGCAAGGGCTTGCGTCCCCGAAGCGATCGAGTGTCATATTATCCCGGTCGTTTTCACCAGCCGAAATCGGCGACGATTTTTCTTGCCGCACTGCAGCAATCGAGGGCGTTCATGCGCGGATTTCTGAAAATGAGCATTATCTTGCCGACGGTCGCCGCGATCGCGCCGGCGGCCGCTTCGCCGCCGGGGCTTCGAACGCTGAAAGACGCATCGTCAGCGCCGACGGCGAAAATAAGCGATGTCGCTTTCCTCGCCGGCCATTGGATCGGCGAAGGCCTTGGCGCTTGCGCCGAAGAAATCATGGCGCCGCCCGCGGGCGGCCAGATCATGGGCATGTTCCGCCAGATGAAACCCGATGGCGGCCTGATGTTTTATGAGTTCTACACGATCGCGGAGGAGGGCGGCTCGCTCATCCTGAAAATCAAACACTTCAACCCCGATCTCACGGGATGGGAGGAAAAGGCTGAAACCGTCAATTTCCCGCTGGTCGCCATCGAGGGAACGACCGCCTATTTCGACGGCCTCACATTTTCCCGGCAGGGCAGGAACGGCTTCGCCTCCGCCGTGATGATCGAGGATCAGGGGATCGCGACCTTCGAGATGCGCAAAGCGAAGAAAGGAGAGGCGTGCGGGGCGAAAGATTAGACTTGACCCTAGTCCAGTCATTCCTGATGATTTAAGAAGTGCAAACATCGGGGAGATTTTGATGCGACTAATACTGATCGGCGCAGCGCTCGTTATTTTGTCCGCATGCGCAAACGTCTCGGCGCCGTCAGACGGGGCTAGCTATGCAGACAGTTCCGCGCGTTGCGTAACCTATGAAATTTATCAGGACGCGGCGGATGATTGGCGATGGCGGAAGCTTTCCGGCGGAAAAGTCACCGCAACTCCGGGGCAGCAATATTCTTCCAAATCCAATGCGATGAGAGCGGCGAAGATTGACAGCACTTCCGACTGCGACAAATTCGAATACGCGTCAGAATAACCCGTCTCACGGCCGCCTTTAACAGTCATTCCGGGGCGCGCCGAAGCTGCGCAGGCGTAGGGCGGATGAAATCCGCCGCTTCTCGCCGCGCCATCGCAACGGCGGATTTCATCCGCCCTACGATCCTTCGCGGACGGCAAAACCGGGCGCCTGACGGCGCATTTTCTTCCTTTTGGAACCCTCACCCGCATCGCTGCGCGATGCTGGCCTCTCTCCAATTTTTTGCGCGCCTTCGCGCGCGGGCGGGAGAGGCGACGCGCGGCGCCTTTCTTTCTTTGCCTCTCCCTTGGGAGAGGCCAGCGAGCGCGAAGCGCGAGCGG
>MEMM01000113.1:0-2273 GCA_001767925.1 Alphaproteobacteria bacterium RIFCSPHIGHO2_12_FULL_63_12
TAGCAGACACGCCACGAACTTCCGGCCTGACACCTACGACTCGCAGGCGTGCGAGGGTGAGGACGGGCGGTGAAAAGCTCTGACGCCGTGTTCAGAGCCGCGGCCTCGCAAGCAAGCCGGAGTAGCGCCCGGCCTCGCCAGTGATTTTCCTCTCGTAGCTCAGTGGACAGAGCGCCGGTTTCCGAAGCCGGGCCATGCGCAGGTTCGATTCCTGCCGAGAGGACCAGTTTCAAAGGAACCGTGGCCGAGAGGCTTAAGGCGCTGTCCTGGAAAGGCAGAAGGGGTCACACCCTCGCTCGTTCGAATCGAGCCGGTTCCGCCAAGGTTGGGTGGCCGAGAGGCTTAAGGCACCTGTTTCGAAAACAGACGGAGGTCACACTCCCGGGGGTTCGAATCCCTCCCCAACCGCCAATTCACGGAGAGCTGCCGGAGCGGCTTAACGGGCCCGTCCTGAAAACGGGAGCATCGAAAGGTGCCGCGCGTTCGAATCGCGCGCTCTCCGCCAAATTTCAATGCGGGGTATCGGGAGAGGTAACCAGGCCCCTGGCACGGCTCATAACCGTGAGACGTCCGTTCAAATCGGACCCCCGCAACCAATCCCTTCGTGTCGGTATCCAAGCGGCAAAGGAGTCGGTCTGTAAAACCGATGGCTTCGGCCTTCGTGGGTTCGAATCCCTACCCGGCACACCAAATTGCGGGCGTAGCTCATCGGTAGAGCGTCACGTTGCCATCGTGGATGTGGAGGGTTCGACTCCCTCCGCCCGCTCCAATCTCATGCTCGTGTAGCTCAGCCAGGTAGAGCGCCGCGCCGAAGACGCGGGCGTCGGTGGTTCGAATCCATCCTCGAGCACCATATCGTTGACGTCACCGAAAAGGTACGTCGTCGGGCCTGTAGCTCAGTTGGGAGAGCGTCCGCCCTGCAAGCGGAATGTCGGGGGTTCAAATCCTCTCAGGTCCACCATTTTCCCCGGTAGCTCAGTTGGCAGAGCACCCGCCTGTTAAGCGGATGGTCGCACGTTCGAGCCGTGCCCGGGGAGCCAACTTCATGCCGCGTTCGTCTAGTGGCCAAGGACGCTGCCCTCTCACGGCAGAAATCATCGGTTCGAATCCGATACGCGGCGCCAATCTCTGTGGTACAAAAAGATGCGGCTCGACTCGGCGCTTGCAACGCCGGGCCGAGCCTGACCACGGAAACCTGTGAAGGAGGTCCCAATGGCTGACGGCAGCATAGTGTCGTCCTCATCATCAAGCTATATGCGATCATGGCGACAGCGCCGGATTGATGCTGCAACATGTCTCGATTGTGATTCACCGGCCGCGCCAAATAGACGGCGCTGCGAGGTGTGTCTGGAGAAGGAGCGGTTTCGGTCCCGCGCGAAGTCAAGGGGGCTGAGGAAGAGGGTCTCTGACGATACTCGTGCGGAGTGCCGCCGCCTGCGGGCGGACGAGCAGCTTGCGCTGGATGACATCGCTGACCGAACCGGCATCTCGAAGAGTACGATTGCACTGATCGTTGCGGACATCCCGCATCCTCCCCGCCGTCGGATCGCCACCAGATCTGGAGCGGAAGCTGAGGCGCGCCTGCCCGAGCGCTTATTCGCGCACCTGTCCACTTTTCAAAAGGGAAAACTCGCCGAACTGTATTTCGAAGCTGAGTGCATCAAGCGCGGCATTGCGATCTTCAAGCCGGTGCTCGATGCTCGCTACGACTACCTGATATCGGTCGGCGGTGCATATCGTAGAATTCAAGTGAAGTGGTCGGACGGCCGCTCATCTCGCCAGCACGGCACGGTTTCGGTGGCGCTATCAAGATCGCGCGGCAATAGGCGCAGCGTGCGTGATGGTGCCGTCGCCGTGTACGACAAGGACGAGATTGATTTCGTTGTCGCCTATCTGCCCTGCATCGACAATTTTGTCATCCTCGGCCCGGAGGTCTTTCATCGAAAGGTGAGCATCATCCTCCGCATCGATGCGCCGCGGAATCGGCAGAGGAAGAAACTGCGCTTCGCTTCAGATTTGATCTGGGGAGAAGTCTTGCTCTCCTAGCTCAACTGGATAGAGCGCCAGCCTACGAAGCTGGGTCACCGTGGGGGTTCGAGTCCCTCGGAGAGCGCCAAATTCGAAAGGGACGTCGTCGACGGACGAGGCTTTGGCCCGAAAGTGTCGGCGGCGAGTGGGAGAGGGATATGTGTCACGCATACACCTTCGATCACCACGGATGCCGACGCCGAAACAGGGATGGGTAGCGAGCGGGTCGTCGACGTCCCGATATC
>MEMM01000113.1:2338-6449 GCA_001767925.1 Alphaproteobacteria bacterium RIFCSPHIGHO2_12_FULL_63_12
AAGGTTGAACGTTCGAACCGTTCCTCCCGTGCCAATTTTCGACGCCGTGGCAGAGTGGTCTTGCGGCCGGCCGCAACCCGGCAGGTGCCCGTTCGATTCGGGCCGGCGTCTCCAATTCGCTTCCGTAGCTCAGATGGAAGAGCCCCGCCTTCTAAGCGGTAGCGCGCCGGTTCGAGCCCGGCCGGAAGCTCCAATTCGCTCGAGTGGTCCAAAGGATGGGCGCCCGCGTCCTAAGCGGGACTATGCCGGTTCGAGTCCGGCCTCGAGCACCAGGAGAGTTGGCCGAACGGTAAGGCAGCGCGGTGCTAACGCGCCGAATCCGAAAGGATGAGCAGGTTCGACTCCTGCACTCTCCGCCATTTCGCGTCCGTGGGTCATTGGTGGATCACCAGCCTTCCAAGCTGGCAAGGACCGGTTCGATTCCGGCCGGACGCTCCAATTTGCTCCCTTCGTCTAGTGGCCGAGGACGTCGGATTTTCAATCCGAAAATCACGGGTTCGAATCCCGTAGGGAGTCCCACTTTCGATGCGGACCCTCCGACGAGGAGCGGAGCCTTTGAAGCTCTGCAGCCCGGATTGACACCGGGGTCCGCTGCCACTTCTGTTTTCCTCGGGCTCCTGGGAGCGGCGACTCCTCATAAGGGTCGCGTGGTCGGTTCGACGCCGACACGAGGAACCATGCTGGCGTAGCTCAAAGGAAGAGCGCGAGGTTGTGGCCCTCGAGACAGCGGATCGTTACCGCTCGCCAGTTCCAATAAACCGGCGTAGCTCATTGGCAGAGCGGCTGTCTCCAAAGCAGCGCGTAGGGTGTTCGATTCACTCCGCCGGTGCCAATTTTATTATTTCCTGGACGGATCACGATGATCATGCCTCCGCCGGCAAGCGCTCGCTTGCCTCGAAGAGGCTCATGTCGATGTCTGCGCGCTCGAACGCAGCCCGCTGCGCCGGGTTGATGATCAACCGACGGCCGGTCAGCCGCAGATAGAAGCGGGCGACGTCTTCGGCCTTTCTGGCGTCGTCGTTCATCATTTGGTTTTCGACGGACCCCGTCCCTGATTTTCGACCACATGCCGGATGAACTCTACGGCATGGCCGACGGCGGCGATCTCCGCGTCTGTTTTCGGCGACCACGGCGGCAGGCCCGCGCGGATAGCAGCCATGGCGAGCCGCTCGGTGAGATCCGATTCAACGTCGCCTGTGTTTCGACGGACGGCGGCCGGCGTGGCGATGCCGATCAGTTCTCCGGCCTTTGTCACCTGCTTCTTGTTGAAGCCCATGGCGACAAGCCATTGGGAGAAGAGGGAGGGTTTCATTCTTGAAACTCTTTACGATAGATCAGGCGCTTACAGTTCGCGCACGTGATGTCTACGGTTGCTTGTTGATTTCCTGGGCCAAAGTCGTAACTGCCACCTCCATGCTGCGCGTCAATGTCATAGACGCGGATCATATCGTCGGTCCATGGCGCATTGCAGAAGACGCATATCGGCCTCGCACCTGGGGCGAATCCATCGATCTTGTTGGCCATGCTCAATACTCGAAACAACGGCGGCGGTTTAGTTGCGGATCGCGATCGAGTGCGAGATTGTAGACTTCCATCAGCTTTTGCATATTCGGACCGTCGTACTTCGCCGCCTCCTCTCGCGGATACGTCTCCGGCATGACGAAGACAGGATAGTCCTCCCAATCGAAGGTATCGCAAGCCACGATCAAGTGCGTGGCGCCCTTCTGTTTTCCCGTGTCGAACCAACGCTGAATATCATCTCGCGTAGCGGCCATGCTCAGCCCTCCTCGTTTTCGGCGCGCTGGCGCACCCGCTCGAGCCACGCCGGCTTGTAGCTGATATTTTCGGCGACGATCTTCTGCGCCTCCTCGATCGCGCCTGGTCGGCGGAGGAGTCGCAGCACCCATCGCAGAGGGAAGGGGACGTCGGCCTCGCCCTGGATCCAGCCGACGACCTTCTCCTGTTTCGTGCCCCACATCTGGGCGAAGTCGGAAAGCGGGATATCTGTCTCGGCGAGCTCGGCGGCGAACTCGTCGCCGGTCATCTTCTGCGAGAGCTCACGCTTGGAGCCGAAGCGCTGGCGGGAATTCAGGCTTTCGACGAGGACGCGCGCCGCTGCGTTTTCGGCGGCAGCCGCGCTCCGGTAGACTGCGGGCTTGTTGCCCTCAAGCACGAAGTCAACGACGCCACCGGGAAAACCGAAGCGAGCGAGGAAAGTGCCGCCGAGCGACGGCACCGCCTCGGCGACATAGTGTCGAAGCACTGGGGCGTTATTGTCCATGGAAGGCCTCGTTTTCGACGCGCTTGTTTTCGACGAGGTAGACGTCACGCATGGCGTCATAGATGCGCTCAAGCTCCCGAGCATTGAGCACTGTTTCTTCATAGGGATCACCGTAGGCGTGCGTCATTTCTTCCGTTGCCTCATTCGGTGCCAGCCAATGCGTCTCCGCGATGACGGCGTCCGCTGCTGCGAGCGCTACCCGTGCCTCTTCCATCCGAGTTGGCATCGGTTTGCCGGCGGCCCTATGCTCAGCGCCAAGCTTTACCATCGCCTCGGCGGCAGCTTTGGTGCGCCGTTCGTTGTCGATCATCTTTGACTCCTTCCTAGCTTTCGACGAGGGCAGGGCACCCGTAGCCGCCCCGCTCCGTCGGGTTGATCAATTCGAGGCGTGAGCACCTTCCTTGCGGTACATCTCGCGTCCGCAAGAATGGCATTTGATGCTGATGCTATAGGTCGGTGGCTCGAACCGTCCGCTGTCGCATTGGTCCGCAGAGTCGACGTCCCACACCTTCACGTTTTCCTCCGACCATGGTGCCGAACAGAACGGACATAGAATCTTGGCAATGTTTGCATCGGGCATAGTCTCGCTCCTGACTTTCGACGTTGATCCTATTCCCCGTCGATCACGACGAGGACGGCATTAACGCTTGTCCCGGACTCCCTGAAGGTGTCGGGAGGTAGAGGCTCGATCGTTCCTCCTCGGCTTTCGACGAAAGCGCGGAAGCTTTCGGCGGCACGGTCCTGGCGGAACGTCACGCCGGCGGACATGATCGCGACGAGGCGCCCGCCGGGCTTCAGGAATTGCGCCGCGTGCAGGACGTGGCGGATATCCGCTCTATCGGCCCAGGGCGGATTCATGAGCACGATATCGAAGAGCCCGAGCTCGGGCCCGCAGTCGAGGAAATCCCCGTGCTTCACCGTGACCGCGCCGGCATACTTGGCAAGCAATGCGCTTGCCAACGGCGGATTGATTTCGACGGCGACACATTCGCCCGACCAGCCCGACACGATCGCGGAGTCGATCAGTCTGCCGGTCCCGGCGCTCGGCTCGAGGAGCCGGTGGCCGGGCTTGAGGCCAGCCTCCTCGACCATACGGCCGGCAAGCGCTCGAGGCGTCGGGAACAACTGCGCCGCCACCGTCACCTTGACGCCGCCAGCGCGGAGCGTGTCGCGCATCGCCTCATAGGGATCATTGGCGGGCTCAGGCGCGCCGCGGTAGCTTTCGGCGACGAGGACGGGCGCGGGAGCCTCGCCATGATTTTCGGCGGCTACGGGAGGCGTCTGGCTTTCGACGGGCCGGCGAGGCTTGCCGGTCTTCAGGATGAAGTCCAGGGTTGCCTTGCCGATCCCGAACTCCGCGATCAGGCGCGCCGGATCCTCGCCGCGATGTACTCGCGCTCGCAACTCCTCCACGCATTCCGGGGTGAGGTTGTCGTTGCCGTCGTCGGTCCGATCGAGGGTTGGCGGCGGCGTTGCGGCGGCGGCGCCCAGGCTCGCGGGAGCGGGCGAAAATGGCTCGCGCCCTAGCCCGATTGCCCGATTAACGTCAGGGGTTAAACTGACCGAAATGCTTGGCAATTCGGCCGCCGTCTGGCTTTCGACCGGCTCCGAAGTGTCGATCGCCGGCGCGGTATCATCCTCGACGGGCTCCGGTGTCGGCTCGAGGCGCGGCGGGTCGACGCGCTTGGCGTCGGTCACAAAGACCTGTTGCCGCTCCCACATCTTGCCCGGAACCGGCATGAAGCGCGCCCGATGCCTGCCGGTCTCGCCATGCGCCTCGATGACGCGCACATAGGAGAAATCCGACCACTTATGGCGGGCGCTCCATTC
>MEMM01000114.1:0-4224 GCA_001767925.1 Alphaproteobacteria bacterium RIFCSPHIGHO2_12_FULL_63_12
TGCGGCTTTCGCGCGCCCGGCCGCCGGCGGCGGCGATCGCCCGGCAAGGGGGCGCCTTTCGCGGCTGGACCCCGCGCCCGCCGTCAAAAAACCGCCAGCCGCCGCGGCGGTCGAGCGATCGGCGGACGCCCCGCGTCGTCATCCGCGGCGCCCGGGTTCCCTTGCCGCGAGCGCCGCTATAGAAGCGCCCCACCAAGTTGAAACCTCCGGCGGCGCGACGATGTACAAATCCGAATTCCTGCGCGTTCTCGATGAACGCGGCTTCATCCACCAGGGAACCAATCTAGAAGGGCTCGACGCGCGGCTGAGCGCCGGCGTCGTCACCGGCTATATCGGCTTCGACGCGACGGCGCGGTCGCTGCATGCGGGAAGCCTCGTGCAGATCATGCTGCTCCACTGGCTGCAGGAAACCGGCGGCAAGCCGATCGCGCTGATGGGCGGCGGCACCACCAAGGTCGGCGATCCGACCGGCAAGGACGCGGCGCGGGCGATGTTGTCGGACGCCGACATCGCCGCCAATATCGCGGGCATCAAGGGCGTCTTCGAGAAGTTTCTGGCGTTCGGCGACGGGCCGACGGACGCGATCATGGTCGATAATGACGACTGGCTGTCACGGCTCGGTTATGTCGAGTTCTTGCGCGACTACGGCACCGAATTCACGATCAACCGTATGCTGACCTTCGATTCGGTGAAGCTGCGCCTTGAGCGTGAAAGCCCGATGACGTTTCTCGAATTCAATTACATGCTGATGCAGGCCTATGATTTTCACGAACTTTACCGCCGTTACGGCTGCTCGCTGCAAATGGGCGGATCGGACCAGTGGGGCAATATCGTCAATGGCGTCGAGCTTTGCCGGCGTAAGGACGGCGCCGAGGTATTCGGCCTGACGACGCCCCTGTTGACGACCGCGTCCGGCAAGAAGATGGGCAAGACCGAACAGGGCGCGGTGTGGCTCAACGCCGACATGCTGAGCGTTTACGACTACTGGCAGTTCTGGCGAAACGCCGAGGACGCCGATGTCGGCCTCCTGCTGGCGCGCTTCACCAAATTGCCGATGGCGGAAGTGCGCCGCCTCGCCGCGCTCGGCGGCGCGGAAATCAACGAGGCGAAGAAAATCCTCGCGACCGAAGCGACCGCCCTTCTGCACGGGCGCGCGGCGGCGGCGACGGCGGCGGAAACCGCGCGGCGCACTTTCGAGGAAGGCGCCGCGGCGGCCGGACTGCCGACGATCACGGTCGCTCGCGGCGAGCTCGACGCGGGCGTTCAGGCGATCGACGCGTTTTTGAAGGCGGGGCTGATCGCCTCAAAAGGCGAAGGGCGCCGCCACATCCAGGCGGGCGCGCTCAAAGTGAACGACGCTCCGCTTACGGACGAACGAGCGCTTAACGCCGCCGACATCAAGGACGGCGCGATCAAGCTCTCGGTCGGAAAAAAGAAGCACGCGCTGATCAAGGCCGGATGAGACCGCGTCAGTTGGGCGACGCTTCATCCGTTGACGGAGCGTCTTCTTCCGCGACGCGCCCCTCGAACATCCGGCGGAAGAGGCCGGGCGTGAACGCGGACAAGGGGTTGACGGTGACGCGCGGCTCGCTCGCGGGGCCGCCGACGTCATAGGAAAGCGCGAGCACGCCCTCGCCTTTCCGGCTGACGAAAAGATCGCCGATCACCGGCGTCTTGCCGAGCAGCGAATTGACGCCGTAAGCCGGCGCGACCGCGCCTTTCAGCGTCACCATGCGCTCGCCGTCAAGACCGAAAGCGCCCTGCGCGGTGATGCCGACCGAAGGCCCCGTGGCGCGCGCTTCATGAATGCGAACGGCGCCGTCTTCGATCGAAAAGCGCGCCATCGCCTTTTTGAGTTCGATGCCCTCGCCGTTCATCAGATCGGCGAGACCCGTCAGCGATCCTGCCGCGAAAATCTTGGCGAGCAGCGGCGCCTTGACAATCCTAAGGTCGTGCGCGGCGAGCGATCCGGTTTTCGGCGCGCCTTTCGCGCCGGGCGTAAATGCAAAATCGAGCCAACCGTCGCCTCCCTTCACCGAAGTGATCGCGAAAATCGCGGCAAGCATTTCGCCGACGTCATCGGATCGCGCTTCAAGGGTCTGCGCGCCGTCTTCCTCCGCCGCCGGATTAAGCGCGATCGTCAGCTTCTTTCCGACGGCGCTGGTCGCAGAGAAATCAAGCGCGTCGATCTTGCCCGTGCTGCGCGCGAATTCGAAAGCGGCGTTGGCGTAGGACGCGCCGGCGCGAAGATCGACGCGATCGATCCGCGCTTTCAGCGCGAACGGCGTCGCATCGCCGCCGCCGACGCCTTCATCGATCAGGCGGCGGACCATTTCGCCGGCATTGAGGTAATCGCCTCTCACCTCTGCGACGAGCGCGCCGCCTTCGTCGCGACGGCCCGTCATCGCGAGATTTGCGGCCTTATCAAGTCTGAAAGTCGAAAGGTCGAAGCTTTTTACGGCGCCCGACGTGACGAATTCAGCGTCGCCCGCGATCGAGATCCCGTCGCCGACGATGGTAAGTTCGCTGACCTTCGTTCCTTCCGGCGAGAAGGAAAACTGCGCCGAGCCCTTCGCGCTCGCCCCTTGCGCCTTCACCCAGCCGAGCGGTTCGGCGATCAATATCGCTTCTGTGAGATCGGCCTCGAGGTCGAGTGCGCGAAACGCGTCGACGCCGCCGACAGCCTTCGCCGAAAACGGAATTTCGCCCTGAACCATCTGGCGCGTCGGGATGCCGAAGAGGTCCGCCGTCGCCGAGTTCGCGACGCCGGCGACATGAAGAATCGTCTTGTCGCCTTTTCCATAAAAGCGTTGACGCCATTCGATCGTCAGCGGCGCGTCGCCAAGCCGTGCGTCGCTGCGGATGACCATGCCCTCGGTCGCAAGGTCGAGCCGGCCCTCGCCCGACGAAAGCGACGCGTCGCCGATCACACCCTCCACCGCGAGGGACTCGAATGTGGCCACGCCCTTGTAGCGATAGGAGTCGGGCGGCGCGATGTTCAGGTTCGGCCGCTGGATCTCAACCTCCGCCCGCACCGGTCCCGAAAACTGTTCCGGCGTGAATTTCGTCTCGGCGAGAACTTTGAGCGGATCTTCGTTGAGGATCGACAAAATCGCGCTCGCGTCGCCGGCGGCGTGCAAACGGAAATATCCGGGCGCGCCTTTCGGAGAAAGAACGGGAATCTCGACCTGACCGGAGGTGATCGCGACCTTGCCGACCCGGGCTTTTTCCGCGTCGAAACGGAAGCTATTGCCTTTGAGCAAGCCTTCGCCGCTGACGCCGACGAGGGGCGTCATTTCCGGCGCATAAAAAACTTTCGCCTCGTCGGCGCGGAATTTGAGCGTCAGGGCTTCATCGGGAAGCGTTCCGTCGGCGGCGATTGCGCCCGGCAGAAGGTTCACCGACGCCGAAACGCCGCTCAGTTTTCCGCTCGGCATGCGCTTGCCGATGAAATCGCGGGCGCTCTTGGCAAGACCCTTGGGCCAGAATTTCAAGAGCGTCTCGGGCGAAAGCGAACCGTTCAGCGTCAGGTCGGCTTTCAAGGCCGGCGATTGTTTTGCGGACGCCGCGTAAGACCCGCCGCCCTGCACGGTCACGCCAAAGAAGTCCGCAGTCAATTCGGAAATCGACACCAGGTTTTTCGTCGTATCGTATTCGCCGGCGACCGCCGACCGGTCGATCGTCCATGGCGCATCGAAATAGTCGGGCTGATTGATCGTGATCGGACCGTTTTGAAGAACGAAATGGACAGCGTCGATGCCCTTGCCGTCAGCGGCCGGCGCCAGTGAGACGGTTCCCGCGACGGCGCCGCTCGATGCGTCCCCTTCCCATCTGATCTCATCGACCGAAAATTCATTGCGGCCCGGATCGAAGGCGGCGGACGCCCCGAAACTCTTCACAGCTGAGGACCAACCGCCGAGCGTCAATATCCCCTCGCCGGCGCGGAGATCGATCTTGGACGAGCGCACCGAACCGTCAACGCCGATATCAATCTCCGCCGAGCCCGAGACGGGCGAGGTGAAAAGCTCGGCATTTTCATTGAAAAACACCGCAATCAGGTCGCCGACCGGCGCATCCACCAGCGTCAGCCGCGACGAGATTTTCTCCGCTGACAAATCATAATTCGCCGTGAAAGACAGCGAGGCGGCGCGCGCGCCGATTTCAAAATCCGAATTGAGCGAGGCGGCGTATCCCTCGCCGGTGCGTTCGATCGCCGCCTGGCCG
>MEMM01000114.1:4241-7700 GCA_001767925.1 Alphaproteobacteria bacterium RIFCSPHIGHO2_12_FULL_63_12
ATCGTCGCGTTCGACAAGGTCGCGCGCTCGAACGCTTCGCGAAAATACGCGCCGCCGGTCAGGGTTTTGAAAACGACGGCGCGCTCGGATGACGGCGCGCCGAAGTCGAGCTTCAATTTTTTGTCGGTGCGCCGGACGATTCGCAGCGCGGCGCCGTCCAGCGCGACCCGGCGCGGGCCGATTTTCCCCGCGAGCAAATCCGACGGATAAAAATCCGCCTTGACCCGCGGCAGCTCAGCGCTCGCGCCCTGGCGCGGTCCGCCGAGCGATACATTGACGAAGTCGAGACGATACCCGCCCTTCTCGCCGGCTTCGGACAGGGTGATCTTTTCGATCCGGCGAACCACATTGTCGAAACCGGCGGCGTTCGCCGTGAGGCGAAAAATCGGCGCCGACCAGGAGATATCGACAGGCGCCGCCTGCACGCGCCAGAACAAAAATGCGGACATGGCGAGAACCGCGGCGACGATGACGCCGACCGCTTCCGCTGCGAAGACCCCGACGCGCCTCAAACGCGATTTCATGCGAAAGCCCGGTTCGCCCTTCTTCGTGTGCCGACTATGCCCCGCCTCAAGCAATGGGTAGTGACAATGTAACGGTCAGGCAAGCAAAGACTCCAAAAGCGGCATTGCCGAACCTGTCGCCAGGCGGCTAGGTCAGTCCCAGACCGGAGCTGTTGCATGGCGACAAAGAAAAAAGAGCTAACCATCGGCGCCAAGGCGCCAGACTTCGATCTTCCCGCCGACCCCGAAGGTCGGGTCAGCCTTTCCGCGCTGAAGGGGCAAACCGTGGTCCTCTATTTTTATCCGAAGGACGACACAGCCGGCTGCACCCGGGAGGCGATCGACTTTTCGGCCGCTCAGAAAGCCCTGTCCCGGGCCGGCGCCGTCATCGTCGGCGTCTCCAGGGACACTCTCGCCAAACACGCGAAATTCCGGGAAAAACACAATTTGACGGTATCGCTCGCCTCGGACGAGGACGGGGCGGTCATCGCCGCCTACGGCTCCTGGGTCGAAAAGTCCCTTTACGGCCGCAAATACATGGGCATCGACCGCTCCACCTTCGTCATCGACCCGGCCGGGGTCATTCGCCATATATGGCGCAAGGTCCGGACGCCGGGGCATGTCGACGAGGTCCTTGAGGTGGTGAAGGCGCTGAAGGCGAAATGACCGCCGTGCGCATAGGGTGCGCCGCATTGGCGTCGTAATTTCGGGACCGGGCGGCAAAGGCGGCTGGAACGATCCTTGCGACCTTCCGTCCGAAGCTTGGAAAATCGTTAAAAAAGAATAGTGATTTCATCACATAACAGTTGCGAAATGCGAGCAGATCGGGTGCTATGTGTTAGGGGTGTCATCGTAAAACGCTTCCGGGCGTTTATCAGGGGCGACTTTGAATGAGCCGCAAGAAATCCGGCCAAACGAAGCGTATTATCTCCCGCTGGTTCAAAGAGCGGCAGATTTACCACCGTAGCGACGGTGTCGTTCACTTTATTTCGATGTCCGCGCGCACCCAGATTGCGCTGGCGACGGTCATCGGCGCCGCCCTGCTCTGGGTCGCCTACGCCTCCGTCAACGTGGTTTTTAAAGAGCAGATCATCGTCGCCAAGGAACGCGATCGCCGCGTCATTGAGACGGTGTTTAATAAGCGCCTCGCTCAGTCCCAACGCGCCTATGACGACGTGAGTTCGCTCAACGTTATCATGCAGCAGGAATTCGACGCCACCATGGCGGAGATTTCCTCACGCCATCAAACGCTTAAGAGCATGGTCGAACGCAAGGCCTCTGCCGACGCGGACCTCGATACGCTGGCCAAGGGCCTGTCTGAGGCGGGCTCCCCCAACGGCCAGAAGCCCGCCAACGGCAACCGGATCATGATTGACGTCGCGCCGGCCGAACCGACCCCGCGACAGTCGCGCGTTTCCTTGTTGCGCCGGCAGGCGACGCGGGAAGCGAGCGCCCAGGGCGCGCAGATCCCGCTCAACAGCCCCGCCGCACCCGCCCTGCAGCAGATGCGGGCGGCCTCGGCCGATCTTTATGTCGAACAGGTTCTGCTGCTGGCCTCGCTCGAGGAAAGATCGGAAAAGCAGGTCAACGAGTTGCGGATGGTTTTGGCCAGCACCGGGGTCGGCGCAGAAAATCTGGTTCAGGCGCCGAAAATTTCGAACATGGTGCTGGCGCAGGGCGGGCCTTTCATCGACGCCTCCAATCTGTCGAGCGCGGCGTCCATTTTCTTCCGTCACGCCAATCGGGCCGGGCTGATGGTCGACGAGTTGCGGGACGTGCAGGATGCGATCAACACCATCCCGCTGTCGTCGCCGCTAACCGTCAGCCGGAAATTCACCAGCGGTTTCGGGGTTCGGCGCGATCCCATCAACGGCCGCGCCGCCAGCCACCACGGCATTGATTTTTCCGCCGCCTGGGCCTCGCCGGTGACCGCCACCGCTTCGGGCGTCATCAGATTCGCCGGCGTCCGGCAGGGCTTTGGACGGGTAGTTGAGATTGACCACGGCAACGGCTTCATGACGCGTTACGCCCATCTTAACCGAATTGTCGTACAGCAGGGACAACGGGTGAAGCTGCACCAGAAGGTTGGCGAACTCGGCAATAGCGGTCGCAGTACGGGACCGCACGTCCACTACGAGGTTTATTTCAGGGGACAACCCAGAAACCCTCAGCGTTTTATTGAGGCAGGCCGGTATGTTTTCGAAAGCTAAGCAGAAGTCCGCGAACGACGAGCGCGCAAAAGCCCCTTCGATCGATGCAAGCTCGAATTCATCGAGCCCGGCGGCCGCCCCTTCCAAAAGGTCCAGTTCCATGAAAGCGGCCGGCGTACCGTCAATCATTTCTGCTGACGTGATCATGCGCGGAAACATCAACTCCGGGGGCGAGGTCCAACTGGACGGCGTCCTTGAAGGCGACATCAAGTCGTCCATGCTGATCGTCGGCGAAAAAGCCTCTGTCAAAGGCGAGATCATCTGCGAGAGCGTCATTGTCCGCGGGACCGTCGAGGGCGGCATCCGCGCCAAGCAGGTCGCTCTGGCGGCGACCGCGCGCATTGTGGGCGATATCCTCCACAGCTCGTTGTCGGTTGAGAGCGGCGCGCATTTTGAAGGTAATTGCCGCCACTCGGACGATCCGTTGTCGGAAGCGGCCGCGAGCGATTTCCGGAAATCCCGTCCCATGGGCGGCCCCGCGCCGCGGCCGGTCGCGTCGACGCATTCGGATGAGCCGGCGCGCAGCGCGGCGAACGAAGCGCCGTCCTTCCTCAACCAGTCGCGCTCGCCGCTCCGCTAAGCAGACGCACGCCAGACAAGCTCTAGTTCTTCAGATACTCGCCGGTGACGCGCTGCGCGAGCGAGGCCGCCAGAAACATGTCGAGATCGCCGTCCAGCACCCGGTCAGGGTCGGGGCTTTCCACGTTCGTCCGAAGGTCTTTGACCATCTGGTAGGGCTGAAGCAC
>MEMM01000115.1 GCA_001767925.1 Alphaproteobacteria bacterium RIFCSPHIGHO2_12_FULL_63_12
GTCCCGTCTGCCGCCGCCCGCGGACCGTTTCGCCGCGCTCGATCTCGGCACCAATAATTGCCGCCTGCTGATCGCGTCGCCGCGCGGGCGCGGATTTCGCGTCTTCGACGCGTTCTCGCGCATCGTCCGTCTCGGCGAGGGCGTTTCCTCAACCGGCGCTTTGTCCGCGGCGGCGATGGAGCGCACCCTCGACGCGCTGCGGATATGCGCGGAGAAAATCGAACGCCGCGGCGTCATCCGCCAGCGCTGCATCGCGACGCAGGCCTGCCGCGCTGCATCGAACGGCGAAGCGTTCCTTGTGCGCGTGCGCGAAGAAACAGGGCTCGACTTCGAAATCATCACGCCGGCGGAGGAAGCAAGGCTCGCGGTCGCGGGCTGCGTCGAGCTGTACGACTTCGAGGCGAAGGCGGGGCTGATTTTCGATATCGGCGGCGGCTCCACGGAAATATCGTGGGTGACGCCGGGCGCAGCGACCGGATCTGGAAAAGGCGCGCGGCGATCGGTCGATATGGCGGCGTGGACGTCGATGCCGATCGGCGTCGTGTCGCTGTCGGAAAGATTCGGCGGCCGCGAAATGTCCCGAGAGGGTTATGACGAGGTCGTCAGGTTTGTCCGCGCCGCGATCGCGGATTTCGGCGATCCCGGCGGCTTGCGCGAGTTGTTCGAAGCCGGGGACGGACATTATCTCGGCACGTCCGGAACAGTCACCTCGATCGCCGGCGTTCATCTGGGGCTGAAACGCTACCGCCGCGATGCGGTCGACGGGCTTTGGCTGAACGATGTCGAGGTCCGGGAGGTGACGCAACGGCTGCGCGAAATGAGCTACGACGAGCGCGCGGAGGAACCCTGCATCGGCGTCGAGCGCGCCGATCTCGTCGTTTGCGGCTGCGCCATTCTTGACGCGCTGCTGCATGAGTGGCCGGCGACCCGCATTCGCGTCGCCGACAGGGGGTTGAGGGAGGGGATACTGGTCGGGCTCGCGCGGGAGCAGAACCGCTCGCGCGCCAGAAAGCGCGGACGGCGGCGCGGAAAAAGGGCGGGCCGCCATGGGCGGGAGGCAAAGCCGGCCGAAACCGCTTAAGCGTGGACCGGCAGCGGTTTTTCGACGCTTCGAAGCCCTTTGCGACTCGAAACCCCTCTGCTATAGCGCGCCATGGAGCGGCGAAAACCGGCAAAAAAGGGCGCAGCCAGGCAAAACGCCGGCAAGCCCAAGAAGCGCGCCCCGACGGATCAGGCGACCACCGCGCTCGGTGCGGTTCCTGAAAAACGCGGCCTCAAATCCGCGCCCACTCCAAAAAACAAGGATCCGGCGGCGAGCGGCCAGCGCGAAATGCGCGTCAACGTCAAGACCGCGAAAAAACGGAAACTGTCGTCAACGCTCTGGCTCGACCGACAATTGAACGATCCTTACGTGTCGCGCGCCAAGGCCGAAGGCTATCGCAGCCGGGCCGCCTACAAGCTCAAGGACCTCAACGACAAGTTCCACCTGATCCGGAAAGGATCGCGCGTCGTCGATCTCGGCTGCGCGCCGGGCGGCTGGCTGCAGGCTTCGGTTGAGGCGGGCGCCGCGCATGTCGTCGGAATCGACTATCTGCCGATGCCGCACGTGAGCGGATCGGCGCATCTCGAACTGGATTTTCTTGACGAGGCGGCGCCGGGAAAACTGAAAGAGCTGCTCGACGGCGAGGCGGATGTCGTGCTGTCCGACATGGCGGCGCCGACCACCGGCCACCGGCAGACCGATCATATTCGCATCATGGCGCTCGCCGAAGCCGCTCTCGATTTTGCGATTGAAGTTCTGGCGCCCGGCGGCGCTTTTGTCTGCAAGGTGTTTCAGGGCGGCGCGGAAGGCGATTTGCTGGTGCGCCTCAGGGACAATTTTTCGAGCGTCAAACACGCCAAGCCGAAATCCTCGCGACAGGATTCGGCGGAAATGTATGTCGTCGCGACCGGCTTCAGGGGGAACGAAAAAATGACAGGGGAAAAAATCGCATGAAACGCATCCTTGCCGCCTTTATTCTTGTTGCCGGCTGCGCCGCGACCGACGGCGCGCCCGCCGCGCCGGAACAGTATCAATCGCTCGCCGCGCCGACGCCTGAAGGCGTTGCGCTTGTCATCAGATCCGACAGCGACGGACAGAACGTCACCGCGAAAGTCGGAACAAGGATCGCCGTCGAACTCGTCGGCGTGCCGACCGCCGGTTACATGTGGACGCCGGTCGAAACGCCCGCTTTTCTAGAGGCCGCCGGCGAATATGGCGGCCCGACATCAACCGCGCAGTCCGAGCCGGGCTTTGCCGGCGGCAATCACTGGGAGGCGTTCCTGTTCAAGGTGACGGGAGCCGGTGAGGGCGTCTTGAAATTTGAACAGCGCCGACCGTTCGATCCGGCCGAAGAGCCCGCCGCGGCCGCGTTCTCCGTTTATCTGTTCGCGGAGGAATAGGTGCTGAAAGCGGGCGCTATGGTCGGTCTTGCGGGCGGCGCGCTCGACGCGCTCGCCGCCACGACCATTTATCCGCTCGCTTATCCGGGCCTTACCTTCGCACGGCTCTGGCAGGGTGTCGCCGCCGGATGGTACGGCAAGGCGAGCTATGAGATGGGCGCGCAATCTGTCGCCATCGGCCTTGCGAGCCATTTCGTTATCGCGCTTTGCGCCGGAATGGTTTTCGTCCTCGTGATATCGCGCGCGGAAATCTTTCGGCGGCTGTGGCCGCTCTCCGGCGCCTTTTACGGCGCGGCGATGTATTTCTTCATGCAGAAGATCGTGTTGCCTCTGTCGGCGATCGGGCCGCAAGATCCGGACGCCAAGTCGATGGCGATCGGCCTCGGAATCCACATCTTCATCTTCGGCATGGGATCGGCGTTTGTCGCATCGCGCCTGCTTCATCGACACGGTGTTCCGTCATGATTGAAGCTCGCTGTCATTGCGGCAAGTTGAAGCTCGACGTGAAGACGGCGCCCGAATGGGTCGGCAGCTGCAACTGTTCGATATGCCGCCGCACCGGCGGATTGTGGGCCTATTATCCGCCGGTCGAGGTGAGGTGCGATGAGGCGAGTAAGGCCTCATCAAAATATGTCTGGGGCGACCGGACGCTGACGCTGCATTTTTGCGGGAATTGCGGCTGCGTCACGCACTGGACGCCGGCCGACCCCGCTTATGACCGTATGGGCGTCAACGCGCGGATGATGCCGGACGTAAATCTGGATGAAATTGAGGTGCGCCCGATCGACGGCGCATCGTTCTGAGGCGAGTGGAGAAGACTGATGCAGGTTCGTGAAGCGCTGACATTCGACGATGTATTGCTGGAGCCCGGCGCTTCGGAAGTGATGCCCTCGCAGGTGTCGACGAAGGCGCGTCTGACGCGCGAAGTGACGCTTAACATCCCGATCCTGTCGTCGGCGATGGACACCGTGACCGAAGCCGAGATGGCGATCGCGATGGCGCAGAACGGCGGCATCGGCGTTTTGCACCGCAATCTTTCGGTCGAGGAGCAGGCCGAGCAGGTCCGCCGCGTCAAGCGCTTTGAAAGCGGCATGGTCGTCAATCCGCTGACTTTGTCGCCCGACGCGACGCTCGACGAAGCATGGAAGATTATGGACGAGCGTAAGATCTCCGGCTTTCCGGTGGTCGAGAAAAGCGGCAAGCTCGTCGGCATCCTCACCAATCGCGACATGCGTTTTGCGACCGACGGGAAGCAGCGCGTCGCCGACTTGATGAGGAAAGATAACCTGGTGACGGTGCGCCCGCATGCGAGCCGCGAAGAAATCACGCGGCTCCTGCACCAGCATCGGATCGAGCGCCTGATCGTCGTCGACGATGCCTATCGCTGCATCGGGCTCGTCACCGTCAAGGACATCGAAAAGGCGCAGAAATACCCGAACGCCGCCAAGGACGCCGAAGGGCGCCTGCGCGTCGCCGCCGCCTCGACCGTCGGCAACAAAGGGTATGAGCGCGTCGAGGCACTGCTTGACGCCGGCGTCGACGTCGTCGTCATCGACACCGCGCACGGCCATTCTGCGCAGGTTCTCGAACAGGTGACGCGCATCAAGAAGACGTCGAACGCGACGCAAGTCGTCGCCGGCAACGTCGCGACCTTTGAAGGCGCCAAGGCGCTGATCGACGCCGGCGCCGATGCGATCAAGGTCGGGATCGGCCCCGGATCGATCTGCACGACCCGGATCGTCGCAGGCGTCGGCGTGCCGCAGCTGACAGCGGTGATGGACGCGGCGCGCGCCGCGAAGGGAACCGGCGCCACCATCATCGCCGACGGCGGCGTCAAATATTCAGGCGATGTCGCCAAGGCGCTCGCGGCCGGCGCCGACTGCGTGATGATCGGCTCGCTTCTCGCCGGCACCGACGAGGCGCCCGGTGAAATCTTCCTCTATCAGGGTCGTCCGTATAAATCCTATCGCGGCATGGGCTCGATCAGCGCGATGGCGCGCGGCAGCGCCGACCGCTATTTCCAGGCGGACGTGCAAGAGCAGATGAAGCTGGTGCCGGAAGGAATCGAGGGCCAGACGCCTTACAAAGGCCCGGCCGGCCCGATCCTGCATCAGCTCGTCGGCGGCGTCCGCGCGTCAATGGGCTATGTCGGCGCGCCGACGATCGAGGAGCTGCAACGCCGCGCGCGCTTCGTCAAAATCACCAATGCGGGCCTGCGCGAATCCCACGTCCACGACGTCCAGATCACGCGCGAGGCGCCGAACTATCCAACGCAAAGTTAGAGTGCAGGTTGCAGGTTGCAGGTCGTAACGACGCGCCATTTTGCACAACCTGCAAGCTACAACCCACAACCTCCCTTATGTCACCGCACATCGCCCCGATCCTCCTGCTCATCGCCTCGAACGTCTTCATGACGATCGCGTGGTACGGACATTTGAAATTCAAATCGGCGCCTTTGCTGATCGTCATCGTGGCGGCGTGGGGGATCGCCTTTATCGAATATTGCCTCGCCGTGCCGGCGAACCGCATCGGCCACGCGGTCTATACGGCGGCGCAATTGAAGACGATGCAGGAGATAATCACCCTTGTGGTTTTTGCGATCTTCTCCGTCGTCTATCTGAAAGAGCAAATCAGCTGGAACATTGCGATCGGCTTTGCGCTGATCGCGGCCGGCGCCTGGTTCGTGTTCAAGGGATGACGCCGTGAGGGACGCAGGCCGGGTCGCCGCCGCCATCGCCATCCTCGAAGATTTCGAGCGGCGGCGCGTGCCCCTGAAAACCGCGATCGCCGACTGGGCGAGGAACGCGCGCTTTGCGGGAGCGAAGGACCGCGCGTGGATTTCAGGGCTTTGTCTCGACGTGTTGCGCCGGCGCCGCTCGCTTTGCGCGGCGATGAACGACGAGACGCCGCGCGCGGCGACTCTCGCCGCGCTGCGCCTGCTTTGGGGTCTCTCGCCTGGCGACATCGCCTCGCTCGCGGATGAAGCGCCGCACGGCCCGGGGGCGTTGACGCCCGCGGAAACTGAGGCGTTGCGACAACAATCACCGCTCACCCCGGCGGTGGGCTGCTCCCTCTCCACGCGCGCCGACTTCCCCGACTTTCTCGAACCCTCCGTAACAAGAGCGTTTGGCGACAGCGCGGTTGCAGAAATGGCCGCCTTCGCGGCGCGCGCCGATGTCGATCTTCGTCTCAACACGCTTCAGGCGGCATCGGAAAAGGCGCTCGACGCGCTGTCGACGGTCGGCGCCGCGGCGCATCCCTTCATCAAGACCGCCGCAAGGATCGCTGCGCCCGACGCGACCGATCGCGCGCCCGCCGTCACCATTCTGCCGGCCTTCAACAAGGGTTGGGTCGAGGTGCAAGATGTCGGGAGCCAGATCGCGGCGCTTGCGGCAGGCGACGTCAAGGGCGCGCAGGTTCTCGATCTTTGCGCCGGCGGCGGCGGCAAGACGCTGGCGCTCGCGGCGCTGATGGCCAACAAAGGCCAGCACTACGCCTATGACAATGATGCGCGCCGGCTCCAGCCGCTTTATGAGCGCGCGCGGCGCGCCGGAATCCGCAACCTTCAGATACTTAATCCGGCGACGGACAAAGCAGCGCTCGATGCGCTTGCGGGCAAGATCGACGTCGTTTTCATCGACGCGCCGTGCACAGGGTCCGGCACCTGGCGGCGCCATCCGGACACCAAATGGCGATTAACGCCGGACCAGCTCGCGCGGCGTATGGCGGAGCAGGACGAGGTGCTGAATAACGGCGCGCGCTTCGTGAAGCCGGGCGGGCGCTTGGTCTATGTCACCTGTTCCTTCTTGCTGGAGGAAAACGAGGACCGGCTCGCCGGCTTCCTCGCCGCCGATCCCGATTTCGCCTTCATCCCGGCGCTCGGCGAGATCGAGAAGACCGGCCTTTTGACGCCGCAGGGCCGCGCCGCACTCGCCAAATGCGAGACGCCGGACGGCGCCTTGCGCCTGACGCCGGCGCGGACCGGAACGGATGGATTTTTTGTGGCCGCCCTTAAAAGAAAGCGATAGAGACGCCCGATGACTTTGGACCCCCACGCCGCCCTTCATGAACGCGTCCTGATCGTCGATTTCGGCTCGCAGGTGACGCAGCTGATCGCCCGGCGCCTGCGCGAAGCGGGCGTCTATTGCGAGATCCATCCCTTCAACCGCGCGGACGAGAAATTCATCGACGACTACAAGCCGAAGGCGATCATCCTTTCGGGCGGGCCGGCGAGCGTCAAAACCGCCGCGTCGCCCCGCGCCCATCCGGCGGTCTTCGACGCCGGCGTTCCGATCCTTGGCATCTGCTACGGCGAACAGACAATCTGCGCGCAGATGGGCGGCGACGTCGAGCGCTCCGACCATCGCGAATTCGGCCGCGCGCATGTCGAGGTGAAACGCGAAAGCGCTCTCTTCGACGGCGTCTGGGAGAAAGGCGGTAAGTACCAAGTCTGGATGAGTCATGGCGACCGCGTGAAGGCGATCCCGCCGGGCTTTGATGTCATCGCGACGTCGGAGGGCGCGCCCTTCGCCGCGATCCATGACGCAAAACGCAACATCTACGCCGTGCAGTTCCACCCGGAAGTCGCGCACACGCCGGACGGCGCGAAGCTGCTGCGCAATTTCGTACGCGAGATCGCGGGGCTCAAAGGCGACTGGTCGATGGCCTCGTTCCGCTCGGAGGCGATCGCGCAGATCCGGAAACAGGTCGGCAAGTCGCGCGTCATCTGCGGCCTGTCGGGCGGCGTCGATTCATCCGTCGCCGCCGTCCTCATCCACGAGGCGATCGGCGACCAGCTGACCTGCGTCTTCGTCGATACCGGCCTGATGCGGGCGGGCGAGGGCGCCGAGGTCGTGCGGCTCTTCCGCGACAGCTACAACATTCCGCTCATTCACGTCGAAGCGGAGGAATTGTTCCTCGGCAAGCTTAGCGGAATCGACGACCCGGAGAAAAAGCGCAAGATCATCGGCGCGACCTTCATCGACGTCTTCGAGGCGGAAGCAAAAAAGATCGCGGGCGCACAATTCCTCGCGCAGGGAACGCTCTATCCCGACGTCATCGAAAGCGTTTCTTTCGACGGCGGGCCGTCGGTGACGATCAAGTCGCACCACAATGTCGGCGGATTGCCGGCGCGCATGAATCTGAAACTCGTTGAGCCTTTGCGCGAGCTGTTCAAGGACGAGGTGCGTGCGCTCGGCCGCGAGCTTGGGCTTCCCGATCATTTCGTCGCGCGCCACCCGTTCCCCGGACCGGGCCTTGCGATCCGCATTCCGGGCGCGGTGACGAAGGAAAAAGCGGACATTCTGCGCAAGGCGGACGCCCTCTATCTCGACGAAATCCGCAAGGCGGGGCTTTACGACGAAATCTGGCAGGCCTTCGCGGTATTGCTCCCGGTTCGCACCGTCGGCGTCATGGGCGACGAACGCACCTACGATCATGTCCTGGCGCTCCGCGCCGTCACCTCGACTGACGGCATGACGGCGGATTATTATCCGTTCAGCCACGAGTTTCTCGGGCGCTGCGCGACGCGCATCATCAACGAATGCCGCGGCGTCAACCGCGTCGTCTATGACGTGACGTCAAAGCCGCCGGGAACGATCGAGTGGGAGTAGGGGCCGCGCGCCGATGAAACTCTATCTCCACCCGCTCTCCTCCTACTGCCAGAAGGCGATCACCGCCTTTTATGAAAAGGAAATCCCCTTCGAGGCGAAAATTCTCGACGGGAGCGAGCCTGCGGCCGGCGAATTCGCCGCGCTCTGGCCGATCGGGAAGTTTCCGCTTCTGGTCGACCGCGAGCGGAAAGTTTTCGAAGCGACGGGGATTATCGACTATCTCGAAGCGGAGTTCCCCGCGCCGCCGCGGTTGATTCCTGTCGATCCGGTTCTCGCCGCTGAGGCGCGGATGTGGGATCGCTTTTTCGACAATTACGTCGCCTATCCGCAGGGACGGCTCGTCCTCGCCGCCATCGGACGCGAGCATGACGATGGCGGCGCGACGTGGCGCGCAAAGCTCGATGCCGCTTATGCGATTCTCGACGAGCGGATGGCGACGCGCAAATGGGCCGTCGGGGACCAGTTCACCATCGCCGACTGCGCGGCGGCGCCGCATCTGCTCTACGCGGACTGGAGCCATCCGATCGCGGAGCGCTTCGCCCATCTTCGCGCCTATCGGCAAAGGCTGCTCGCGCGGCCGAGTTATGCGCGCGCGCTCGACGAGGCGCGGCCCTATCGGCATATGTTTCCGCTGGGCGCCCCGAAAGATCGGGATTGACCCGCCGGCTTCATCGCTGATCGCAAACGATCGCCCGCAAGCACGTCGGCGCTGGCGAAGGCGGTTGTCTTCAATGATGCGTGGGGCGTAGGGTCCTGGCGCTTCTATCGCCAACAGGAGAGCCGAATGAAAAAGACCTACCGCCTCATCAATGGGATGATTGCGAGCCTTCTGCTGGCGACTTCCGCCTTCGCTGGCGATGCGGCGCTTGAAAAGAAATTCGACGGCCTGATCGACCCCGCCGAGATGAACGGCTGGCTCGAAACCATGGCGGCGGAGCCAAATCATGTCGGCGCGCCGCACAACAAGGCGAATGCCGAAATGACGCTGAAGCAATTCCAGGATTGGGGCTGGGACGCGCGGATCGAAACTTTCAGGGCGCTCTACCCGACGCCGATCAAGGTCTCATTCGATCTGCTTGGCGACAACGGATTTTCCGCGACCCTCACCGAATCCCCGATCGAAGGCGACGCGCCGACTTTCACCGACAAGGCGCTGCCCGCCTATCTCGGTTATCAGGGCGACGGCGATGTGACGGCGCCGGTCGTCTACGTGAATTACGGGATGCCGGACGATTATGAGACGCTGAAGCGCATGGGCGTCGACGTCAAAGGCAAGATCGTTATCGCGCGCTACGGCGCCGGTTGGCGCGGGCTGAAGCCGAAGCTTGCGCAGGAACATGGCGCGGTCGGCTGCATCATCTATTCCGATCCGCATGAAGACGGTTACGCCGTCGATGATTTTTATCCCAAGGGCGCGTCGCGCCCGCCGCAAGGGGTGCAGCGCGGCTCCGTCATGGACATGCCGACCTATCCCGGCGATCCGCTGACGCCCGGACGCGGCGCGACCGAAAAAGCGAAACGCCTGTCGCGCAAGGACGCGAAGACGCTGCTGAAAATTCCGGCGATCCCGATGTCCTATGGCGACGCCCGCAAGATTCTCGCCGCGATGGGCGGTCAGGTCGCGCCCGAAGGTTTTCGCGGATCGCTGGGCGAGACCTATCATATTGGCGACGATGGCGCGGCGAAGGCGCATCTGGTCGTGCAATCCGACTGGAGCCTCAAACCGGTCTATAATGTCGTCGCGACCATGCGCGGCGCTGAGTTTCCCGATGAATGGATCTTGCGCGGCAACCACCGCGACGGGTGGGTGATGGGCGCCTCCGATCCCCTGTCGGGCCATATCGCGATGATGGGGGAGGCCAAAGCGATCGGCGCGCTGGTCAGGGACGGCTGGAAGCCCAAACGCACCATCGTCTATCTTTCCTGGGACGCGGAGGAGCCTGGCCTCATCGGATCGACCGAATATGCGGAAACCCATGAGGACGAGCTTGTCGCAAAAGCGCTGCTCTATATCAATTCCGACGGCAACGGCCGGGGCTTTCTAAACGTCGCGGGCAGTCATTCTCTCCAGCATTTCGCCAATGAGATCGCCGTCGATGTCGACGATCCGCAAACGGATGGTTCAGTCGACCAGCGGGCGCGCGCGCAATTGATGATCGCCGCCGCGGCGAAAGGCGCCGATGGCGATGCGAAAAAACTTGGCGCGCTCGCCGCTAATCCGTCGAGCGACCTTCCGATCGACGCGCTGGGATCGGGGTCTGATTACACCGCTTTCCTTCAGCATCTTGGGATGGCGGCGCTGCATGTCGGTTATTACGGCGAGGGCGACGATAACGGCGTTTATCACTCG
This sequence comes from Alphaproteobacteria bacterium RIFCSPHIGHO2_12_FULL_63_12, assembly GCA_001767925.1. Taxonomy (GTDB): domain Bacteria; phylum Pseudomonadota; class Alphaproteobacteria; order Caulobacterales; family Parvularculaceae; genus Amphiplicatus. The sequence goes on from MEMM01000115.1 coordinate 10,405, forward strand.
CTCTATGACGACTTCGCGCACCACAATAAATTCGTCGATCCGGGATCCGCTTATGGCGGCGCGCTGGCGCGCACCATCGGCCGCATGGTGCTGCGCATTGCCGACGCCGAGCTTCCGCCGGTGCGCTATGGCGACTTCGCGTCGACGGTTTCCGATTATCTTGACGAGGTGAAGGCGCTTGCCGATGACCGCCGCGCGCGCGCCGATGCGCAGGCGGCGGCGAACGAGGCGGGCGCGTTCGCGCGCGCCCACGATCCCAAAAAGCCCTATGGCGCGCCGACGGTCCTGAAACCCGTGCCGCATGTCAATTTCGCGCCGCTGGAAGACGCGGTCGATCATCTGAAGAAAAGCGCGGCGGCCTATGATGCGGCGCTCGCTGAGAAAGGCCCGGCGCTTGCCGCCGACAAGAAGCGCCGTCTGTTCGCGCTGGCGCGCGAAGCCGAGCAGGCGCTGAAAATCAGGGAAGGGCTTCCCGGTCGGCCATGGTTCCGGAATTCGATCTATGCGCCGGGAACCCTGACCGGCTACGGCGTCAAAACGCTTCCCGGCGTGCGTGAGGCGATCGAACAGGAACGCTTCGCCGACGCCGATAAATATTCAGCGCTGACGGCCGCCGCGATCAATTCTTATGCGGCGAAACTCGACTCGGCGGTGAAGCTGATGAACGACTAGATCATCGGGCGAGATTTCTGAATCGCGACCGATGATCAAGCTATTATTTCAGCGCGCCTTTTTGCGCAAAACCGGTTCCCACTTTTGCGCCCGGCGCGCTAGGACGCCGGCCGGCCTATGAGCGTTCAAGCCGGCTCATGGCGTTATCGGCGATCGATTTGAGGAATTTCCGGTTCGGCCGCGTGCGCGCCAGAACGGAAAGGCCGATGACCGTGGCGAGGATGACTTTCGCTTCCTCATTTGCGTCGATGTCCGCCGGCGTCAGGCCGCCCGCTTTGGACAAGTCGATGAGCTCGGCCAGGCGCTTTTCAACGCTGGATTGAATGTTCGCGATGACTTTGCGGACTTCCTCATCATGCGGCGCAACTTCGAGCGCCGTATTGGTGACGAAACAGCCGCGCGCGCCTTCAGCGTCGACAAACGCCATCAGGAAGCCGCGAATGATCTCGAGGGGCGAGGTATCTTCGAGCGGCTCTTCGTAAAGCGCGACGCGCAACAGGCCCTCATAATGGCGCAGCGCCGCCATGAATACCGCGCGCTTGTCGCCATAGGTAGAATAGAGCGTCGCCCGGTTCGCGCCCGTGAGGTCGATAATGTCCTGCATCGAGGTCGCGCTGAACCCTTGCGACCAGAAGGCATGCATCGCACCGTTAAGCACAATATCGTCAGCCAGATCCGGCTGGCTCGCCTGGTTTCTAGGAATCGCTTCGGCCTTCCCATTCGGCCCCCGCAAGGAAACTAGACAGTTTTACTCCAGTTTTCAACCGACAGTTACATTTGATCGGCTTTCCATTGTAAAATCATCGAAGTACCGCTGCGGCCGGGCGCGAATGCCTCCTCTTTTGGGGGGCCTTGTGGGCGGCGGCTGGCGTCAATAGGTTCCGCGCATGTCGGAATCGCTGTCGCTCTTTGTCACGCGCGTCCATCGCGCCCGTTTTTCAAAAACCGGTGCGCTCAACGACGATATTATCGCGGCGGCGCTTTCATTCGCGGACGATGACGAAGCGGGGCAGCGCTGGTCGGACGAGAATTCCTATCCCGGCTACACCTCCTATGGGTCGTTCACGGATCTTCCGGTGCGAGCGCCCTGTTTTACCGCGTTGAAAAAACTCCTCGACGCCGAGGCGGTCAAATTCGCGAAGGTGGCGCATTTCGATTTGAACGGGGGAAAGCTCAAGCTCGACAATCTCTGGATCAACATTCTCGATCCGGGCGGATTCCACTCCGGCCATATTCATCCGCATTCGGTGATTTCCGGAACCTATTACGCGCAGGTTCCGGACGGCGCCGCTGCGCTGAAATTCGAAGACCCGCGCCTGCCGATGATGATGGCGGCGCCGACCCGCGACAGCGACGCGCCCGAGGAAATGCGGAGCTTTATCTATCTCGCGCCGGAACCCGGCATGATGCTGATGTGGGAGAGCTGGCTGCGCCATGAGGTCGTGCGCAACGAGGCCGACGAGCCGCGTATTTCGGTGAGCTTCAATTATCGCTGGGACTGAAAAAGCCGCGCCTTTCTCGCGCGGCTTTCCTTCAGTGTCTCGATGACGTCATTTGCCCCAGCGGCAATCCGATCTGTATTCGCCGCTTGGGCTGGTGACTTCCTTGATGCCTTCCGGGCATCCCGGCCATGGCGCGTTGTTTTGCGACGCGGAGGACGGGCGCGGCGCGCCGTCCGGCAGCTGCCCCTTGTCGTGGTAATTGAACATCGTGATGTTGCCATCCTTGTCGCGCTTGATCGTGGTGTGCCATTCGCAGGCGGCGTCGAAATGATAATCGCCATTGGCGTCGCGCACGAGGCAGCCGGTTCCGCTGCTCGTCTGCGCGGCGTTCTCCGGCTTGTCGGGTTTGGCGATCGCGGTTGCGGGGGCGATCGTTGCGGCCGCCAATATGCTTGCGGCGATCGTTGAACAAAGTCTCCCTGTGATTTTCATTGCTTTCTCCTCCATTTGGCCGTTTACGCGCTCGATGACGAGCGGCGCCGGCGGACCGATCAGACGCTTTGCCCGCGCCGCCGTCTACCGGTGAAGAGTTGCGGCGCCCCGCCGCCGCAACTCCGCTGTTCCGCCCGGCGCATCCTTCGAGACGCCCGCTGACGCGGGCTCCTCGGGATGAGGAATTTCTCTAGCGAAACAACTCGCTCCTCATCCTGAGGAGCGCCTTGAAAAGGCGCGCCTCGAAGGATGCGCCGCGAGTGATGTTGGATGAACGCCGAATACCGGTATGAGTTAAGTCGAAGCGCGCGGCGAGCGTGATCTGCGCGAAAGACGCGCACTGCGCCGCAGGTTCGCTATGATGCCGGATCAACGCCCGTCACGCCGCGCGAGAAGGAGACTGATATGACCCAAATGACGACTCTTGAAGTCAGGAAAGATGATCTTTTCCGCACCCGCATCAGCGAGCGCGCCGCGCCGCCTTTGAAAGACGGGGAGATTCTCGTGAAGGTCGACCGCTTCGCCCTGACCGCCAACAACATCACCTATGGCGTCGTCGGCGAGAAAATCGGCTACTGGAAATTCTTTCCCGCTGAAGAAGGCTGGGGCGTCATCCCAGTCTGGGGTTTCGCCGATGTCGTGCAGTCGAAGCATCCGGAGGTGAAGGTCGGCGAGCGCCTCTACGGATATTTTCCGATGGGAACCCATCTCGTGATGGCGCCCGACAAGGTGAAGGGAGAGCGCTTGCAGGACGGCGCCGCGCATCGCGCCGGACTCCCTCCCGTATACAATTCATACGCCCGCACTCGCGCGGAGGCGCATTTCGACCCGGCGATGGAGAACGAGCGGATGCTTCTCTTTCCGCTCTATGCGACGTCTTTTTGCCTCTATGATTTTCTTGTCGACAACCAGTGGTTCGGCGCGCGGCAGATCATCATCGCCAGCGCTTCGTCAAAGACTGCGATCGGTCTCGCCATGGCGATCGCCGACGATAAATCGGCGCCGGACCTTGTCGGCCTGACCTCCGCCGGCAATCTTGGAACCGTCAGCAAGCTGAAGCTTTATTCGAGCGTGCACGCCTATAACGATATCGCATCAATCGACGACAAGGCGCCGACGGTCATCGTCGATATGTCAGGCGACGGAAAAATCCTCTCGGCCCTGCACGCGCATCTCGGCGAGAATATGCGTTATTGCGCGAATGTCGGCGTCACCCATTATGAGGACACGCAGATGGGGCCGGATTTCATCCGCGAGCGCAGCGCGATGTTCTTCGCGCCCGGCCATATCCAGAAGCGCACGGCTGACTGGGGTACCGGCGTTTTCGAGAAAAAGGCGTTCGTCTTCTGGCGCGACGCGGCGGTGAAAAGCCGGGCGTGGCTGAAATTTGAAAAAGCGCTCGGCATGAAGGGGCTTGAAGCCGCCTATAACCGCGTACTGAAGGGCGAGGCCGCGCCCGATCGCGGCGTCATCGTCGAGCTTTGAGGCGCGGGCTATTCGACCCTTAGCGCCATCTTGATCGGCCCTTCGGCGCGGCCGTTGACGAACTGGTCGACGTAGGGATTGCCGGAATTGCTGATCGACGCCGCGGCGCCGCGCCAGACGATGCGGCCTTCATGAAGCATCGCGATGTCGTCGGCGATGCGCCGCGCCGAGATCATGTCGTGGGTGATCGAGATCGCCGTTGCGCCGAGCGCCTTCACCCGTTCGACGATCAGGCGATTGATGACGTCCGCAGTGATCGGATCGAGGCCGGTCGTCGGCTCGTCAAAGAATAGGACTTTCGGGTCGGCGGCGATGGCGCGCGCGAGCGCAACGCGCTTTTGCATGCCGCCGGACAATTCGGACGGCGCAAGCTCTCCGACTTCTTTGGGGAGGCCGACCTGCGCGAGGCAGTCCGTCGCCCGGATGCGCGCCGCCTTTGCGGATTTTCCCTCGCCATGGATCAATCGAAAGCCGATATTTTCCCAGACCTTCAGGCTGTCGAACAGCGCTGAGCCCTGAAACAGCATGCCGATTTCGCGGGTGCGGCGGCGGCGTTCGAACGATGACATTTTGAGGATATTGACGCCGTCGATCCAGATCTCGCCGGCGTCTGGCGGCAACAGGCCGAGAATGCATTTCAGCAGCACCGATTTCCCGGTGCCGGAGCCGCCGATGACGACGAGCGAGGCGCCTTCGTCTACATCGAGATCGACGCCGCGCAAGACTTCCTTGCGGCCGAAGGATTTCTTCAGCCCGCGCACGGAAATTTTCGGCGTTGCACCGCTCATCTCAAACGCCCACGAACAGCGAAGTCATGACGTAATTCGACGCGAGGATTGCGACCGCCGAAGCGACGACGGCCGAGCGCGTCGCCCCGCCGACGCCCTGCGCGCCGCCGCGGCTCTTGTAGCCGTAATAACAGCCCATGACGGAAATGAGGAATCCGAAAACGCCCGCCTTGATAAGGCCGGAGACGACATCGTCGGTCGTCAGAAACTGGTCGATATTGCGGATATAGGTCGCGCCTTCGAAGCCGAGCGCGAACACCGCGACGAACCAACCGCCAAGAATGCCGATGATGTCGGCGACGAGCACGATGAACGGCAGCATCATCGTCGTCGCGAGGATGCGCGGCGAAATCAGATATTTGAACGGGTCGACGGCCAGCGTCGACATCGCGTCGATCTGGTCGGAGACGCGCATCGCGCCGAGCTCCGCGGCCATGCCGGAAGAGGAGCGGCCGGCGACCATCAGCGCGGCGAATCCCGGCCCGAGTTCGCGGACGATGGAAACCGACAGAATTTGCGGCAGGAAGGATTCGGCGTTGAATCGCGCCGAGCCGTCATAGATGTTGAGCGCCAGCGCGGCGCCGGTGAAGATCGCGGTGAGCCCGACAACCGGAAGCGAATTGAATCCGATGCGGATCGCCGCATTCAAAAACTCGCGCGTATAGAACGGGCCCGACACCCAGGCGAAGGCGCCGCGCAGGGCGAAAACCGACAACGCGCCGATCTCGGCCAAAAGACCGATCGTCAACCTTCCGATCGCGGCGAGTGGATTCATGCGGTTACGTCCCCTGCGCGCCGGTGAGGTCCGTTGGGGCCGGCGCGCCGTTCCAGAGGTACCGGCGCTCCACGCGTCCGCCAAGTCCCCGGCGCGGGCGGGCGAGCCCGCCGATCCCCGTCAAAAGCTCGTAACCGATTGTTCCGCAAGCCTTGGCCGCCGCATCTATCGAAATCTTGAGGCCGAAAAATTCGGCCCGGTCGCCGATTTTCGGCCGCGATGGCGCGGCCGTCACGTCGAGCACGATCAAATCCATCGACACCCGGCCAAGGATCGGACACAGCGCACCGGCGAGGAAAGCGGCGCCGCTGTTCGATCCGGCGCGCGGATAGCCGTCGCCATAGCCGAGCCCGACGGTCGCCAGATCGCGATCGCGATCGGCGGTGAAGCTGGCGCCGTAACCGACGGTTTCGCCGGCCTTCATCGAATGGAGCTGAATGACCGGCGCGGTCAGCGTCGCGACCGGCGCGAAGACTGCGGCGGCGTTATCGAACGGACTGACGCCGTAGAGGCCGACGCCGAGCCGCACCATGTCGAAGCCGAAGGCTTCGCCGATCAACGCGCCGCCGGACGAGGCAAGGCTTCGCCGCGCCGTCGGAAACTGCGCGGCGAGTTGCGCGAAGGCGGCGCGCTGGCGCTCGTTCATCGCATGCGCGCTGTCGGACGCGCAGGCGAGATGGCTCATCACCAGCGTCAGATTGAGACCGTTGATCGCTTTGATCGCGCCGAGGGTCGCGGGCGCAACGCCGAGCCGATGCATGCCGGTGTCGATATGAAGCGCCGCCGGCGCGCCGCCCATCTTAGCCGCCCACAGCGCCGCCTGCTCGGGAGAATTCAAGACAGGCGTCAAGGCGAAGTCGCGATAGGTCTTGAGGTTTTCCGGTCTCGGTCCGTTGAAAACGAAAATCTCCGCCTCCGGTCCAAGCGCGC
>MEMM01000116.1:0-3520 GCA_001767925.1 Alphaproteobacteria bacterium RIFCSPHIGHO2_12_FULL_63_12
AGCGGGCGGCGCGCGAATGAGAGCCCTGTTCGGCGTGTTTTTCCGACTTGTGTAGTGAATGCACCAGCTGTGGGCCTGGTCCCCGGCAAGGTATGGCGGCCTCGAGGCCCGTTTCAGGCTGACGGTCAGTTGACGGCTAGAAAATGCGTGCAAATGTCAGATCTAACAACACCCCTCAGGCCTAGAGCGCGAGCTTGCCCAATACCGAGGGGTTACTTCTTGAAGGCCCCCTCGATTCCATCGAGAGGGCCTTTGTGATCATGCACCAAAAGTCTGCCACGTGCCACGACGAGCAGAATGCCCCACGGGTGAGACGCTATTCATCGATCGGTATTCGCGGCCGCGATAGCGTGTGGCATCAGAAACGCCGCCAATTCTTTCACGACTTCGGTAAGCTCGCCCGGTTTGTGTGTCACGTCCTCGACGAAGGCCCGCCATTGCCGATTTTTTTGTTCGTCCGCTGCGAAAGCGGGGCTGAGCGCGTCAGGTGGCTCGGTTGGAATCGCTGTCGACCGCTGTGCAAACGTGGCAGCGATGGCCTGCACAAGCCGTTCACCATCAAAGGCGAAAGACCGGCCGAGAATCCAGATGTCGTAGAAATCCTTCATTCGGCTGTTCGCCCGGCCCAGCGCCACCATTGCCTGGAACTTCTCGGCAATAACCGTCTCGCGCGCATAGGCGCGCAGTCTTGGCGCGGGGAGATCGAGCATGACCGGGTAGTCGATGACTTCGGCTCCAGGTTCAACTGCATCACCAAAACCGATATCGATGGTCAGATTGATCCGCGCGCCGCCAACGGATCCGACGGCGCGCAGCCGCAGGCCACCATAGTCGAGTTCCTCGCGAATGCGATCGACACGCAACGTGTCCGGATCAAACACGACACCGTCTTCGACATCGTGAGAAAAGATGTTCCTGAACGTCGCCAACATTGCGTCTTCGTTCGGGTCACCAAACCCCAGCAGATCGAGATCGCGCGTGCCGCGGTGCGGATCCTCGAACCAGCTCATCATCAGCATTGCGCCTTTCAGCACAAATCGTTCAGCGTGGGCGGACTGGCTGAGCCGATACAGAAGGCGCTCCAGCGCGAACCGCGTGAGCACAAGTTCGAAAGTCTGCCCTTTATCCTTGGAGATTTTGAGAAGTCGCGCACGCACGGAGGCACCGAGATTCCTGATCTCCTTAGCCATTGGCGGTCAGCGCCTCCAGATAGGGGCGGACAACGGTGCTGACCCCGCCGGTATCTGCTGCATTTGCGATTTCGGCCGGAGTGGCTTTCCGCTGACGCAGGGCTTCCTGAAGTCCTTCGAGCGCGACTGAGAGGCCAATCTTCCCGCGATGCCGGAAACAATCGGCAACCGTCTTCGCCACACCGAATACCTTCACCGATACGTCTTCGATAACATGCGACTCAACGCTTTCCATCAGCAGGTCGTCAGAGAAACGCAGTACACGGATCGGAACATCGCCCGACTTCGGCGTCCAGTCGTTTCGGCCGATCGCCATCCACACAGTCCTGGGCAGCTGATCGGTGAGTCCATGAAAGGCGAGTGCTGAGACAAGGCAGACCACGCCCTTAGGGAGGCGTTTTGCAGCTTCGGCGAGGCTATGGTTTGCGCTCAGCTTGGCGTCGGGAAGCTGATAGAGCCCGCGTGCGAGCCGAATGACCTCGCCGTCCCTCTCCATGCGGCTGACGGTTGCGGCGGTCACGCCAGCGTCCTTTAGCTCCGAGAGACGAAGAATCCCTTGCGTCGCCAGAAGGTCGCGGGCGATCACACGCTGGGATCGGGTCTGGGCCATTGATATATATACTCGCACTTCAGAATTCATAGTGTAAGGTTTTGTATCACACGGAATGATTAAGGAAAAGGCAAAGCATGCAGGTAATTTACCTTGACCAGAACCAGTGGATACGGCTGGCACGCGCTTAAAGAGATAGACCGAGCCCTGGTGAGCGAGATCAGTGTTTCGGCGAACGAGATACGGATTGGTGGTCCGAATGCCGCTTTACCTTACAGCGCCGCTGTCTTTGCCAGGAAAGGCGAGCTGGTGCCCGCTTGTTCATTGGAATAGCGCACCGGTGAAGGTGAAAGTGGGCAACAGTTTGAAATTGCTGTTTCGAGGAACTGAGTTGCAGGCTGCCGCCTGTTCCTATTTCTTGGGCCGCGACTTCTCATCAGGCAGAACCAAATCGACGTGGGTCACTCCAATGGCTTGAGCGAGTTCATACAAAGTGACGACCGTCGGATTTCTTTTTCCTTGCTCCAATCCGCTCAAATACTGCTGACTGAATCCAGAGCGTGCCTCGACTTCCTCTTGGGTGAGGTGCTTTTCGCGACGCAGACGCGCAAAATTACGACCTACCAGCTTTCGCATATCCATGCTGGAAGGCTAGCCATTTACATACTTTAGTGTTATGTACTATAGTATGTATTTTAGCGGCGTAGGTATATCCTGCGGGCCTATTGCGAGGAGGCACGGGATGTCTGGGAAACTACATCGCCAAGCAAATTCCAAGAGCGGCTCTCTCCAAGCGATCGACTTTGGTTCACAGTCGGCCGACGAAGCCGCTGAAGTATGTTCGCAGTGGCTCAACCAACATGCAGAGCATGAGAAGCTCATCCGACAGTGGCAAAAGTTGGAAACTCGTCTCATCCGCGAGCATAACTTGTTCAATCTGAGCAAACGGGAAAGGGCGTCGCTTTCAGGCGCCCACGAACTCGATGCTCTCAACGCTCGTGTCGTTGCGCTTTACGCGCAAAATCAAAAGCTGCTTGTTTCGTTACCTGCATTGGCTGCGCCGTCGACAGATGGGGTCGTTTCAAAGCTTTACGTCGCCCTGGCCAACGTCCGCCCCGACGAAAGCAGGGCAACGCATCAACTCATCAAGAGCGCCCTGAGGGACCTCGAGGGTGCTGCGCCAATCTTTGGAAGATAATCAGAGCAATAGAAACGATCCACGGTTCGTTCGGGGCGAAAGTGTAACCTATCTCTCCGGAACATTCTGTTACCTATGTGTCCGGGTCGGACAAATTGGAGAATGGCGCACCCAAGAGGATTCGAACCTCTGACCTTTGCCTTTGGAGCGCTGTGCGAAACGCGCCTTTGTACGGCGCTCGCACCCAAGACTTGCCCTCGGCAGCCCCTCGAAACGCGCGGTTCGAATAGCGCGTTCGCCTCATTTTGCGCTGCCCTGTTACGATCCGTCCGCCGCGGATGTTGTCCGGCCTGAGCGCTGCGCCGATCCGGCGCAGGCGACAGAGGCCGGGAGGAATACATGGGGCTCAGGAAATACTGGAAACGCAGTCTGCTCGGAGCGGCGGCCTGGTCGGTCATGTCGATCAGCGCGGCGCCGGCGCTCGGCGAAGGTCCGCCGGCGGACGTCCCGGCCGGCCTGCGCACCGAAGCCGGCCCTCTGGGAGATGTCCTGCGTGGTATCAGCCTGCAGACCGGAACGCCGATCATCTTCTCCGAAGCGCTGGTGGCAGGCAGGACGGCGCCGGCCTATTCAGGCCCGGCG
>MEMM01000116.1:3530-4708 GCA_001767925.1 Alphaproteobacteria bacterium RIFCSPHIGHO2_12_FULL_63_12
GTACGCACTGTCCTCTCCGGATCCGGCCTCGACGTGGTGGAAGGCCCCGGGCAGGCCTTGCTGATCCAGGCACTACCGGCGGCGGCGCCGGCGCGCCGCGACGCGGGGTCCGAGCAGCCGGAACGAACCCGGCCCACCGGCGGCCCGGGCGACGAAGAGGCGGACCTGCGGGTCGATACAGTGATTGTCACCGGAACAAGCCTGCGCGGCCTGGCGCCGGAGAGTTCACCGCTGCTTGTATTCGATCGCGAGGATATCCTGACATCGGGCGCGACGACGACGGAGCAGTTCATTCGCGCGCTGCCCCAGAACTTTGGCGGAGGTTCCAGCGAGCTGACCCCGAGCGGGCTGCCGAACGATTCCAGTTCACGTTCGAACTATTCCTTCGGCACCGGTGCCAATCTGCGCGGCCTCGGTTCAGGCGGAACGCTTGTCCTTCTCAATGGAAACCGGATGGCGCCGACCTCGGCGATCGGCGATTTCGTGGATCTCTCCCTGATTCCGGTGTCTGCCCTGGAGCGCGTCGATGTGCTCACCGACGGCGCGTCTTCGATCTATGGCGGAGACGCCGTCGCCGGCGTGATCAACTTCGTTCTCCGGGAGGATTTTGACGGCGCCGAAACCGCGCTTCGCTACGGCTCGGTGACCGACGGCGACATGTCGGAGCGTCGTTTGAGCCAGACGCTGGGCACGGTCTGGGACAGTGGCAACCTGCTGGCCACTGCGGAACTTGTCGACCGCGACAATCTCGCACTTGCCGACCGGCTGGGTATTGCCGCCCCATCGGTTGCGGCCGGGAATGCTGCGGCGCTCTTCGATCTCATGCCGCAGCAGGAGCGCTGGAGCGGTGTACTGGTCGTCAATCAGGCGATTACCCCGTCGCTGGACCTCTCTGCCAGCGGGCTCTACGCCAAGCGCAAGGTAGTCAATTCCAGCTACACGACCTTTCAGACGCGCTCTGATACGCAGTCGGAAAGCCTGACGGCGAGCGTGTCGCTCGACTACGAGATTTCGCAGGCCTGGTCAGTTTCGGGCGACGCGGCATTCAGCAAGATTTCCAATGACGAGCTGATCCGCACATTCCGGACGACCCCGCCCGTTCCGGCAAGCAATGGATTCGGTTCGGAGATCGGCACGTTCGACCTGGTTCTGAATGGAGCGCTCCCCGATCTGCCCGG
>MEMM01000116.1:4722-7535 GCA_001767925.1 Alphaproteobacteria bacterium RIFCSPHIGHO2_12_FULL_63_12
TCGCCGTGGGCGGCCACCTGCGCCAGGAGGCGTTTTATTTCGACACGCAGCGCCTTGGCCGGATCGGCGACGGGTCCCGGGACGTCTCGGCGATCTATGGGGAAGTTCTGCTGCCCCTGATCGGGCCGGACAACCGCGTGCCGGGGGCTGAGCGGCTCGAACTCAACCTCTCTGGACGCCGGGATAATTATTCCGATTTCGGATCGACACTCAATCCGAAAGTCGGGCTCCTGTGGTCCCCGGTGCCTGCGGTCAATCTGCGCTCGTCCTACAGCACGTCGTTCACGCCGCCGCCGCTCGGGCGCGTCGGTGACCAGAACCGCAGCGGCGTCGTCTACCCGTATACGTTCATTCTGGGCGCATTCGGTTTTCCGGCGCCGGATCCCGCACTGGTTGGCACGGACTATCTGATCTGGTCGGGCGCGGTGACCGATCTGGAACCCGAGACCTCCCGGACGTTCACGGCAGGGGCCGACATGTCCTTTTCGAAAGGCCGGCACGACTGGTCGATCCGGACAACCTATTATGATATCCGGTTCGAGGACCGGCTCGGGTCGACGCCGATACCCAACAGTCAGAATGTCAATTTTGCGCCGAACATTGCCTTCGATGATCCGGGCGCCTTTCCGCCTGACACGGTCGTCTTCTTTCCGGGGCAGGCCGAGGTCGACGCCCTGGTGGCAAGTTTCAGCCGTCCGGTGATTCTCGAATTCGGCGCGTCCCTCGACAATATCGGCATCATCAACAATGCCAGCGCCATTCGAAACCTTGCCACAACCGAGACGCGGGGACTTGACCTCCAGGTCGCATACGCCCGCGAGACATCGTTCGGGCATATGAATGCGGCGTTGAGCGCCAACCATATCCTCGATTTTTCCCAGCAGGCCGCGCGCTCGACGGCGCCTGTCGATACGCTGAGCACCCTGTACAATCCGGTCGATCTGAAGCTGAAAGCAAGTGCAGGTCTGTCAGCTGGCGGACTATCTGCAAATCTGTCTGTAAATTATGCCGACGGATACAGGACAGACGACACGCCCTCCGCGCGGGATGTCGGGGCCTGGACGACCGTTGATCTCAATCTGTCCATGGAATTCGGTGCGTCGGACTGGAAGCTTCTGGAAGACGTCTCCGTCAGCCTGAACGTCCTCAACCTCTTTGATACGCCGCCGCCGGCCACGCCGACCAATGCAGGTTTCCGCCTTGCCGGATACGATCCGACGAATGCCTCGCCGCTCGGGCGGTTCCTCGCTGTGGAACTGCGCAAGACGTTCTGAAGAGGAAACCGATCATGAAACATCTGCTTGCCCGTTCGGCCGGCCTGCTCCTTGTGTTGTGCGTCATCCTTCTGCCCGGCGCTTCCTCTCAGGTCCGGACGCTCACGCTGGACGACATGCTGAAAGTTGAAGGCTTCGGAGCGGCGCGGATCGATCCGGAAGGGCACTGGCTGATATTCGAGCGCGTCCGGCCTTATGATGAGATCGTCGATTACAGTTTTCGCACCTATGCGTTCCAGAAGACCGGACATCAGCTGTGGCGCTACGATCTGCACAAAGGCGGACAGGCCGAACGCCTGCCGGGCGTCGATCCCGCGCCGTCGAGTTATCTTGAGGGCTTTTCACCGGACGGGCGATACCTCGCTGTCCAGCAATACTGGTTCGGCGCGCTCAGCCTTTCGGCCTATGACATGCGCCATCAGCGTCTGACGAGGTTTGATGCCACCCCTGCCTTCACCCGGCTCGGCCATCACAATCCCGTCTGGATCAATGCGCACGAGATGGTGTTCGCCGCCCTCATCGATGGCGAATTGCCGGAAGAGACCAGCGTGCGAGCCTATACGGCCAAAACGCTCTCAGCGGCCTGGGCTGCAGCCTTTCGCGGAAAGGTGGCGACCGCGCTGGAAGTGCGCACCCGGTCGGAGCGGGATGAAATCAGACCCCGGAAGGGGCAGCTCCTTCGGGCCGATGCGCGCACGGGCGAGACGAAGGTCCTGGCCGAAGGATTATTTGCTGACCTCAGAGCCGCGCCGGGCGGGCGCTGGCTGGCGGGGCTTGCGGTATCAGAGCCGAGACCGGTGAGACCGGGCCAGCTGATTGTTGACGATCGCCGGCTCTATTCGCTGCGCCTCGTCGACCTTTCGAGCGGCGAGGTCAGCGCGCCGGCGCCGGATCTGGAATTTTTTCCATATTCGCTTGTCTGGTCACCGGACGGTAAACGGCTTTCCGGTTTCGGCTGGCGTATTGGCGAGCGTCCCGGCTCGGGAAGATTTGTGGAACTCGATCTGGCCTCCGGCCGCATCACCCGGTTCGAGCATCGCGGTCTCGATCTGGCTTCCGAGCGTGAACGCGGCTGGGTGCAGCGACCCGAACGCGCGGTCTACTTCGGAGACGACCTCGCTATGTTTGCGCGTCCGTCCGGGGCGCGCGGGGCAGCGCCGCAATTCACCTACCGCGATATCCGCCCGGGCGACCTTGCCGAGGCCGCCTGGTATGCCATCACGCCCGGCGGCCAATCGAAGAACCTCACTGAAGGTCTTGAAGGCGTGTCGTCCATCCCGGTTGGCGCGGGCGAAGGGTCCCTGACCGTGCTGGCGAAGGACGGGGTCTATCGTCTTTACACAGACGGAAGCCGGCGCCGGTTGACACCGCAGATCGAGGGATCGCTGCGTTTCAGCGCGCCGGGAACATTCGCGACGCGCGCAAGTGTCGTTCGCCCTGAATTCGGAGATGCAGCGCTGCTGGAAGAGACAGGAGCCGGTGTCCCGAAGGTCATCATGGTTGACCTGAGAAAGGGCCATGAGGGCAATGCGGTGCGCC
>MEMM01000117.1:0-8987 GCA_001767925.1 Alphaproteobacteria bacterium RIFCSPHIGHO2_12_FULL_63_12
CCCCCGTTTACGGGGGAGCTGTCGGCGAAGCCGACTGAGGGGGGAAGCGGCGTCGCCAATGTCGCCCGCGATCTCGCCGCCATAGCGCGCGGAAAATTCGCCGACGCGCGCGCGGCGCTCAACGATCTCGACTGGCGCACCGTGCGTCCGGCGCTGTTGATGATGGGCGTTTACGAGGCCTATCTGAGGAAGCTTGAAGCGCGCGGTTGGGCGCGCCTCGGCGAGCCGCTTTCGATCTCGAAGGCGGAGAAAGCCTTCATCGCCGCGCGCTATTGGCTGGCGCCGCCGTTGACGCCATGACGAGCGGGACCGTTCACATCATCGGCGCCGGTCTTTCCGGCCTCGCGGCGGCGGTTCGCCTTGCCGACGCCGGGGCGCGCGTGACGCTGCACGAATCCGCGGGCCATGCGGGCGGGCGCTGCCGGTCGTTCTTCGACAAGACGCTCGGCCGCGAGATCGACAACGGCAATCATCTCATCATGTCGGGCAATCATGCGGCGCTCGATTATTTGAAACGCATCGGCGCGACGGACGCGCTGACCGGTCCCGCCGATGCTTCCTATCCCTTCGTCGACGTCAAAAGCGGCGCGCGCTGGCGCGTCAGGATCAATGACGGAATTTTTCCGACATGGGTATTCGATCCGAAGTCGCGGGTGCCGGACACAAAACTCTTCGACTATGTGAAAGCCGCCGGCATCGCCTTTGCGAGCAAGGATCAGACCGTCGCCGATCTCATCGACAAAGGCGACGTGCTGTATGCGCGGTTCTGGGAGCCGCTGACGCTTGCGGTGCTGAACACGACGCCAGAGCTGGGGCAGGCTCAGCTTTTGTGGTCGGTCATTCGCGAGACTTTCCTGATGGGCGGCAAGGCCTCGCGGCCGCTGGCGGCGAAGAAGGGGCTGGGGCAGGCTTTCGTCGATCCCGCGCTCGGCCATCTTCGATCGAAGGGCGTCGATATACGCTTCAACGCGCGCCTGCGCGCGGCGGAATTTTCAAACGGTCGCGTCGCTGCGCTCGATTTCGGCGAGGAAAAAATCCCGCTGGGTGAGGGCGATGAACTCATTCTCGCCGTGCCGCCCTCGCGCCTTAAACAGATCGCGCCGGATCTCGATCCGCCGGGCGACGACGCCTCGATCCTCAACGTGCATTACCGGACGCTGCACAAGGTTCCGGCGACGCCTTTGGGCGACTCTCCCTTTATCGGTCTGGTGTCGGCCGATGCGCATTGGTGCTTCGTGCGCGATGACATCGTCAGCCTCACGGTTTCGGCGAGCCACGCCATCGGCATGGATGAAGTTCCAAACCAGAAGGCCGCCGACGACATGTGGCGCGAGACTCAAACGGCGCTCGATCTCGGCAATATGCCCTATGAGGCCGTGCGGGTCATTCGCGAGCGGCGCGCGACGCCCGACCAGTCGCCGGAAGCTGCGCAAAAGCGGCTGAAGCCCGAGACGCAATGGCGCAACCTGACGCTCGCCGGCGATCACACCGCGACCGGCGTCCCGGCGACCATTGAAGGATCGATCAGATCAGGCGATAGAGCGGCCGCGATCGTGTTGAAACGCCGGAGGGCCGCATGAGCGGATTTATCGGAATCGTCTGCGGCCTCAAATCGGAGGCGAACGCCGTCCGCATCAGCATGAAGGCGGCGGGCGTTGACGACAAAAAGGTCCGGATCGGCGTCTCGGGCGCCAATGCCGACCGCGCCGAAGAGATCGCACAAGGCTTCCTCGACAGCGGGGCGAAGGCGATCGTCAGCGCGGGGCTGTGCGGCGGGCTCGATCCGGCGCTGAAAAGCGGCGATCTCATTCTCGGCGAGCGCGTCGTCTCGGCGCAGGGCGACATCGTCATCGCTGACAAGAGGCTCGCCGCCGCGGCCGACAAGTTCGCGCCGCGCCACGTCGCGATCTTCGGGTCGGATGAAATCGTCGACAGCGTCGAGAAGAAAAAGGCGTTGTTCCAGCGCTACGCCGCCGAGACCGTCGACATGGAAAGCCATGGCGCGGCGCGCGCCGCGGCGCGGGCGGAAATCCCGTTCATCGCCATCCGGGTCGTCGCCGATGGGCATGATCGCACGCTGCCCAAAGCGGCGCTGCGCGCGGTGACGCCGACCGGCGGCGTCAATGTGATGAACGTCCTTGTCGACTGCGTGCGCGAGCCGCAGCAATTCGAACAGATCTTCGCGCTTGGCCGCGACTCGGGCGCGGCGACGGCGGCCCTACGCCGCGGCTTCGGCGGGTTCCTTGGCGCCTTTATTCTCGCCCTCGATCTTTGACATCTGCTCGGCGACGAGCTTTTCGTGAACGTCGACAGCCTTGCGCGCCTTGCTCAGATCGATTTCGGGCGCCATCGGCCCTTCGGTCTTGATGGCGAACATGTTTTTCAGCTTCATCAGCTTCAGCGGGTTCTTCACCGCGTCCATCGCCGCCGTCGGCTCGTAGCCGCAATGCGCCATGCAGTTTGAGCATTTCTCATATTTGCCGGTGCCGTAGCTGTCCCAGTCGGTCGTCTCCATCAGTTCCTTGAACGATGAGACGAACCCTTCGCCGAGGAGATAGCAGGGCTTCTGCCAGCCGAAGACGTTGCGTGTCGGCGAGCCCCAGGGCGTGCACAGATATTCTTCATTGCCCGCAAGGAAATTCAGGAACAGCGTCGAGTGCGAGAGGTTCCATTCGCGCCTGCGTTCCTTGCCGAGGCGGAAGACGTCGCGGAAAAGATTTTTTGTCTTCTCGCGCGACAAGAAGTGGTCCTTGTCTTCGGCGCGCTCATAGGCGTAGCCGGGCGAGATCGAGATATTGACGCCCATGTCCGTCGCGAAGTCGAGATAGTCGGCGACTTGCTTGGCCGTCATATTGTCGAAGATCGTCGCGTTGACGTTGACCTGGAAGCCTTTTTCCTGCGCCGCCTTGATCGCTTTCACCGCGATCTTGAAGGTGCCTTTCTGGTCGACCGCGCGGTCGTGCTCTTCTTCGAGCCCGTCAAGGTGGACAGAGAAGAACAAGAAGGGCGAGGGCTTGAAGAGATCGAGCTTTTTCTCCAGCAGCAGCGCGTTGGTGCACAGCGACACGAATTTCTTGCGCGCGACGATGCCCTCGACGATTTCGCCGATTTCCTTGTGGATGAGCGGCTCGCCGCCCGGAATGGCGACGACCGGCGCGCCGCATTCGTCGACCGCGTCGAGGCATTCGCGAACGCTGAGGCGCTTGTTCAAAATCGGCGCCGGATAGTCGATCTTGCCGCAACCGGGGCAGGCGAGGTTGCAGCGGAAAAGCGGCTCAAGGAACAACACGAGCGGATAACGTTTCACGCCCATCAGCGTTTGCTTCATGACATAGGCGCCGACGCGCATCTGCTGGTGCAATGAAACTGACATCCCCTGTACTCCGTTTCTTGTCGTTATCGATCAGGCGGTTTCAACGGCCCAGGCGTCCATCGCCGCCTTCGGGCGAGGCACGTCGGCAAGCTCGGCCGGCAGTTTGAAATGAACATTTTCGCGCACGCCGTCGAGTTTTTCGACGGTGACGGTGCGGATCGTGCGCAATTTGGCGATGGTTTCCTGCACGAGCGTCTCGGGCGCCGACGCGCCGGCGGTGACGCCGACGACATTGGCGTCCTTCACCCAGTCGAGATCGAGCATGCCGGCGTCCTCGATGAGATAGGCGGCGATGCCGAAATTCTCGCCGATTTCGCGCAGGCGGTTCGAATTCGAGGAATTATGGGCGCCGACGACGAGAAGCAAGTCGACCTGCTTGCAGAGTTCGATGACGGCGGTCTGGCGGTTTTGCGTCGCATAACAGATGTCGCGCGTGTCAGGTCCGATGATCGCCGGGAAGCGCTCTTTCAGCGCCGCGATGACGTCCTTGGTGTCATTCACCGACAGCGTCGTCTGCGTAACGAAGGAGACGCGCTCGGGATCGCGCACGTTCAGCGTTGCGACCTCGTGCGGCTCCGAGATGACATGCACGACGCCGGGGATCTGGCCGAGCGTTCCCTCGACTTCCGGATGGCCGAGATGCCCGATCAGGACGATGTCGAAATCCTTCTCGGCGTAGCGGCGGCCTTCCTTGTGCACCTTGGTGACGAGCGGGCAGGTCGCGTCGATGACGTCGAGCTCGCGCAGATGCGCGCCGTTTTCGACTTTGCGCGATACGCCGTGGGCGGAGAAAATCGTCACCGCGCCGACCGGCACCTCGTCGATTTCCTCGACAAAGATCGCGCCGCGGTCGCGCAAGGTGTCGACGACGCGCTTGTTGTGGACGATTTCATGGCGGACATAGACGGGCGCGCCGTATTTCTCGAGGGCGCGCTCGACGATGTCGATCGCCCGCTCGACGCCGGCGCAAAAGCCGCGCGGCTGGGCAAGTATGACGCGCAAAGCCTTCCCGTCATCGCTCATCGCCAAACGTCCTTCCCTGAGACCGTTCCCCCAAACCCCTAGCCTGCCGCTAGGCGCTCGGGCCTTATTCCATGCCAGCGCGCGACCGGCAACGCCCCCCGGAAGAGGGGACGAGGCCGCTGGCGCCGCCGGGCTATAGCCGATCTTTGCCGCAGTGCAAAATAATCACCCGCCGCGGCGGCGGCTCTCGCGGCGAATTGACCGGCGGGGCAGGTCGGGTAGGGTCGGCCCGCCCTTGGGGTTGGGGCGGTTGAGTAGGCGGGGTGAAATGGCGGCTTTTTTCCAGAATTCCGAGATGGCGGGCCGCTCGGACGAGCTTTGGCCGAAGCAGAAAATCCTGGCGGCGCTGAAGAAGCGCTACAAGGCGATTGACGATCTCGGCGAGGAAAGCGGTTTTGCCATTTACGGCGTCACCGATGGCGATGTCCGCTTCGCCGTCGTCATGGCGATCGTCGAGGGCGCGAAGGACAAGGTCTCCGAGGTAGGGTTTCTCGCGCGGTTTTCCGGCTTCAATCTCAGCCAGTCGCAGCTCGACAGCGTCAACCGCAATCTTCACATCTCGATCGCGTCCTTTCACACCGACGGCGATCTGTATCTGATCGGCGGCGTCGCGGCGTCGGGCGCCTTCCGGGAAGGGACGTTCCTGCTGATTCTCGAAGCGTGGCGGCGCGACCTTCTGGTCATTCTCCAATCGATGAGTCTTTCCCAGTCGCTCGCCGACGCGCATCCCGCCGCGCGCCTTGAAACCGCGATGAAATTTGCAACCAACCGCGCACCGGAAGCCGCCGGCGCGGCGGGCGATCTGTTCGCTGCTTATGCGGGCGGGGCGCGCCGGGCGATGGCCTCGTGCGTCGCCTGCGGCGGACGGGGCAAGACCGGCTTTCCGGCGCGCGCCTGCGCCGATTGCGACGGGGCGGGCTTTGTCGCATCGCCGCGCCGGTGATCCTCGGTTGAGGAATTAAGGCTGCGCGTCTATGGGAGCGCCCATCGCTAGCAATTCCGAAAGTCGCCGCCGATGACCGCCTTTGACGCCCGCATCAAGGAAACCGCCGCGCTCGTCGAGACGGCGCTCGATCAGTTGCTGCCGCGCCGGTCGGGGCCGTTGGGCCGCGTCGTCGACGCCATGCGCCACGGCGCCCTCGATGGCGGCAAGCGGCTGCGCCCGTTTCTCGTCATCGCCGCCGCCGACATGTTCGGCGCGCCGCGCGCGCGCTCGGTCAGGACGGGCTGCGCGGTCGAGATGATCCACTGTTATTCGCTGATCCATGACGATTTGCCTGCGATGGACGACAGCGATTTGCGGCGCGGGCGCCCGTCCGTGCATCGGGCCTATGACGAGGCGACGGCGATTCTCGCCGGTGACGCGCTGCTGACGCAAGCGTTTGAAATCCTCGCCGCGCCGGAAACCCATCCCGATGGGGACATCCGCTGCCGCCTCGCGCTTGAACTTGCGAAAGCTTCCGGCAAGGAAGGCATGGTCGGCGGCCAGATGATCGACATCTACGCCGAGCAGAAAAATTTCGACCTCGCCGGAATCGAGGAGCTGCAACGGCTGAAGACCGGCGCGATCATCCGCTTTTCCGCGATCGGCGGCGGGATCGTCGGCGGCGCGACCGACGCCGAGGTCGAAGCGCTGCGGCGTTATGCCGAGGATCTGGGGCTCGCCTTCCAGATCGTCGACGACATTCTGGACGCGACCGCGGACGCGCAAACGCTCGGCAAGCCGTCGGGCCAGGACGCGGAAATGGACAAGGCGACCTTTATCAAGCTGCTCGGCATGGACGGCGCGAGACGCAAAGCCGCCGAGCTGGTCGATCGCTGCAAGGCGCATCTTGCGCCCTTCGGCGCGCGCGCGGAGCCCTTGAAAGGCGCGGCTGATTTCGTGTTTGCGAGGAAGAGCTGAAGCGCCGGCGCCAAGGCGCCGGCGGTTACGCTTCAAGCTTTAGCTGACATGGTGAATGATCAATCCGAAGGCGATCGAGGCGAGGAATAATCCGAACGGCACGGCAAGGATCTGGACCATCGCTTCGCGCCCGGTGACGACGCCCGTCCAGGTTTCGATCGGAGAGTTCAAGAAAGTGTCGAAATTCTTTCCATAGGGCGGGTCGACATGACCGGCCCGGGTCAGGACGAAGGGCGCGCCCATATAGGCGGCGAGATAGCCGACGCTGATCGCGACCATGAACAGGGCTTCGTGGTCGCCCTGAAAAGTCAGCCAGAAGACGCCGAGAATTCCAAAATTGAACAGCGCCAGCAGCTTGTAAATCCGCCCGTGCAGCGCATTCGGGCGGCCGGCGGTCCGCCATACCGGGCTTGGCGCCGTCTGCGGGACGGGGTCGGGCGGTTTCAGTTCGAGTTCGGCGGGTTTTGCTCGTTCCAGCGTTAATGCGACCATGACGGCCTCCTAAAGATGCATATAAGATACATGATATATATTGACCGCCCCGCCGCATTGCAATATCTTAAATGCATGTTTCGAGGATACGATGCGGCTCAACCTTCAGACGGACTTCGCCTTGCGGCTGTTGATGCACCTTGCCGTCAACGAAAATGAATTGCCGACGATCGCGGAAGTCGCGACGCGCTTCGGCATATCGAAAAATCACCTGATGAAAGTCGCCAATCTGCTGGTGCGCGGCGGTTATGTCGACGCGGTGCGCGGCCGCGCCGGCGGGCTTCGGCTGGCCAGGCCGCCGGAAAAAATCGGCGTCGGCGAGATCGTGCGCGCGACGGAGGTCGATCTTGCGATCGTTGAATGTCTGAAAGACGGCGGCGGCGAATGTCTCATCACGCCAAGCTGCCGGCTGAAGGGCGTCTTCCGGGAGGCGACGCAGGCGTTTCTTCAAACGCTCGACCGCTACACGCTGGCGGACCTGACGCGGCGCAATTCGAAACTGCGCGACTTCCTGTCGCTGACGGCGGCGTGATGGACGCAAAGGTCATCTCCGCCGCCGAACGGCGCGCGCAAGTGCAGCTCGACGCCGCGTCGATCGGCATCGACGAAGATTTCATCTCGGACCTGGTCGATGCGTTTTACGCGCGCGTGCGCGCCGATCAGCAGCTCGGTCCGATCTTCGATGAGGTGATCCGCGATAATTGGGATGCGCATCTGGCGAAGATGAAACTTTTCTGGGCGTCGGTCGCGCTCAATGCCGGGCTCTATTCGGGCCGGCCGATGGACGCGCATCGGCGGCTTTCCGGCGTTGAGCCCCGGCATTTCAGCCTGTGGCTTGAATTGTTTCGATCAACGCTCGATGACATTTCGCCGACGCCCGCCGTCAGGCTCTATTTCGTCGAACGGGCCGAGCGTATCGCGCAAAGCCTTCAACTCGGCATGTTCGGCGCGCCAGGCGTTCCGCGGTAAGGCGGCAAGCGCAAGCGGTCGGACGAAAAACAGGCGCCTTCATCTTAAATTCGTCTGCATCAGAGCCTGCTTTAGGCGCCTTGCCTGTGCGCCGCGCCGCGCGTCCGCCAGAGCGAATAGAGGATCGACGCCGTGATGATGCCCAGCGTCGCGAAAAGCGCCGTGGCCGGCTCGATTTTCTCAAGGCCGTAGGCCTTGTCCCAGCCGAGATCCTTCAAGCCGAAATTCCAGAAGATCTTCACGCCGACGAGGACGAGGATCGCCGACAGGCCGACCTTCAGATACGCGAATCGTTCGACCGCCGCCGCCAGCATGAAATACATCGACCGCAGACCGAGGATCGCGAAGATGTTGGACGTGTAGACGATGAAGGGATCTTGCGTCACCGCGAAGATCGCCGGAACGGAGTCGATCGCAAAGACGATATCGACGAACTCGACGACGAGCAGCGCGAGGAACAAGGGCGTCGCGACGCGCCGCACCCGGCCTTTGGCGCCATGGGGTTTGCGGACGAAGAAGCGATCGCTCTCGATCGTGTCGGTGAAGGGCATGACGCGTTTTGCAATCAGCACGACCGGGTTTCTGGCGATGTTCGGGCCGTGGCTTTTCGCCGTCGCCATCTTCCATCCGGTGATGATCAGGAAGGCGGCGAAGATATAGAGGACGAAGGTGAAGTTCGTGACGATCGCCGCGCCGGCGCCGATGAAGACGCCGCGAAAGACGATCGCGCCGATGATCCCCCAGAACAGCACGCGGTGCTGATATTCCCGAGGGATGGCGAAAAAGGCGAAGATCGTCGAGATGACGAAAATATTGTCGAAGGCGAGGCTCGTCTCCAGCACATAGCCGGTGAAGAACTGCGCGCCGGCGTCAGGTCCCTTATCGAACCAGACCCACGCGCCGAAGGCGACGGCGATCGACGCGAAGAACGCCCACATCAGAAAACTTTTGACGGGCGATACGGCCTTCGCCTTGCGGTTCATGAGACCGAGGTCGAGCCAGAGCAGGAAGACGATGAGCGACAGGAAGGCGAGCCACGTCCATACGGGCTGGCCGAGCCAATCCTGGACAAGGATGGCGGGCGTAAAATCCGGCATCGACCCCTCTTTGAAACGATAAAGACGCCGCGTCCGCGCAAATCTCGCCTAGACGGTTCGACATCGCGCACGCCGCCGCGCGCGCCAGAGGGGCCCGAACCCGGAAATTAGCTGGGGATCGGCAGGGCGG
>MEMM01000117.1:8998-10443 GCA_001767925.1 Alphaproteobacteria bacterium RIFCSPHIGHO2_12_FULL_63_12
CGATCAGCGCGTCGACGCCGTTCTGCGCGATGAAGGCGGAGAATTCCTCGCGCTTCACCAGCATGATCGAAACGCCGCCGACGATGATGTCGATGGCTTTTTGTTCGCCGCTGCGCAGTTTGCGGATGCGCCAGTCGACATTGATCGGCGGGCCTTCCTTGCGGGTGAATTGCGTGCGGACGATGACGTCGCGCGCGCCGAGCGCTTTTGCATCGATCACGGTGAGCGGGCGGCCGACGATTTCGGCGAACTGGTCGGCGTAGAGTTTGGTGAGATAAGGCGGGAAGGCGGCGTCATAACGCGCGAGCTGTTCGGGGCTCATCGACTTGCGGGCATCGCCGATCATGAACTTGCCGATGACGTCGAGCGCGAGCCCCTCGCCAAGGACCGTCTGAAACTCCGTCAGCTGTTCAGCCTCGGGCTTGTCCGAGGTGAGGGCCGCCGTCGCCTTGTCGGTCAATCCCTTGGCGAAGGCGACGGCGTCGTCGAGCGAGGCGCCCGCCTGTTCGGCGGCCGGCGCCGTTTCTTCGGCGAGAACCGGCGTGGCGAGCATGAGCGTCGCGAGGCTGGCGGCGACAATGGCGGCGGTCTTTTTCATCAATGGGTCCTTCTTCGGGCGCAACGGCGATCGCCAGCGGCTCATAAAAACGAATTGCGGCGGGATTAGAGCGCTCGTGCGGCGCCCGCCCGCAGCCTCGCCTTTTAACCGAGTTTCTTGCCCTCAAACAGGCGGAACGTCACCGGGAGCACGATCAGCGTGCACAGGAGGGTAAAGCCGATCGCGATCGACAACAGCTCGCCCATGCTGGCGGTCCCCCGGTGCGGCGACAGCATCAGGCTGCCGAAGGAGGCGATCGTGGTCAGCGCCGAGAAAAAGACGGCGCGCGGCGTCGAGGCGCCGAAGACGGGCCCCTTGTCGAAGTCGATATGCCTTCGCCGCATGACGAGGTGGATGCCGCTGTCGATGCCGATGCCAAGGAGGAGCGGCAGCACGATGACATTCGCATAGTTGAAGGGAATGTTGAGGAGAACGCCCGTTGCCGCGGTCAGCACGGCGGCGAGCGCGAGCGGGAAGATCATCAGGAGGACTTCGTCGAGCCGCCGCAACAGCGTCAGCAGGAAAAGCGCGATCACCGCGAAGGCGATGCCGGCGGCCTCCAGCATCGAGCGCGAAATCACGTCGCCGGCTTTTTGCGCCTGAATCGCGCCGCCTGATATCGTCGGAAACTCCGCTTCGACCGCGCGCACGAATTGTTTGAGTTTCGCCGGATCGCGCACATCCTCCTTCGGCAAGATGTCGACGCGCCACTTCCCGTCGGCTGAAAGATAACGGCGGCGGAGATTGTCCGGCAGCGTCTCTATGTCGACATAGTCGACATCGAATTGCTCCCTCAGCCGATCGACAAGCGCCGGCCAATAGGCGAAAATATTGACTTGCGATTTCG
>MEMM01000117.1:10452-12760 GCA_001767925.1 Alphaproteobacteria bacterium RIFCSPHIGHO2_12_FULL_63_12
CCTCGTTCCCTTCAATGACGGCGAGCGCGCCTGCGAGCCGGCGCGCCGGCGTTCCTTCCGGATAAGCCGATTCAAGGCGGGCCTTCAGCTTCAACGCGCCGTCGGCGGCGGAGGGCGCCGCGCTCTTGTCCTCGACGGCGTCGAGCGCAAACGCCAGCGGCCCCGACGCGAAATCGATGAGGTCGAGCTTGTCTTCCTGATTGTCCGGAATGAAATCGGGGAGGGCGCGGACGCCGCCGACAAGGTCGATGGCGCGCGCTTTTTTCTCCGCCGCGACGGCGTCGTCCTCGCTCGCCGTGACAAGCGTCAGGCGATAGGGGATCGTGTCCTTGTTGGCGAAGAGAAGGTTGAATCCGACGACAGAGGGCGACTTCGGATCGCGCAGGCTCATCGGATCGGCGTCAAAGCGCGCCTGCGGCAGCAGGAAAAGCGCGGCGACACCGGCGGCGACGGTGAGGATCGCCAGCGGCGCCGATAATTTTTCGAGAAGGCCGCGCCGCGCCGCCTGCTTCCGGAACGTGCGCCCTTCGCCGCCCATCGCGCCGAGCGCTGCCGGAATGAAGGTCAGCGTGACGAATAGCGAGATCAGAACCCCGACGCCGGCGATGACGCCGAGCTGCGCGATGCCCTGAAAGGCGGTCGGGATGAAGGCGAAAAAGCCGAGCATCGTCGTCAGGGTCGCCAGCAATAGCCCGACGCCGACGTCATGCACGGCGCCCTTCAGCGCCTGCGGCGTCTCCTGGCCGCCGCTGCGCCGCTCCTGAAAATGCAGGAGGAGGTGGATCGCATAGTCGATGCCGAGACCGACGAGGAGCACCGTGAACGCGACGGAGACAAGGTTAAGTTCGCCGATCGTCGCCGCCGCGAACGCCGCGGTGACCGTGATCGAGATGACGAGCGCAAGGCTGGCGACGACCGACAGGAAGATCGACCGGAAACAGATCATCAAGAGAGCGGCGACCGACAGGAATGAAATGAGGAATGAAATCTCGATACCTGTCGACACCGCGGCGAGTTCATCGGCGCGCAGCGCCGGGTCGCCGGTGATGAAGGTCTCAGCGCGGCCGTCGAACGATTTTTCAATGTCAGCGATTTCGCCTCTCAGTTCGAGGAGCGCGGGCTTGGCGGGCTGGAGCCTGGTGAAATCGAGTTTCGGCGTCACATAGATCATGCGGACATGGCCGCCCGCGGGCGCTTCTTCCGTCGCAAGGGCGCCCATCCAGGAAAAGGGCCGCGTCTCGCCCCTGGCGCTCGCCTCGATGACATCGGCAAGCTCGCCGTAAATCTTGCCGAGCGTGTCGCGCCCCAGCTCGGAGCGTTCGGCGAGTTCGTCATTTTCGGCGAGGGTGGTGAAGAGCTGTCCCGCCGTCGGCGCCTTGATCAGCGTCTCGAAAAGCCCGGACGCCTTCGACATTTGCGTCAGCCGGCGTTCAAGATCGTCGGTCTTCAGATATAAAAGACCGTTCTTCAGAAAGAAGGGTTCGGCCGACGGCGCGAAGACCGCGTCGAAAATTTCCGGCTTTGCGAGCGCGCGCTGGCGCAGATCGGCGACGAAGGCGTCGGCTTCGTCGAGCGTCGGCGCCCGCACGATGACGGCGATATCGTTCTTGATCTCCGGGAACGCTTCGCGAAGCTCCCGCGCGCGCACCTGAAAATCGAGATTTGGATCGAGCATCGCGCTCGTATCGGTGTTAACCTTGAGATGGGTCGCCGCATACCAGCCCGCCGCCGCGGTTGCGGCGATGAACAGGACCAAAAGCGCCGCGCCTGCGCGCCGCGACAGATCGGTCCAGCCGGTCAGCATTCGTTCGATCAGCGAGAGCATGGGCCGCTTGTCGGAAGTCGCTTTTGAAACATGGGGTTCCAACTATAGGGAGGTTCGAATCTTGAGGGCAATACCGGGTGGCGCCCGCCGGCCCGCTTGCCGCCGCTTTCAGCCAAGGCTAAGGCTTGCCGCGAATGGCCGGAAAGACAGATATTTCAAAGGACTTGGCGTTTCTTGGCGGCAAGCGCCCGGAGATGACCGAACGCCTGCGCGCGTGGTGCCGGATCAACACCGGCAGCGCCAATCTTGACGGCCTCGCCTTGATGCATGGCGAACTCGCCGCGGCGTTCGGCGCACTCGGCGCTGAAGTCGAGACGCTTCCCTCGCGGCCGCAGACCCTCATCACGGCGAAAGGCGAGGCGGTCGAACGACGGCTCGGCGATTGCCTGCGCGTCGTCAAACGCCCGCAAGCGCCCGTGCGTATTCTCCTCGCCGGTCACATGGACACCGTCTTCGCCGCCGATCATGCGTTTCAGACGGACC
>MEMM01000117.1:12787-25519 GCA_001767925.1 Alphaproteobacteria bacterium RIFCSPHIGHO2_12_FULL_63_12
CGCCAGGCGGCGCCGACATGAAAGGCGGCATCCTCGTCATGCTCTATGCGCTGATGGCGGTTGAGCGGTCTCGCTTCGCCGATCGCATCGGCTATGAAATCATCTTGAACGCGGATGAGGAAATCGGCTCGCCGGGATCGGCGGCGATCCTCGCTGACGCGGCGACGCGCGCGCATTTCGCCTGCGTTTACGAGCCGGCGATGGCGGACGGAACGCTCGCCGGCGCCAGAAAAGGCAGCGGCAATTTCTCGGCGGTGTTTTCAGGGCGCGCGGCGCATGCCGGTCGCGATCATGCGTCGGGCCGCAATGCGGTCGTCGCGGCGGCCCAGTTCATGACCGCGCTCGACGCGCTTACCGGAAAGCGCGCGGGGCTCACCGTCAACGTCGCCAGAATGGACGGCGGCGGCCCCAACAATGTCGTTCCCGACAACGCCGTCGTCCGCTTCAACGCGCGTGTTGAAAAGGCCGACGACGCCGACTGGTTCATGGGCGAAGTCAGAAAACTGATCGCGGCGGCCGCCGCGCGCGACGGGTTCGGCGCGCATCTTCACGGATCGTTCGGCCGCCCGCCCAAACCGATGACGCCGCAGCTTGAAGCTTTCTTCCGGGCGCTGAAGGATTGCGGCGTCGAGCTTGGCCTCGATATCGGCTGGAAGGCGACCGGCGGCGTCTGCGACGGCAACAACATCGCGGCCGCGGGCATTCCGGTCATCGACACGCTCGGCGTGCGCGGCGGCGATATTCATTCGTCGAACGAGTTCGTGAAACTCGACAGTCTTGAAGAGCGCGCCCGGCTTTCCGCGCTGCTGCTTTTGCGTGTCGCCGCGGGCGACATCCCAAATCCCGGAGCCAAACTTTCATGAGCGTTCCTTTCATTCGTCCGGTCCGGCCGGAAGATTACAGTCAGCTGCGCGCCTTCGCGCGAATCACCGGCGGCGGCATGACCAATCTGCCGAACGACGACGACGCGCTGAAGGAAAGGATCGACCGCGGGGTTGCGAGTTTTGCGAGCGGCGCGACCGCGCCGGGCGGCGAAGTTTACATGATGGTCCTCGAAAGCGGCGGGCGGATCATGGGAACATGCGGCGTCTTTTCGTCGATCGGCCTCAAGGAAGGCTTCATCAATTACAAGCTGATCGACGAGGTTCACCATTCAGAGGAATTCAAGCTGACGACGCGGCGCACGGTGTTGATGCCGAGCCATGATTTCACCGCCTGCGCCGAGGTTGGGATGCTGTTCGTCTCGCCCGAAGCGCGCGGGCTCGGCGCCGGGAAACTGTTGGCGCGGGCGCGCTATCTTTTCATCGCGCAAAAGCCGGAGATCATCGCCGATCACATTTGCGCCGAATTGCGCGGCTGGCGCGGGCCGAACGGCGAACAGCCTTTCTGGGACAGCGTCGGCAAGCATTTTTTTGAAATGGGCTTTGAGGAAGCCGACCTTCACAACGCCGCCAATGGCAACCAGTTCATTCAGGATCTGATGCCGCGCCACCCGGTTTACACCGTGTTCCTCTCGGACGCGGCGCGCGCCTGCATCGGCCGCCCGCATGACAGCGCGCGCCCGGCTTATGACATGCTTCTCGAAGAAGGCTTCGAGTGGGACAATTACATCGACATTTTCGACGGCGGTCCGCTGGTCGACGCCAAGACAAGCCAGATCAGGACCATTCGCGAGAGCCGGGTGAAGCGCCTCTTCGCGACCGGCGACGTCGCTGAGGGCGAGACGATGCTGATGGCGGCGGGCGCGGTGTCGTCGTTCCGCTGCGTCCGCGAAAAAGCGCAGGTCGACGGCGACTCGCTGATCGTCTCGAAGGAGACGGCGAGGGCGCTCAATGTGAAAACCGGCGACAATGTCCGCTGCGTGGCGTGGTAGGGATATGAACAAACTCTTCATCAATGGCGAATGGCGCGACGGGCGCGGCGCGGAAATCATTTCGGTCGATCCCTCGACAGGCGAAAAAATCTTCGCGGCCGCCTCGGCGACGCGCGACGACGTCGCTAGCGCGATCAGCGCGGCGCGACAGGCGTTTGAAGGCTGGGCGCTGACGCCGCTTGAAAAGCGCATCGCAATCATGGAGCGCTTCCGCGATTTCGTGCAGCGCGACGCGGACGAGCTGGCGCGCCTCATTTCGAAGGAAACCGGCAAGCCTTACTGGGAGACCAAAACCGAGGCCGCCGCTGTCGCCGGCAAGGTCGATATTTCCGTTCACGCCTATCGCGAGCGCACGGGCGAGAAATCGACCAATATGGGCGCCAGTCACAGCGTCCTGCGCCACAAGCCGCATGGCGTGATGGCGGTGCTGGGGCCATTCAATTTCCCGGCGCACCTGCCGAACGGCCACATCGTCCCGGCGCTGATCGCCGGCAATACGGTCGTCTTCAAGCCGTCGGAACTGGCGCCGGGACCCGGCGGCTTTCTCGTCGAAACGCTGGAGGAAGCCGGCGTTCCCAAAGGCGTCGTCAATCTCGTGCATGGCGGGCGCGAGACCGGCGAGGCGCTGCTCGACGCCGGCGGGATCGACGGCGTTCTCTTTACCGGCGGCTACAGGACCGGACTTGCGATCCACCGGAAATTCGCCGACCGGCTCGATGTCATCACCGCGCTCGAACTCGGCGGCAACAACCCGCTGATCTGGTGGGATACGGACGATATCGACGCCGCGGCGTGGACGGTCATTCAGTCGGCGTTCCTGACCTCGGGCCAGCGCTGCACCTGCGCGCGCCGCCTCATCGTGCCGGAAGGCGCGGCGGGCGACAGGTTTATCGACGCGCTGGCGAAATTCCGCGACCGGCTCGTCGTCGACCAGCCCTTTGCCGACCCGCAGCCCTTCATGGGGCCGGTGATCTCGGCGCGCGCCGCCGAACAGCTCGAACGCGCTTTCGATTTCCGCGCGGAGCAGGGCGGGGAAGTCATTCGCGCGCTCTCCATTCAAGATGAAGGCTCCGCCTTCGTGTCGCCCGGCATCATCGATTTGACGCGCGCCAGCGCCATTCCGGACGAGGAGCATTTCGGCCCGATGCTCGGCGTTTATCGCGTGAAGGATTTCGACGCGGCGATCGCCAGAGCCAACCAGACCGCGTTCGGTCTCTCGGCCGGGCTGCTCTCGGATGACGCGAAGAAATGGGAAAAATTCCTCGCGCTCAGTAGAGCCGGCATCGTCAACTGGAACCGCCAGACGACGGGCGCCGCGTCATCAGCGCCGTTCGGCGGCGTCGGCCATTCCGGCAATCACCGCCCTGCCGCCTATTACGCGGCGGACTATTGCGCCTATCCGGTGGCGTCGATGGAAGGGGAGAAGCTCCTCGCGATGCAGACGGGGCAGGCGGGGGTCAAAGCTTGATGTTTAGGAAAGCCGCACTGCTGCTGAGTGCCATTGCGACGATCGCATGCGCGACTTCGTCGAAGTCAGACTTATTCAATAATCGCGACTGCAATTTCTATGGAGCCAGCTTTTGCATAGAATCGATCGGCGATGGGATTTACGTCGAAAACGGCCCGGATTTTCTTGTTTATAATTTTGGCGTTGAAGAAAAGAATGTTCTGGCGATCTATGAGGGCGACTATCCGCAAGTTTTTGGCCCAGAGGAATTCTTACCAAAGCGTATTGGCGGTGTTGCCGTGAAATATCGGGAGTTCGATGACGGAGAAACCGTACACCGGTATTTCTACAACGAGGGGTTAGGGCGCCCGAAAGCGCTGCATATGATGAGTCCGAAGGAAATGAATGATCGACAGCGCCAATTTGTGGATAACGCGTTAGCATCACTTCACTATTGTCGACCGTCCGGCGCTTCCATGATTTGCAACTAAACGAAATGACCTACCACGAAATCAACTTCGACGGCCTGATCGGTCCGACGCATAATTATGCCGGGCTTTCTTTCGGCAATCTCGCCTCGGCGAAGAATAAAGGCGCGGCGTCGAACCCTCGCGCGGCGGTGTTACAGGGGCTTGCGAAAATGCGCGCGGTAAAGGCGCTGGGGCTCGAACAGGGCTTCCTGCCGCCGCAGGATCGCCCGCATCTGAAGACCTTGCGCGCGCTGGGGTTTTCCGGGACCGACCGGCAGCTCCTCGAACAGGCGGCGAAGTCCGCGCCTGAAATTCTCGCCAACTGTTACGCGGCTTCCTCAATGTGGACGGCGAACGCCGGAACCGTCGCGCCCTCGCCCGATACGCAGGACGGCAAGGTTCACTTCACCCCGGCCAATCTCGCGACGAATTTCCATCGCGCCATCGAAGGCGACACGACCGCGCGCGTTTTGAAACACATTTTCGCCAGCGAAAAATATTTCGCGCATCATCCCCTGCTGCCGGGCGGCGTTCATTTTGGCGATGAAGGCGCGGCGAACCATGGCCGCCTCGCGCAAAGTCATGGCGAGAAAGGCGTCCATCTTTTCGTCTACGGGATTGACGGCGACAAATTCCCGGCGCGGCAGAAGAAACGCGCCAGCGAAGCGGTCGCGCGCGGGCATTTGCTTGATCCGCAAAAGACCGTCTTCGTGCAGCAGTCAAAGGCCGCGCTCGACGCCGGCGCCTTTCACAATGACGTCGTCGGCGTCGCCAACGGGACGGCGCTGTTCCTGCACGAGCAAAGCTTTGAAGACCGCGACGCCGCGCTGGCGGCGATCAGGAAAGCCGCGCCCTTCGTCGAGATCATCGAGGCGCCGGCGGCGGCCGTCAGCCTTGAGGACGCGATCACGTCCTATCTGTTCAATTCGCAGCTTTTGTCGCTGCCGGGCGGGGAGATGGCGCTTGTCCTGCCGAAGGAGGCGGAGGAAAACACCCGCGTCAAAAGTTTTGTCGACGCGACGCTAGCGAAGAACAATCCGGTCAACCGCGCGATCTATATGGATGTGCGCGAATCGATGCGGAACGGCGGCGGCCCGGCGTGTTTGCGCCTTCGCGTCGTCCTCTCAGACGAGGAGCTTGCCGCCGCCAATCCAAATTTCCTCCTCGACGAAGCGAAATTCGACGCTCTCGAAGACTGGGCGAAGAAACATTACCGCGACCGCCTGACGCCCGAGAATCTGAAAGATCCCGAATTCATGGACGAGGCGCTCGCGGCGCTCGACGCGCTGACGCAGCTTCTGAAGATGGGGTCTTTTTACGACTTCCAGCGATAACGCGCCCGAAACGCCCGCGCCGTTATTTCGCGAGGCGCTGCCGGTCTGGCTGAAAATCGGCCTACTGAGTTTTGGCGGACCGGCGGGACAGATCGCGCTCATGCATCGCATCCTCGTCGATGAAAAGCGCTGGATCGACGATACGCGTTTCCTGCAGGGCCTCAATTTTTGCATGCTGCTGCCGGGACCGGAAGCGCAGCAGCTCGCGACCTATATCGGATGGCGGCTGAATGGCATCGCCGGCGCCGCCGCCGCCGGGCTCCTCTTCATTGCGCCGGGCGCGCTGGTGATCTTCGCGCTGTCGGCGCTTTATGTTGCGTTTCGCGATCTTCCGGCGATCGACGGCGTCTTTCTCGGCGTGCGAGCGGCGGTGATCGCGG
Organism: Alphaproteobacteria bacterium RIFCSPHIGHO2_12_FULL_63_12; assembly: GCA_001767925.1. Taxonomy (GTDB): domain Bacteria; phylum Pseudomonadota; class Alphaproteobacteria; order Caulobacterales; family Parvularculaceae; genus Amphiplicatus. Next base: position 18,292 of record MEMM01000117.1, read on the forward strand.
TCGTCGTCGAAGCGCTGCTGCGCGTCTCGAAGCGCGCGCTGAAATCGCGCGCCGCCGTGGCGGTCGCGGGCGCCGCTTTCGTTGCGATCTTCGCGTTTCAGGCGCCATTCCCGCTCATCATCGCCGCCGCCGCGCTGACCGGGCTCCTCGCCGCGCGCGCCGGGCGGGTTTGGTTCGCGGCGCCCACCGTCGCCGTCGCCGCCGCACCTGACGTGTCGCTGCGCGCCGGGCTCACCGCCGCGGCGGTCTGCGCCGCCTTATGGGCGGCGCCGGTCGCCGCGCTGCTCATCTTCGCCGGGCCTGACCACATCTTCACGACGCAGGCGATTTTTTTTTCGAAAATGGCGGTGGTCACCTTCGGCGGCGCCTATGCGGTGCTCGCTTATGTAGCGCAGCAGGCGGTTGAAACTTTCGGCTGGCTGGCGCCCGGCGAAATGATCGACGGGCTCGGCCTTGCGGAAACGACGCCGGGGCCTTTGGTGCTTGTCCTTCAGTTCGTCGGGTTTGTCGGCGCGGCGAAGGCGGAAACCGGCCTGCCGCCGCTGGTCGCGGGCCTCATCGGCGGCGCCATCGCCCTCTGGATGACCTTCGCGCCGTGCTTCTTGTGGATCTTTCTCGGCGGGCCGTTCATCGACCGGCTGTCGCGCGCGAAAGCGGCGGCGAGCGCGCTGGCGGCGGTCACGGCCGCCGTCGTCGGCGTCATCCTCAATCTGACGGTCTGGTTCGCCGCGCATGCGCTTTTCGCTGAGGTCGGCGAGGCGCGCGCCGGCGCACTGGTCGTTCTCGCACCCGATCCCGCGAGCTTCCACTGGCCCTCGGCGGTCATCGCCGCGGCCGCGCTGGTCGCGGTGTTCCGCTTCCATGTCGGCGTTCTGGTCCTGATCGCCGCGAGCGCCGCCGCCGGAATCGCCATGACGTATTTTCTTTAAGGCGGCAGCTTTGAGGACGCGGACACGTCCTGGTCAAAGCTTCCGTCGACGAGGCGCTCGGCGCGCTGACGCAGCTTCTGAGGATGAGGGCGGTTTACGATGTGCGGAGAGAGTTTCCTCGACTTTGTCGCCGAGCAGATAACGCGCGCCGGCGCCGTTTGCGCGCGCGATGTCCCCTGGGTTGTACAAGGCGCAGACCTTTAGCGACAAACATCCGCAGCCGATGCAATGCCCCAGCGTGTCGCGCAGCCGTGTCATCGCCGCAATCTTTTCGTCAAGCAGCGGTCGCCAGCCTTTCGACAATTTCTCCCAATCGGCCTTGGTCGGCGTTCGCCCGTCAGGGAGGGAGGCGAGGGCCGCGCGGATGTCGTCAAGCGTCAGGCCGACCGCTTGCGCGGCGCGGATAAAGGCGATGCGGCGCAGCTCGCCGCGTGGGTAATGGCGCCGCCCGCCGGTGCTGCGCGCCGATGCGATGAGCCCTTGCGTCTCGTAAAACCGCAACGCGCTTGCGGCGACGCCGGCCCGGCGGGCGAAATCGCCGATCGAAATCATCGGTTCGGTCATTTTTGGGCGCTTTTCGCTTGACCTCAAGTTGACTTTAACTTGCACAAAGCGCTCATGCAAACGCCATCGATCCTTTTAAGAGGCCTGCCGCCCGCTATCGCGGATGCGCCGGACGGGCGCGACGAATGGGCGAGGAGCCCTCTTTCGTCGTTGAGCGACGCCGCACTGATCGAAGCGGTCGCCGCGGCGATCGAACGCCCGAAGCGCGAAGCCGATTCTTCTTTTCTGACGCATGCGCCTTTGGAACTCGCCGCCCGCGCCGCGCTTTTGACCGCCGTCGCGCCGGCCGCGCGAGATCAGGCGCGCCGGCGGATCGCCGCGATCGCCGCCGACTATGGGCGGGCGGGCGAGGAGATCGAGGACCGCCCCGGCGATTATGAGGATACGGGCGCGGCTATTGCGGCGGCGCGCGGCGCTTTGCTTGAGGGCGATGCTGAGGCGCTTGACGGCGCGCTGCTTTATCTCGATCGGCGCGTCAGCCCGCTCGCGATCCGCGCCGCGCTCGCCGACGACATCATGCCGATGCTGGGCGCCGCGGCGCCCGCGCCGATCTTGCTTGCTGAACTGCCTCGGCTGGAGGCGCGGCTTGCCAATGCGACGCGGCTCCTGCGCGCGCCGCTGCGCATGATCGCGCGCCTTTCCAAAGCGCGCCTTTCCTGGTTTGACAGCGCGGCGAATGACTCCGCGCCGGACGAGGGCGGCGCCTTGTTTGACGCTCTGCGGGCGCCGCCGCCGGTTCGGTCGCCCTCTCTTTATATCGCGCCGACCATGCTGGCGATTGAAGCCAACGGCTTTGCCGGCGACATGCTTGCGGACGCGACGGCGGGGCTGACGGTTGATGCCGCAAGACGCGCGATCTTGCGCGCCGGCGCCTTGTCGATGCTGCAGGACGATCCCGAACATGCGCCCTATGGCTGGAGTCATGCGTTGACCATGCCGCAGGGCGTTCTCGCCTGCGCGGCGGCGGTCGCGGACAAGCGCAAGGCTGTTCGCATCGCGGCGACGCATGCGCTTGGGCTGCGCGCGACGCTCGGAAAGGCGCGCCTCCTTGACGCGCCGCCCTTGCGCCCCCGCACCGAAGAGCTGTTCGATGTCCCGCCGATCGAGGCGGCCGGCGCCATCTATCACGCTGATGATGGAACGGTCGCCCTCATGAAATCGATGCTTGCGACGCGCGCCGCCACGCATCGCGACGCGCATCTCGCCAAATATACGCTCGCCGCGTTCGACGCGGCCGCCCGCGATCCGGAAGCGGCGCGGCTGTTCCTCGCCGCCGCCGCGTATCTCGGCGCCTGGTGGGACGCCCGCCCGCAGGCTTCGTTTGAAGAGAGCCCGGATCATCCTGCGGATTCTTGAACGGGCAAGCCGATCAACAGGATCCGCCGGCGCGAATGAGCAGACGCGCCGTGTCACAAAAAATCCGCAAATCCGTAACACAAGCGTGAAGAAATCCGCCTAACAGCGCGGCGTCGTTAGGGGAACGTCACGTTTATGGTCGTGAAACCTGAGATCAAGCGCCCGTCGCTGGCCGATCGCGTCGGCCTCGCGCTCCTGTTAGGCGTCCTTGTCGTTGCAACCGCGCCGTGGATGCTTCGGCGGCCTGTGAGATGGGCGCCTGCCGCCGCCGCGTCGCCGGAACTGCTCGCGTTGTAGCGCCGGCGGAACGATCAATCGCGTCCGCGCGCCTATCGCCCGGCGCTTGCCGTGATCGGCATCACCAGTTTGCGCTCAACCTCGCGCAGCGTGAAGCTCGACTCGACCGTCGCGACTTTCGGCATGCGGAGGATCGTTTCCGACAGGAACACTTCGTAAGCGGAAAGGCTTGGGATGACGACGCGGATGAAATAATCGAATTTGCCGGTGACGAGATAGCATTCCATCACCTCGGGGCGTTTTTTGATCGCCGCTTCGAATTCGCGCAACGTCGAATCGTCCTCGCGTTCGAGCTTGACGAGGATGATGACCGTGACATTGACGCCGAGCGCCTCGCGGTTCAGCTCGGCGTGATAGCCCTTGATGATGCCCTCGGTTTCAAGCCGCCGGAGGCGGCGCAGGCAAGGCGTCGGCGAGAGGCCGACTTTTTCAGCGAGATCCGCGTTGGTGATGCGCGCATCCTCTTGGAGGTAGCGTAAAATCGCGTGGTCAATTGCGTCGAGCTTCATCAAGGGTTGGTTCCCCAATCACTGGCATCGCGCCACATTGGGCTGCTTATTTAGCAGCATCTGCTAAGTGTCAAGCCGATTCTGTCGGTCTTTAGTGAAAATCGCCCTGCCAATCGGGGTATGAACCCCGTCAGTCAGGCGCCGCCGGAGGATCCATGGAAAGCCGTGAAATCGAAGTCGCCGGTTGGCGCAAGGTCGTTCACATCAGCGACAAGGCGAGCGGCCTCGACGCCATTATCGCCGTGCATGATGCGACCCTGGGGCCGGCCTGCGGCGGGTGCCGCGTCCGTCCCTATGCGACTTTCGCGGCGGCGCTCGACGATGTGACGCGGCTGTCGCGCGGCATGACCTACAAGAACGCGCTCGGCGGCATTCCCTTCGGCGGCGGCAAGGCGGTCATCATCGCCGATCCGAAAACCCAGAAGTCGCCCGAGATGATGCGCGCCTTCGGACGCGCCGTCGACAGCCTCGGCGGGCTTTATTACACGGCGGAAGACTCAGGCGTCACCGAGCATGACATGGAAATCGTCCGTAGCGTGACGAAATATGTCGCCGGGATCGCGAACAAGGGCTCTGGCGGCAATCCGTCGCCCTTTACCGCGCGCGGCGTCTGGCGCGGCGTTCAGGCGGCGGCGAAAGCAAGGCTCGGCGCCGCCTCGCTGAAGGACGCGCGCGTCGCCATTCTCGGCGTCGGCGCGGTCGGCATGTCGCTCGCCGAATTGCTGCATGAAGAAGGCGCGCGCCTTGTCGTCGCCGACGTCAATGACGCGGCGGTCCGCGAGGCGGTGAAGCGCTTCGACGCGGTCGCGGTCTTGCCGGACGAGTGCGTTGGCGCCGATGTCGATGTGTTCAGCCCCTGCGCGCTCGGCGGCGCGATCAATGCGGATACGATCGGACGCTTGCGCGCGACCATCGTCGCCGGCGCCGCCAATAACCAGCTGGCGACGCCCGAGATGGACAAGGCGCTCTACGACCGGGGCGTTCTTTATGCGCCCGATTACGTCATCAACGCCGCCGGCGTCATTTCGGTCGGCCTCGAAATCCTCAATCAGTGGTCGCACGAAGAGCTGACGCGCCGCATCGACGCCATCGGGCCGCGCCTCGCCGCGATTTTCGAGCGCTCGGCGCGCGATCGGCGCCCGACCGGCGAGATCGCCGACGAAATGGCGCTCGACGTGATCGCGAAGGCGAAGCGGGCGGCTTAAGAGACCTTTATTCCGCCGGAACGCCGACGGCGCCGGCGGACTCCGCCTGCCGCGCCCGGTATTGCGCGCGAAGGACCGCGCTCGTCATACCCTTCCCGTCGGGGGCCCAGCCGGGCGGGCCGAACAGCGTCGCCGGCCAGTCTTTCAAATGGCGCGCTCTCAAGTCGGCGAACATCCGCCCCCATTCGTGAAAGGCGATCTTCACCGGATGGGCGGAGCCGACGGGTTTCACCAGCCCGTATTCGACCGGCTCGTCGTCGCGCTCCTCGACATAGGTGCCGAACAGGCGGTCGAAAATCAACGTGACGCCGCCATGATTTCGGTCGAGATAATCGGCGTTCTTCGCATGATGGACGCGGTGCGCCGAGGGCGTGTTGAGGACGCCTTCCAGCGGCCCCAGCCTGCCGATCAGGTCGGTGTGCAGCCAGGACTGATAAAAAAGATTGAGCGCCAGCATCGTCGCCACCGATTCCGGCGTGAAGCCGATCCACATCAACGGCATGTTGACGAGATAAGCCATCGACAGTTTCGACGTCCAGCCGAGGCGATAGGCGCCAAGGACGTTCATCTCCTCGATCGAATGATGGACCGCATGCGTCGCCCAGAACCAGCGCACTTCATGGCTGAGGCGGTGATACCAGTAATAGGTGAACTCGACGCCGACGAAGAGAAGCGCCCAGACTCGCCAGTCGTCGAGCGGTATCGTGTAAATTCGGTGCTCATAGAAATAGACGGCGAGAAGGCCGGTGAGGCTCAGCTTGACGAGGCCGATCAGCCGCTGCACCACGCCGATCCAGATCGACGCCATGGTTTGGGCTTTCGTATAAATCGTCAGGCCGCGCCTTTTCCCGACCCAGAGTTCAAGTCCGATCATCGCGAGGAAGAGCGGCAGGAAATAATAGAAAATCGGTCCGTTGATGCCCATGCTTGCCTTCCTCGCTGGCCCGGCCAATATGTGAGCATTGCTCAGATTTGACCACTCGCATTCAGGCCGCCGCGGGACTTATCGCCCATGACCGCTCAACCGATTGTAAAAATGAGGAAAAAACCCCGTCAGGCGCGCGCCGTCGCGACCATCGAGGCGATCCTTGAGGCGGCCGCTCAGATTTTGCAGAAGGAAGGCGAGGAGGCGCTGACCACCGCGAAAGTCGCCGACCGCGCGGGCGTCTCCATCGGATCGCTCTATCAGTATTTCCCGAACAAGGAGGCGGTGCTTCTCGCCCTCATCCGCCGCGAGCGCGAGGCGATCGGCGCCGAGGTCGCCCGCAAGATCGCCGAAAGCGAACCCAAATCCGGCGAAGATCTCGTCCGGGGCGTCATCTCGACATTGCTGGTGGCGTTCCGTCCGCGCCGGCGGCGGCGCAAGCTCGTCGCGCTAATGGCGTCATTATCGGTCGATCGCGACAATTCCGGCCTCGAATTACGCGACCGCGTCGCATACCTCATCGCCGCCGCGTCCCGGCGTTTTCCCGACTTCGCCGCGCGCCCGCTCTCCGATATCTCCGCTTATGTCCTCGTTCGCGCCGTCCTCGGCGCGATCCGTTCGGCGGTTGTCGAGAACGCGAAAATCATCGACGATCCGGAGTTTGAAGAAGAACTCTGCCGCTTGGCGATAGGGTATCTCAAAGCGCCGGATGCTTCGGCGGCTAGGAAAGGCGCGTAATGACGGAAGATGAAATGGCGGTCCGGAAAGTGATCGCGGACTGGATTGACGCGACCGCGAAGGGCGATCTTGATCGCGTGCTTTCCCTGATGACAGATGACATGGAATTCATCACCGCCGGCGGCCCGCCCTTCGGCAAGCGGCAATTCGCCGAAAATTCGCGCGGCATGACGTTCACCGCGTTCACCGGCCGGCCAGACATTCGCGAGGTCGAAGTCGCCGGCGGCTGGGCTTATGTGCGTCAGGACCTAAGCATTGAAATGACGCCCACGGGCGGCGCGCCGATGCGCCTCAAAGGGCCTATCTTGTCGATTTTCCGCAAAGGCGCCGATGGCCGCTGGCGGCTTCACCGCGACGCCAATTTCGTCGCCCCCGAAAAAGCGCCGGCGTGACGAAATCGCGCGCCGAAATAGATCGGGACCATGGTTTTATCTCCGGTCCGGCAAGAGTAGAAAGCGTCCAGCCACATTAAGGGAGCCTCCCATGAAACAAGACATCGTTATCGCCGGTATGGCGAGAACCCCGATCGGCAATTTTCAGGGCGCGTTCGCCGGCGTGCCGGCGACGGCGCTCGGCTCTCATGCGATCAAGGCGGCGCTCACCCGCGCCGGGGCGAAAGCGGACGCGGTCGAGGAGGTCTTGATGGGCTGCGTGCTGCCGGCGGGGCTCGGCCAGGCGCCGGCGCGTCAGGCGTCGCTCGGCGCC
>MEMM01000117.1:25532-32328 GCA_001767925.1 Alphaproteobacteria bacterium RIFCSPHIGHO2_12_FULL_63_12
CAATCGCCGCCGGAACCAACGATCTCGTCGTCGCGGGCGGCATGGAATCGATGACCAACGCGCCGCATCTCCTGCCGACCGGGCGCACAGGCATCAAATACGGACACGGACAGATTTTCGATCACATGGCCTATGACGGGCTTGAAGATCCGTACACCAAGCACGCGGCGATGGGGATCTTCGCCGACAAATGCGCGCGCGAATGGCAGTTCTCCAGAGCCGAACAGGACGAGTTTTCGATCCGTTCGGTGACGCGCGCGCAAGACGCGATCAAGACCGGCAAATTCGCCGCCGAAATCGCCGCCTATGAAGTCGCGACGCGCAAAGGGCCAGTGACGGTCAGCGACGACGAAAAGCCGGGCACCGTCGACGCTTCGAAAATCCCGGCGCTGAAAGCCGCTTTCGAAAAGGACGGCACGGTGACGGCGGGCTCGTCCTCGGCGATTTCCGACGGCGCGGCGGCGCTCGTCATCACCAAAGGGTCGAAAGCGAACAACGCGGTCGCGCGCATCGTCGCCCATGCGACGCATTCCCAGGAGCCCGAATGGTTCACGACGGCGCCGGTCGATTCGATCCGCCGCGTTCTCGAAAAAGCCGGCTGGGCGGCCAAAGACGTCGATCTCTTCGAGATCAACGAAGCCTTCGCCGTCGTCCCGATGGCGGCGATGCGCGAATTGAAACTGCCGGCGGAAAAAGTGAACATCCATGGCGGCGCGATCGCGCTCGGCCACCCGATCGGCGCTTCCGGCGCGCGCATCATCGTCACCTTGATCAACGCGCTGAAGCAGACCGGCGGCAAGCGCGGCGTTGCAAGCCTTTGCATCGGCGGCGGCGAGGCGACGAGCATCGCGGTGGAGCTCATTTAGAAGGCTCCATAGCGCTGAATTGAATTCTTTTAGAGTTTGTCACTCCGGGGCGTCGCCAAACCGAACCCTCCCTTTCACGCAAGGACGTCTTCGCCTCGCGAAGCCGTGCGTGAAAGCCCTCCCTTTTCAAGGGAGGGAGACGCGCGGCCCTTTCTTCCCTCCCTTGAAAAGGGAGGGCTTTCGAACCCGGCGGCGTAGCCGCCGGCCTTGTTCGAAAGGGAGGGTTCGGGTTGGCGACGAGTCGGAATGACCGCCCTATACTTATATCATTCGCATACGGAGCACCGCCCAATTTCCCCTTTTCGGAGAAATCTCCCGCGGCTTTTCCCTGTTTTCGGGAAAATCAGTTAACTGACGGATTTCAAAAGCGAATTTTGAACCGTCCTACACCTTGCGTTTGGCTTTATGATGCTTCCCGGACTGATTTTCGAGGAAGGAAACACGCATGACCGCTAAAAAGGACTTTTCAACCGGGGAGGAGCGCGCCAGCGACCCGCGACGGGGCGCCGGCGCCGGCAAGGGAAGGGGGCGCCGTTTGCCTCTGGACCCGGCGCGGCGCCTTAAAAAACCGCCAGCCGCCGCCCCCGAACGGTCGCCGCAAGCGGGCAATGAGCGGGGACGCGCATGACCGCGATCTCAACCAAAGAGGCCGCGCGCCAGTTCTGGAAGGTGTTGAAGGAAGCCGAAGCCGGCCCCGTCATCATCAAACGCTATCGCCGCCCGCGCGCCGTCATCGTCTCGATCGCGCAGTTCCGGCTTTATGAAAGAGCGCTCGCGCAGCTCTCTGAAGACGCGGCGATCCTCGCCTTCCAAAAGGCGATCGATATGGCGGTCAAAGGGCGCCTCGGACTGGCCCACCGGGCGCGGCGGGACGCGCGCGAATTGAGCGGCCTGCCGACGCCGCCGCTGCGCAAACGCGCCCGCAAACCGGCGTTTGACGCTGGCGCGGGCGCCGGGCTAGAGCATCCCGCACAGGATGAGACCTCCGCGCCGGGCGGCGCGGACAAAAGGAGATGAGGCGCCAGATGGCCGACGCGAAAATCGCTTTCAGATGGGAAGACCCGCTTTCGCTCGAAACGCAGCTTTCCGACGAAGAGCGGATGATCCGCGACGCCGCGCGCGGCTATTGCGAAGACAAACTGATGCCGCGCGTTATCGACGCCAACCGCAAGGAGCGCTTCGATCGCGAGATCATGACCGAGATGGGCGCGCAAGGGCTTCTCGGCGCGACGGTCGCGGAAGAATATGGCGGCGGCGGCGCAAGCCATGTCGCCTACGGACTAATCGCGCGCGAGGTCGAGCGCGTCGACAGCGGCTATCGCTCGGCGATGTCGGTGCAATCCTCGCTCGTCATGTATCCGATCGAGGCGTTCGGATCGGAAGAACAGAAACGCAAATTCCTGCCCAAACTCGCGACCGGCGAATTCGTCGGCTGTTTCGGGCTGACCGAACCCGACGGCGGATCGGACCCCGGCGCGATGCGCACCAAAGCCGACGCGGTGCAGGGCGGCTATCGCCTCAACGGCTCGAAAATGTGGATCACCAATTCGCCGATCGCCGACATCGCGATCGTCTGGGCCAAGCTCGACGGCGACATCCGCGGCTTCATCGTCGAGCGCGGCATGGACGGCTTCAAGACGCCGAAAATCGAAGGGAAGCTTTCCTTGCGCGCTTCCGTCACCGGCGAAATCTCGCTCGACGAAGTGCTGGTCCCGAAGGAAAATATCCTCCCGAACGTCAAGGGCCTGAGGGGGCCGTTTTCCTGCCTCAACAAGGCGCGCTACGGCATTTCATGGGGCGTCATGGGCGCGGCGGAATTCTGCCTTTCGGCGTCGCGCGATTACGCGATGAACCGCATCCTTTTCGGAAAGCCGCTTGCGGCGATGCAGCTCGTCCAGAAAAAACTCGCCGACATGCAGACGGAAATCGCGCTCGGCCTGCAAGGATCGCTGGCGCTCGGGCGGATGCTCGACGCCGGCGCGTATGTTCCCGAGGCGATCTCGCTGATGAAGCGGAACAATTGCGGCAAGTCGCTCGACATCGCGCGTGTCGCCCGCGACATTCACGGCGGTAACGGCATTTCCGACGAATACCATGTGCTGCGTCACGCGGTTAATCTCGAAACCGTCAACACCTATGAAGGAACGCACGACATCCACGCGCTGATTTTGGGGCGCGCGATGACGGGGCTTCAGGCGTTCAGCTAAGGCGGGCGCTCCGCTTATTGCGCAGCGCGCGCGCCGGCGTCGCGTTTCATCCGTTTACGGATGTATCGCGGCCAGAAATGGGTGATTTTGAGCGCCGAAAACGGAATGACCGTCCGCGACAGGAAGGTCTTGCTGCGTTTGGGCGCGGCGGCTTGCGTCCCGTCATCCGTGCCGTCGTCCGCCTCGTCGCCGGTTTCGACCTTCACCGTTTCCTCAAGCCAGGCGGCGCTCGCCATCGGTTCGGGGATCGCGTCGTCGATTTCTTCAACCGGCTCCGGCTCCGGCGCCGGCGCGGCGGCGCGGCGCGGCGCGGCCGGGCGCACGGGTTCATCGAGATCGACAGCCTCGGGCGAGGCGACGCGGCAGGTCGGCGAGAAATGCGCCCTCGCGCCTTTGACCGCCATCCGGGCGTCGAAAGGTTTTGGCGCCGCCGGCGGCGCGACGGCCGGCGGGGCGACGCTTGCGTCCTCGGCCTCGGGCGGGCTCGCCGCAGCGGCGATTTCCGCCTCTGCCGGCGCCGCAACCGCCGCATCGGCGGGTGAGGGCGCGTCATCGAGGTCGAAGTCGTCCGTTGTCGGAATATTGGCGGCGGGTTCGCCGAATTCGCGGCTGAGCCGTTCTTGCATGTCGCGCGGCGCCGGCGCGTCGGCGCGGGCGGCGGCTTTGTCTTTCAGCGCGTTTCGCGCGTCCTGACCGCCCTGAAGCGCTTTCTTGCGCTTGGCGCGGGCGATCGCCGCGGCTTTCGCGGCGGCGCGGCGTTCGTCTTCGGCGGCACTGGCGGCGGATTTGGTGTCGCTTTGCGCGATGCGCGCGGCGAGGCGCTGAACCAGCCCGTCGCCCGACTGGACGTCATCGGCCGCCGCCGCTTCGGCGACTTCCTCAAGCAAGGCTTCATTATCGGCGTCCGCCGTTGTCGGTGCGGTCTCCGCGTCGGCCGGGGCTTCCGCGAGGCGCGGCGCCCCGGTCCTGAATAGCGCGGCGAGATCGTCGCTCGACAACGGATCGAGGCCGAGCAGCGCGCGCACGTCGTTCACATGCGACGGCATGAACAGGCCGAGCGCGCCGACCTTGGCGAGGTGGTTTCCCTGCGCGGCGGCGAAGCCGAGCCCGCGCAGCGCCGACAGCGACGCCTGATCCTCGACGCCGACCGCGGTGATCGCCGCGTTCTGTTCGGCGGCGAGTTCGAGCAGCTCCGAAATAGCGCTCAATCCTGGCCCGCGCACGGTGCGGGCAAAGCGCAAGATCGCGGCGCCGCCGGTCTTGATCTCGGCGAAGGGGAAAGGTCTTACCGTCTTCAGGAAATCATTGGCGCGTCCGCGCACTTCGATGGCGAGCCGCGCGCCGGTCTCAGAGAGGCGCTGCAACTGGCGGGTCGTCGTTTCAAGATCGGCATCGACCGCCGGCATCGGGCATTCAAGCGTGACGAATTCCGGCGGAAACCCGCTCTCGCGCAGAAGCCGGGTGAAATGCGACGCGAAGGTGTCGTCGGACAAATCGCTCATCGCGAGGTTGATCGAAAATCCCGGCGCGTGCGGTCCGCGCCACGCCTGATAGGCGCTGAGCGCTTCGGCGAGCACATAGCGCGTCAGCTCGCTCATCCGGCCTTGCGTTTCGAAGAACGAAATGAAGGCGCCGGGCGGCAGCACGCCAAGGCTGGCGTGACGCCAGCGAATGAACGATTCAACGCGCGCGAGGGCGCCGTTGCCGAGATCGAAAATAGGCTGAAAGAGGACTTCGAAGTCCTTGTCTTTCAACGCATCATCGATGTCGCCATTCGACAGCCGAACCGCTTGCGCGCCCATTCCATTTCCTCCGCCGGTAGTCGATCGCTCGTCGTCCGGGCACCTTCATCCAGCGGAGTTAAGGCAAGCTGAATTTGCGCCGCCGGCGAGCCGCCGGGCGTATCTGGAAGGCAACGTGGCTCGATTCAGGCCGGGCCGTAAATGGTTAATTTTCCTTGGGTCCCGGCCGTCAATAATCGAACTGTTCGCGCAAGATCCGCTCGTCCAGCGACTGGCCGCGGTCGAACAGGACGGTCATCGAAATCTCCCGGTTCTCCCGCGCCTCGACCATCACGGCGTTCCGGACCTCCTGATTGTCGGCGACCGCGGAGACCGGGCGCTGGTCGGGTTCGAGCGCCTCGAAGCGCACGACCGCGTCATGCGGCAGAAGCGCGCCCTTCCACCGTCGCGGCCGGAACGCGCTGATCGGGGTGAGGGCGAGCAGGTCAGCGCTGATCGGCAGGATCGGCCCATGGGCGGAAAGGTTGTAAGCGGTCGATCCGGCCGGCGTCGACAGCAAGATCCCGTCGCAGGTCAGCGACTCCATCCGCGCCTTTCCGTTGACGAGAATGCGGATGCGCGCGCTCTGCCTCGTCTGGCGGAAAAGCGATATTTCATTGATCGCCAGCGCGAAATGCGTCTTGCCGGCCGCGTCCGTCGCCTTCATCGACAGGGGATGAATGACAGCGTTTTCGGCCTCCGCGATTCGCTGCGGCAAGTCCTCCGGATCGGCGGGGTTCATCAGGAAGCCGACCGTCCCGCAATTGACCCCATAGACCGGTTTGCCGGCCTTCATATAGGCGCGCAGCGTTTCCAGCATGAAGCCGTCCCCGCCGACGGCGACGATGACATCGCAGTTGGCCGGCCCGTGATCGCCGAATTTGACCCGCAGCCTGGCGGCGGTCTCAACCGCCAGCGGCTTGGCGCTCGACAGGATGCAAAGGCGCTGCTCGGCCAAGGGAAATGCTCCGTTGTTTCGCGCCATGATAGGGCGCAATGGCGGGGCAGGGGAAGCGCGCTGCGCTTTGTCCTCGCCATCGGGGGGGCGGCTGCTAATATGACGGAGAAATCGCGCAGGAAAACCGGCCCATGAACGCGCACATGAAAATGGCGGACACGCTTGGCGTCGAGCCGGGGTTCAATTTGCCGGACCCGTCGACGTTGCCCTCGCTGAAGGACAAGGTCTCGGCCGAGGAATGGCGCCTTAGATGCGAGCTTGCCGCCACCTATCGTCTCGTCGCGCTTTACGGATGGGACGACATGATCTTCACCCACATATCTTCGCGGCTGCCGGCCGAAGACGGCGAAGCGCGGTTCTTGCTGAACCCTTACGGCCTCTTCTTCGACGAGATCACGGCCTCGTCGCTGATCAAGGTCGACATGCAGGGGAACGCGGTTCAGGAAACGCCCTATTTCACCAACCCCGCCGGCTTCACCATTCACTCGGCCCTGCACATGTCGCGCGCCGACGCGCATTGCGTCCTGCACACCCACACGCCGCATGGCGTCGCGGTCTCGGCGCAGCAATACGGCCTCAGGCGCTATTCGCAATTCGCGATGATCGTGCACGACGACGTCGCCTATCACGACTATGAAGGCATCGCGACCGATCTCGACGAGCGCGCGCGCCTCGTGCGCGACATGGGCAATCATGGATTTCTGATTTTGCGCAATCACGGAGCGCTGACCGTCGGCGCCAATTGCGCGACGGCGTTCCTGCGCATGTATTTTCTGGAGCAGGCCTGCAAGGCGCAGATCCTCGCGCAAAGCGACGTCAAGGAGCCGCGCGAGGAGCCGCCGGCGATGGGCGCGAAAGTTTTGCAACAGGGCGCGCCCGCCTTCGCCGCGGGAATGGGCGACAATCTCGCTTGGCCGGGATTGATGCGAAAGCTGAAGCGCGAAAATCCGGGTTGGGACGTCTAGGCGACTAAGGCGTCAATGG
>MEMM01000117.1:32368-35513 GCA_001767925.1 Alphaproteobacteria bacterium RIFCSPHIGHO2_12_FULL_63_12
TGTCCTCGCGGCGTCCGGCGCCCTCGCGCAGGCGCCGGCGAGCGACGCGACGAAAGCGAGCAATGCGGCGGTCGCGGCGGGCGCGCCGCAGGACAATGAAGACGAAGATTTCGCCTCGCGCGGCTTCATCGCCGCGCCCGCTGAAGGCGACATCAAAGACGCGAACGGCAAGCTTGTCTGGGACTTTCGCAACTATGATTTCGTCAAGGGACCGGCGCCCGACACCGTCAATCCGAGCCTGTGGCGGCACACCGGACTTTTGGCGAAGACGGGGCTCTTCAAGGTCCATGAGCGCGTTTACCAGCTGCGCGGCTTCGATCTCGCCAATATGTCGATCATCGTCGGCGACACCGGCTTCATCATCGTCGATCCGCTGACCAGCGTTGAAACCGCGCGCGCCGCGCTCGATCTTGCGCGCGCCCAACTCGGCGACAAGCCGGTCGTCGCCGTCATCTACACGCACAGTCACGCCGATCACTTCGCCGGCGTCAAAGGCGTCCTCAGCGCCGACGATGTCGCCCGCGGAAAAGCGCGCATCTTCGCGCCGGAAGGGTTTCTTGAAAACGCGATCAGCGAAAACATCATCGCCGGCGCCGCGATGGGCCGGCGCGCCACCTACCAATTCGGCGCGGGCCTTGCCGCCGGCGAAACCGGATCGGTCGGCTCCGGCATCGGCGTTGCGGTTTCTTCCGGAACAAGGTCGCTGATCGCGCCGACCGATTTGATCGGGATTAGCGGCGGCCGGCGGACGATCGACGGCGTCCGCTTTGAATTCCAGATGACGCCCGGAACCGAAGCGCCTGCCGAAATGAATTTCTTCCTGCCGCAATTCGGCGCGCTCTGTCTTGCCGAAAACGCCAACGCAACCATGCACAATGTGCTGACGCCGCGCGGCGCGCTGGTGCGCGACGCCAAAGCGTGGGCCGACTATTTGACGGAGACGCTTCGGCTTTTTGGCGGGAAATCGGAGGTCATGTTCACCTCGCACGCCTGGCCGCGTTTTGGCGCTCCCCGTGTCGACGACTTCATCGCCAGCCACCGCGACGCCTACAAATATCTGCATGACCAGTCGGTGCGGCTGATGAACGAGGGGCTGACGGACGAGGAAATCGCCGACCGGATCGCGCTTCCCGACGCTCTCAGCGACCGCTGGTTCAATCGCGGTTATTATGGAACCATGCGACACAATTCGCGCGCCGTCTATCAGCGCTATATGGGATGGTATGACGGCAATCCCGCGCATCTGAACCAGCACCCGGAAGAAGTGACGGCGCCGCGTTACGTCGAGGCGATGGGCGGCGCGAAAAAAATCGTGAAGACGGCGCGGCGCGCCTATGACGCCGGCGATTATCGTTGGGCGGCGGAGCTTCTCGATCTCGCCGTGTTTGCCGATCCGGATAATGTCTCGGCGAAAAATCTCCTCGCCGATGCGCACGAGCAGATGGCCTATCAAGCGGAAAGCTCTCTCTGGCGCAACATGCACCTGTCGGCGGCCAAGGAATTGCGCGACGGCGTCGATGCGGGATTCCCGGTATCGCAGAACGTCGATTTCATCATGGCGACGCCGAGCGCCATGCTATTCGACCTCCTGGCCGTGCAGCTCGTCGCCGAACGGACGCCGGCGGCTGAACTCAGGATCAATTTCCTCTTCCCGGAACGCCGGGAGACGATTGCGGTTTCGGTCCGCAACGGGGTGCTCGTCCATGAAGAAGGGGTCGCGCATAAAGATCCTGCGGCGACGGTGACAATGCCGCGCGCAGCGTTTCTCGGCGCGATGATGGCGGGGGTGACGGTCGAGCCGAAGATCGCCGGCGACGCCGCCGCATGGGAGACGTTCCGCACCCTGTTCGAAGCGGCGCCGACGGACTTCAATATCGTGACGCCGTAGCGGAGCGATGTCGTCCGATAAAGGAGGGATGTAACCCTCACCCGCATCGCTTCGCGATGCTGGCCTCTCCCAAGGGAGAGGCGAAGGAAGAACGGTCCCTGCCTCTCCCGCCCGCGCGCGAAGGCGCGCAAAACATTGGGGAGAGGCCAGCGAGGGCGTTAGCGCGAGCGGGTGAGGGGCCCTTCGCTGCTATTTCAGCGTTTTCAGATAGGCGATGATGGCGGCGCGTTTTTCAGCGTCCGCTTCGCCGACAAACGCCATCCGCGTCTTCGGCACGACGTCGTTGGGGCGGGTGATGAAACGGTCGAGCGTCGCCTCATCCCAGGTGAGGTTCGCGTCGCGCATCGCCTGCGAATAGTCATAAGTCGCGACGTGTCCTGATTTCGCGCCGTAAACGCCAAAGAGGCTCGGACCGACCATCTGGGCGTAGCCCGGCGCCTCCGGGTCTTTCGTTGAATGACAGATCGCGCAGGCCGAGAACGCGGCGCGTCCGCGCTCCTCGATCGTACGGACGGCGGCGCTATCGCCGGTCGCGGCGGCGCCGTTGTCCTGACGGCCGCACCCCATGGCGGCGACGGCGAGAGCCAGAAGGGAACAGGCGCGAACGGCGTTAATCATTGAGACCTCTGAGGGATTGCTGAGGGCCGCGACTCTAGCCAGCCCCGCTGCAATCGGCTAGGGAGGCGCCCGGACGAAACCGTCTCGCCGCGTTAGCTCAGCTGGTAGAGCAACCGCCTTGTAAGCGGTAGGTCGCCTGTTCAATTCAGGCACGCGGCACCATCGCCGCCCGTCCGCAACGAGGCGAGACTTCGGGAAGCATGATCGAGACGGACAAAGCTGAGTCGGGCATGAACCGCGCGCTGACCTGCTGGGTCGTCACTGACGGACGCGCCGGCATCGAGGCGCAGGCGCTGGGGCTCGCCGAAGCGATCGCGCGGCGCCGGCCGGCGGCGATCATCACAAAACGCATCGACGTGACCGCGCCATGGCGGAAATTGCCGCGCGCCCTGTGGGGCGATCCCTTCGCGCGATTGGCTGCGGGAAGTAATCTGACGGCGCCGCCGTCCTCCCAGCTCTGGCCGGATATGTGGATCGGCTGCGGGCGGCTCTCGGTCCCGTTTTCAATCGCGGCGAAGAAAAAATCTCCGTCGACTTTCGTCGTTCAACTGCAAAACCCCCGCGCGCCGTCGCGCCTCTTCGATCTTGTCATCGCGCCGGAACATGATGGCCTTTCGGGCGAAAATGTTCTGACAATCA
>MEMM01000117.1:35552-48435 GCA_001767925.1 Alphaproteobacteria bacterium RIFCSPHIGHO2_12_FULL_63_12
CGCCCGTCGATAGCGGCGCGAGGCGCGTCGCTGTCCTCATCGGAGGGCCGAACCGGGCGTTCCGGATGGGGCGTGCCGAGGCGGAAGTGATCGGCGCGGCGCTGCGTAAGCTCGCATCGTCCGGCGCGCACCTCGAGGTGACGACGTCGCGGCGAACGCCGCCTGACGTCGCCGCAACGCTTGAAGAAATGCTCGCCGGCGTCGCGGATATTTTCTGGCGCGCCGATATCGGCGACAACGGCGCCAATCCGTTTCCGCAAATGCTCGGCCGCGCCGACGCGATTTTCGTCACCGAGGACAGCGTCAATATGGCGGTCGAGGCGGCGGCGACCGGCGCGCCCGTCTATATTCTGCGGCTTTCGCGAAAGCCGTTCGCATCGGCCGCGAAATTCGACGCTTTCCATCGAAGCCTCGCGATGCGCGGGGTCTCGCGGTATTTCGACGGCGGGCTTGAACGCTGGACATATGCGCCGCTCGATGAAACCGGCCGCGCGGCGAACGAAGTTCTCCGCCGCCTCGCCTGATCATTCACATCCTTGTGTTCGATGAGCCGTTTTGAATTTGCGGCGGGGCGGCTCGCAATTTCGCCCAGGCATCCTACATTTGTCGCATCGGATTACCGGCGGCGGCGCCCCTCCGACAGGCGCAGCACCCCGCGCCAAACGCCGTCGCCGGCGCATGTTCGAGCAAATGTGAGCCCTCTGATCTTGCTCGACCAACTGGCCGGGTCCTTCCCCCAAGGATCCGGCCTTTTCCTTTTACTCCGTCATCGCGCGCAGCATCCACGCGGTCTTCTCGTGGGTCTGGAGGCGCACCGTCAGCAAATCCTCGCTGGCGGCGTCATTGGCCTGCGCGGCGGTTTCGAGCGCCTCGCGGGCGCGGCGGATCAGCGTTTCGTGTCCGTCGAGCAGATTGCGGATCATCGCGGTCGCCGGCGGCGGCGTCTCATCGGCGCTGTCGATCGTGGCGAGGTCAGCGAAGGCGCGGCCGCTCGCCGGCGCGAAGGCGCCGAGCGCCCGAACGCGTTCAGCGATCTCGTCGAGCGCCGCCCACATCTCGCGATATTGTTCCTCGAACATCGCATGAAGAACCGGAAATTGCGGCCCGGTGACGTTCCAGTGATAAGCGTGCGTCTTTTGATAGAGGACATAGGTGTCGGCGAGGACGCCGTTCAGCGCGCCGGCGACCGCCGCGCGGGCGTTCGCGTCCAGACCCGTATTCAGTTTGCTCATGAATTTTCTCCTTGGCTGCGTCGGGCTGGAGATAGGCGCCGGCCAAGCATTCAGCAAATAGATAATCGGAATATCGAGAATCGACTTAGTCGATTGGTTTAGCTGAGACTCGCGCAAAAGCGCTGGATGCGCCGGCAGGCTTCCTCAAGGTCGCCCATCGCCGCCGCATAGGAAATCCGGAAAAAGGGAGAGAGCCCGAACGCAGCGCCGAAAACGACGGCGACGCCCTCCGCGTCGAGGAGCGCCAGCGCGAAATCCTCGTCGGTTTCGATCCTGCGGCCCGTTGGCGTCGTCTTGCCGATCGCCCCGGCGCAGGAGGGATAGACGTAGAACGCGCCTTCGGGCGTGCGGCAGGCGATCCCCTTCGCTTCGTTCAGCATGGCGACGACGCGGTCGCGCCGCGCCTTGAACGCGGCGTTGCGCTCGGCGAGGAAGCTGTGATCGCCATTCAGCGCCGCGACCGCCGCCCATTGGCTGATCGAGCACGGATTGGTCGTCGACTGCGACATGATCTTCGCCATCGCGGCGACGAGTTTTTCAGGGCCGCCGGCGTAGCCGATCCGCCAGCCGGTCATGGCGTAGGATTTCGACGCGCCGTTCAATGTCAGCGTACGGTCGAACAGCAGCGGCTCGACTTCGGCGATGGTGGCGAAGCGGCGCCCGTCATAGAGAATATGCTCGTAAATATCGTCGGTGAGGATCATCACCTGCGGATGCTTCACCAGCACCTCGGCGAGGGCTTTCAGCGCCTGCGCATCATAGGCGCCGCCGGTCGGGTTCGACGGCGAATTGAGGATCAGCCATTTCGTCCGCGGCGTGATTGCGTTGGCGAGCGCCTCGGCCTGAAGCAAAAAGCCGGACTGCTCAGATGTCTCGACGATCACTGGCGTGCCGCCGGCCAGTCGCACGATGTCCGGATAGGAAACCCAATAGGGAGCCGGGATGATCGCCTCGTCGCCCGCGTTCATCGTCGCCATGATCGCGTTATAAATGACGGCCTTGCCGCCCGGCGCCACCGAAATCTGCGACGTCCGGTAATGCAGATTGTTGTCGCGCGCGAATTTCGCCGCCACCGCGGCTTTCAGTTCCGGAATGCCATCGACTGCGGTGTATTTCGTCTCGCCGCGCCGGATCGCGTCGATCGCCGCTTCTTTCACGTGATCGGGCGTATCGAAATCGGGCTCGCCGGCGGAAAGGCTGATGATGTCCTTGCCTTTCGCTTTCATGTCGCGGGCGAGCTGGGTCATCGCCAGCGTTGGCGAGGGCGCGATGCGGGCAAGGGCGGCGGATTGTCGAAACTCGTTCATGCAGGGTGGCTTTCCGCGATTCGTGGGGTCAGCGCCTGATACCTTTTGGCGGCGGCGAAAAAAACCGGGCGGGCGAAACTTCGGCGATTTTCGGCTAAATCCTATCGTGAGGAAGATGAAAAATCGCACGGGGTTGCAATCTCCGGCCCCGGCGACCATCGGGGGAATTCAGCTATCCTGTTGAAAAATAGTGGTTTATTGGCGCTCCATCGGGTGAGGGTTGAGTTTACAACCAAAAGTAGCGCTTTGACTGCGGTGAGGCTTGTGGTCTCATTGGGGGCCCCGGAAGCAGTCAGGGAGAAAAGATGGTTTCGGGCCTGAAAACCGCGCTCGCGAACAAACCGCAAAAGCGGACGGTCGACGAGCAATTGACCTCGGCTGACCGGATCAAGATCAAGGTCGAGCGTCACGCCCTTCTGCTGCGCGGGGCGCCGACGGCGATCTTCATCAGCGTCTTCAATGCGCTCATCACCTTCGCGGTCGGCTGGGGCCATATCGACCTCGGCATCATCGGCGGGTGGACGGCGGCGGTCCTTCTGCTCGCCGCGTTCCGTCTCGCCGTCTGGCGCCGGTTTTCAAAATCGGCGGCGATCGGCCATTCGCTGTTCAAATACACGCGCATCCATGTGATGGCGATGGCCGCGAACGGCGTGTTGTGGGGATCGCTGGCGCCGATTTTCGCGATCAGCGAGATGATGTCGAACGCTTATCTGCCATTCATCATCGCCGGCATGACGGCGGCGGCGATCGCCTCGGCCGGCGCCTCATGGCGCGCGGTGCTCGCCTTCAATGTCCCGACGCTCGCGGCGGCGGCTATATCTTATGGCCTCTTCGCCGAGCGCGATGGCATGCTGATCGCGGCGGTGATCGTTCTTTACGGCATTGCGACGACCTATCTCGCCTGGACGACGCAGCAGATGATCGTGCGCTCGATCCGTCTTCGTTCGCGCAATGACAATCTTCTCGCGGCGCTGAAGAGCCAGATCGACGCCGCACATGAGGGCGAGCAGCGGTTTCGCGCGCTCGTCGAGTCATCGTCAGATGTGACGCTGATCTTCTCGCCGGAAGGAAAAGTGATCTATGCGAGCCCCGCGGCGGAAACGGCGTTCGGCGCGCCGCCGCAAAACATCATCGGGCTCTCGACGCGCGAGATTGTGCATCCGGACGATTTCGACCAGTTCAAGGCGGTAGGCGGAAAGACACTGTCGACGATCGGCGAGGTTATCCCGCTTGAGCATGTCTGCATGCGCGTTCCGGGCGGCGATTATGTCAATCTCGCCGGACGCCTCTCCAACATGCTCTATGTGCCGGGCGTTGAAGGCTTCGTCTTCAATGGCGGTCGGGTGAAGGAAGACGCTTGCCGTCATCTGCCGGCGGCTGAGTAGGCGAGGCCTCCGGATATTGGCGTTAAGCCTTGCCGAAATCTTCCCGCGTCAGCCAGAAAATCTCGCCTTCGCTCTCCTCGGTGTCCGGCCACAAGAAGGGAAGGTGCGGATAGTCCGCCTCAAGAATTTCGCGACCGGTCCCGAACTCGCAACAGATGCCGCCCTTCGCCGTGAGATGCGCCGGCGCTTGGGCGATGATGCGCCGGACGATGTCGAGGCCATCCGCGCCGCCGGCATGGGCGATGACCGGCTCGGCGCGATATTCCGGCGGGAACGAGGCGACCGCCTCGGCGTCGACATAAGGCGGATTGGTCAAGATGAGATCGAACTTTCGCGCGCCGAGCGGCGCAAATAGATCGCCTTCGAATAGCGAGATGCGCGCCGACATTCCGTGCTCGTCGATATTGCGCCGCGCGACGTCGAGCGCTGCGCCGGAAAGATCGACCGCGCAGATTTCCGCCTCCGGATAGGCGTAAGCCGCAAGGATCGCGAGGCAGCCCGAGCCGGTGCAAAGGTCGAGCACGGATCTGACGTTTTCGGGCGCAGGCAGAAACGCCGCCTCCCGCGCCAGCAGTTCGCCGATATAGGAGCGCGGCACGATGACCCGCTCGTCGACGTAAAAGGGAACGCCCTGAATATAGGCCTTGTTGACGAGATAGGCGGCCGGCTTTCGCGTGGCGACGCGCGCGTCGATCAGCGACCGCAGACGCTGGCGCTCTTCCCCCGTCAGCCGCGCGTCGAGCCACGGGTTGATATCGTCGATCGGCAGCGACAGCGCCTCAAGCATCAGAAAAGCCGCCTCATCGATCGCATTCGTCGCGCCATGGCCGTAATGCAGCTTGGCGCGCATGAATTCAGTCACGGCGAACCGGAAAAAATCGCGAACCGTCAACAAGTCGTCGGTCATCTTTTCTTCTTCTTGCCGCCTTTCGCCGGCCGCCGGTCGCGCTTGGCGCCCGGATATCCGCCTCTCTGCCGTGGGTCGCGCATCGGGCGGCGGCGCGTCGACGGCTTGAAATCCGGATCCTCGATCGGATCGGAAATCATCTCGAAGGTGAGGCCGCCGCGCAAGGGCGCCGCCTCCATGAGCTTTACCCTGACCGCCTGACCCAGACGATAGGCGCCGCCCAGCTGCGCGCCGATCAGCGCGTGTTTTTCTTCGTAGAACTCATAGCGCTCGGGGCCGAGCGTGCGGGCGGGAACAAAGCCGTCGGCGCCGGTCTCGTCGAGCATGACGAAAAGCCCGAAGCGCGTCACGCCGCGGATGCGGCCGCTGAATTCCTCGCCGATCTTGTCTTCGAGAAAACCCGCAAGATACCTGTCATTGGCTTCGCGCTCGATCGCGATCGCGCGCCGCTCCAGATCCGAGATCATCTCCGCGGTCTTTTGAAGGCGCGCGGCTTCCTCCGCCGTTTGCCCGCCCTCGCCAAGACCGCAGGCCGACGTGAGCGCGCGATGGATAGTCAAATCGGCGTAACGGCGGATCGGCGAGGTGAAATGCGAATAACGCGCGAGATTTAGCCCGAAATGGCCGACATTATCTGTCGCGTAAACCGCCTGACGCTGCGAACGCAGGACGACGTCGGAGATCATTTCCTGCTGTCCGCGATCGCCGGCGATTTTCAAAATCTGGTTGAACTGCGCCGGCCGGACAGCGCCCTTGGCGAGCGTATAGTCAAGGTCTTCAAGATAATCGCGGACGCTGTTCAGCTTTTCCGGGTCCGGCGTGTCGTGGACGCGGTAGATCTGCGGCGTCTTTTTCTGCTCCAGCGTTTCCGCGGCGGCGACATTGGCGAGGATCATGAACTCCTCGATCAGCCGGTGCGCGTCGTAGCGCTCGCGCCGGATGATTTGCGCGACGGTTCCGTCCTTGTTGAGGATGATTTTCCGCTCCGGCAAATCGAGATCG
This sequence comes from Alphaproteobacteria bacterium RIFCSPHIGHO2_12_FULL_63_12, assembly GCA_001767925.1. Classification (GTDB taxonomy): domain Bacteria; phylum Pseudomonadota; class Alphaproteobacteria; order Caulobacterales; family Parvularculaceae; genus Amphiplicatus. The sequence goes on from MEMM01000117.1 coordinate 41,386, forward strand.
AGCGGCGCGCGTTTCGCGCGCTCCTTCCAGCGCGTCTGGAACGCCGCGTATAAATGGCGAACGGTTTCGGCGACGGGACCTGTCTTCGACGGATCGCCGATGATTTGCTGGGCTTGCGCATAAGAGAGCTTCGCCGCCGAGCGCATCATCGCCCGCATGAAGCGATGGCCGAGTTTGCGCCCGTCGGCGTCGATCACCATCTCGACCGCGATGCACGGCCTGTCGACCCCCTCGCGCAGCGAACACAGATCGTTCGATAGCCGCTCGGGCAGCATCGGCACCACCCGGTCTGGGAGATAGATCGAATTGCCGCGCTGCTGCGCTTCCTTGTCGAGGCGCGAACCGGGGCGCACGAACCAGCTGACATCGGCGATGGCGACGGTGATTTTCCAGCCGCCCGGATTTTTCGCGTCGTCATCGGGCGCTGCGAAAACGGCGTCGTCATGATCCTTCGCGTCTTCAGGGTCGATCGTCAGCAGCGGCGTCGCGCGCAGATCGGTCCGGCCGTCCATGCCGGGGGCTTTCGCGCGCTCGGCTTCGGCGATGACGTCGGCGGGAAGATCGACCGGCGCGCCGTGCGCGGCGAGCGCGATCAGCGTGAAGGCGTGTTCGTCATCGACATGCCCGGCGATTTCCCGGACGCGCGCGCGCCCCGGCCCGCTGGCGCGCGGCGGCGCCGCTTCCACCCAGACGAGGTCGCCGTCTTTCGCGTCACGCGCCTCGGCGCGGTCGATGGTGAAGGTGTTGCGTGCGCGCCGCTCAACAGGCTCGGCGACGCCGCCGAATTTCGTCTTGCGGAACACCGCGAGAAACCGGTGCGCGCCCTTGCCGATCGGCTTGATGATCTTGGCGTCAAAGCTGTCGTCGCCCGCCGGTTTGAGGCGTGCGAGCAGGCGGTCGCCGACGCCCGGCGCCGGCTTGATTTTCTCCGCGTCGCGAAAGGCGAGGCGGATCATCGGCGGCTCGCTCTCGCCCTCCCACCCCGCCGGCAGGCACAGCATGTCGCCGTCGCTGTCGACCGACATGATGTCGATGGGCAAAATTTCGGGAAGCGCGCCGGCTGCATGGACCCGTTTGGGGCCGCGCCGGTTCAGCTTTCCGTCGGTTTCCATCTCTTTCAGCATGGTGCGCAGCAGCGCGCGGTCATCGCCCTTCACATTGAAGGCGCGCGCGATTTCGCGGCGTGACACTTCGCCCGGCGACTCGCGCAGGAACTTGGCGATCTGGTCTTTGGTCGGCAGCCCTCGCGGGCCCTTGCTGGACGTCAAAATAATCCTTCCGGCCGTTGGCGCGTCCGCTTTAGCACGATTGGCCCCAAAGCCTAATCGCCAATCATCAAGGGATCGCGCGCCTGTCCATCGACCAGAATTTCATAATGAAGGTGAACGGCTGTCGCGTTGCCGCTGTCGCCGGTGCGCGCGATCGTCTCACCGGCGCGCACGCGGACGCCTTCGCGAATCTCCGGCGCCAATGCCGAGAGATGCGCGTAGCGTGTCGAAACGCCGGCGCCATGATCGATTTCGATGACGAGGCCATAGCCGCGCTTATCGGCGATTGACGCGATCCGCCCGTCGCCGCCGGCGAGCACCGGACGCGGCGCGCCCGTATAGAGATCAAGTCCGTCATGAAAGGAACCGGCGCCGCCAGACCGACGTCCGAAGGCCGACGACAGACAGCCATCGACCGGCGCACGCGCCAGCATCACGTCGCGCACGACGGTCAGCGGCGAATAGCCGGCGATGACGCCGCCTTCCGCCGTTGCTGGCGCATTCGACACGCTCATGCCCGGACAGACGCGAAGATTGTGCATGGAATAGGGCGCGCCGCCGCCTTGCGGTTGCGGCGTCGTTGCGCAGGCGGCGAGCGCCAGCGAAACGCACATTATCCAAAGGACGCCTGTTACTGAACGCATCGCACGACCTTTCACCAGGATCATACCGAAACGTTCATTCGCGGAAAGTTAAACCGCCCGGGTAATTTTGTTCAGGCGGTCGCGGCTTTCTTCTTCGTCGGCTTTTTCTTGGGCGCGGCCTTTTCCGCGGGGGCCGCTTTTTTCGCGGGAGCCTTCGTCGCTTTCGGCGCCGCGGCTTTTTTCTTCGGCGCGGCTTTCCGGGCGGGTTTTTTCGACGGAGCTTTCTTTTCGCGCTCGGCGATGATTTCGACCGCCTGCTCAAGCGTCAGCGTCTGCGGATCGGTTCCCTTCGGCAAGGTGGCGTTGGTCTTGCCGCATTTGACATAGGGACCGTAGCGCCCGTCCATCACCAGGATCGGATCGCCGCCTGACGGGTGCGCGCCAAGTTCTTTCAGCGGCTTTGGACCTGAGCCGCGGCCGGCGCGCGGATTGGCGCGCTTTTCTTCGATGACCGTCACCGCGCGGTTAAGCCCGATCTCGAACACGTCCTCGATCGAGGGAAGATTCGCGTAGAGCTTGCCGTGTTTCAGATACGGCCCGAAGCGGCCGAGCCCCGCCTCGATCATCTCGCCGTCTTGCGGGTGCGGGCCAACGGGGCGCGGCAACGACAACAGCATCAGCGCTTTTTCGAGCGTGATCTCTTCCGCCTTCCAGTTTTTCGGCAATCCGGCGCGCTTGGGCTTTTCCTTGCTGTCTTTTTCCTGCTCGCCGAGTTGGATGTAGGGCCCGAAGCGGCCGATGCGCAGGAATACCTGCAACTGCGATTGCGGGTCGATGCCGAGCGCCTTGTCGCCGGCGCCGTCTTCGCCTTCCGAGGCGGAAAGTTGACGCTTGTAATTGCACTCCGGATAATTCGTGCAGCCGATGAAGGCGCCGAATTTTCCGGTCTTCAACGACAGCCGGCCGACGCCGCAGACTGGGCAGGCGCGCGGATCGTCGACGCCGTCCTTCTTCGGAAAAATATGCGGCGCGAGGGCGTCGGTCAGCGCATCCAAAACGTCGCTGATGCGCAGCTCGCCGACGCTCTCGACGTTGAACGAGAAATGCCGCCAGAATTCGCGCAGGAACGCTTTCCAGTCGACTTCGCCGTTGGAAATCTTGTCGAGCGTTTCTTCAAGGTCCGCAGTGAAATCATATTCGACATAGCGCTTGAAGAAATTTTCAAGGAACGCGATGACGATGCGGCCTTTTGAATCCGGGATGAACCGGTTCTTGTCCATGGTGACATAGCCGCGATCGCGCAAAGTGGAGAGGATCGAGGCGTAGGTCGACGGCCGACCGATGCCGAGTTCTTCGAGGCGCTTGACGAGCGAGGCTTCGGAAAAGCGCGGCGGCGGCTGGGTGAAATGCTGGTCCGCCGCAACGCTTGAAACCGAGGCGCCGGCGCCCTGACGCACTTTCGGCAATACGCCGGCGCCGTCTTCGCCCTCGGGCTCGTCGCGGCCTTCCTCGTAAAGCTTCAAAAAGCCGTCAAAGAGAATGACCGTGCCGGTCGCGCGAAGGCCGGTTTTCCGGTCCGCGGACAACAGCTCGATCGTGGTGTTCTCAAGCTCGGCGGATTGCATCTGGCTCGCCATCGCGCGCTTCCAGATCAGCTCGTAAAGGCGCTGCTGGTCGGAATCGAGGCCGCGGATTTTGCCGGGCGCGCGCGAGAACGAAGTCGGACGAATGCATTCGTGCGCTTCTTGCGCGTTCTTCGCCTTGGTTTTGTACATGCGCGGCGCATCGGGGCGGTACTCGGCGCCGAATTCTTTTTCGATGGTGCGGCGCGCGTCGCTGATCGCTTCGCCCGCCATGTCGACGCCGTCGGTTCGCATATAGGTGATGAGACCGGTCGTCTCGCCGCCGATGTCGATCCCTTCATAGAGCGCCTGCGCGAGGCGCATCGTCCTTTGCGCGTTGAAGCCAAGCTTGCGCGCGGCTTCCTGTTGCAGGGTCGAGGTCGTAAAGGGCGGCGGCGGATTGCGCTTGGCCGGTTTGGCTTCGATTGAATCGATTGAAAATGTCGACGTCTCGACGGTCTTTTTCGCAGCCGCCGCCGACGCCTCATTCGGCAGGGAGAATTTTTTCAGCTTCTCGCCGCCGAGCACGGTGAGGCGCGCTTCGAACGGGACCGATCCTTCGGAGGTCGCCATCCCGGCGACGGTCCAATATTCCTCGGCGGTGAATTTCTCGATCTCAAGCTCGCGCTCGCAGATGAGGCGCAGCGCCACCGACTGCACGCGGCCCGCCGAGCGTGCGCCCGGCAGCTTGCGCCAGAGCACCGGCGACAGGGTGAAGCCGACGAGATAATCGAGCGCCCGTCGGGCGAGATAGGCGTCGACCAGCGCCTGATCGACCTGCCGGGGGTGCGCCATCGCCTCGGCGACCGCCGATTTCGTAATCGCGTTAAAGGCGACGCGGTCGATTTTCAGATCCTTCCGGAGGGCCTTTTTCTGGGACAGCGCCTCAAGGAGGTGCCAGGAAATCGCCTCGCCCTCGCGGTCGGGGTCGGTTGCGAGGATCAGGCGGTCGGACTGTTTCACCGCGTCCGCGATCTCGGCGATCCGCTTCTTGGAGGCAGCGTCCATCTCCCAGATCATCGCGAAATCGGCTTCCGGGTCGACCGAGCCGTTCTTCGAGGGGAGGTCGCGGATATGCCCGAAGGACGCCAGCACCTTGAAGCCGGAACCCAGGTATTTGTTGATGGTTTTGGCCTTCGACGGCGATTCGACAATGACGACTTGCATGCGTCGGGAGAGCTCCGGGGGGCGGCTGCGGCGGTCCCGGCGGTTGGTCGCCGGGCGGAAATGGCGCGGGAAACTGCGTCGGGGTCGGCGCGAATGTCAACCGCGGGCGGCCGCGGCAATGCAACCATAGGTATAATTTGACTTCACATTAATATTTATGGTTGCTAATAATGCAACTGCGATCGGACTAGGCCGATTTTCGGGGCGACACATGACAAAGGCGATGGCGAAGGCCGCGGGCGAGCCAAATCAGGCCGCGCGGCTGGCGGACGAAGAGCAGACGGCCGAGTATATCGGCGATCTGGTCTTCCAGCTCGAACGTCTGGCGCGAAGCCAGGGGCTGGTTCAGCTTCAATATCTTCTCGGCGCCTGCCGGGAAGAGGCGCAAAAAATTTCGGGCGCGGGCGGCGTCCGGGACTGAGCGCTAATCCCCCTTCAGCGAGAAGCGTCCGCCGGAATGTTCTTCCGCCTCGCCGGCGAGGATAAGATCGACCAGCGCGTCGATGACGAGGCTCGCCGGAGCATCGACCTCGCGCAAGATTTCGTCGCGATGAAGCGGCGTGAAGCTCAGCGTTTCTTTCAGCAGGTCGCGGATGCGCCGCGCATCCTTTTCGCCGACGCCTTCAGGGTCGGGCGGCGCCCATTCCAGAAACCCGCGCGGCGGCTCCTCGATCCTGCGGACCTGCGCCGCCAGCGCGTCGATGATGTCGTCGCCATTTTGCACCAGCGTCGCGCCGTCGCGGATCAGCCTGTTAGCGCCCTGACAGCGCGGGTCGAGCGGCGAGCCGGGAACCGCGAACACTTCGCGTCCCTGTTCGAGCGCAAATCGCGCGGTGATGAGGGTGCCTGATTTCGTCGCCGCTTCGACCACCACGACGCCGCGCGACAGGCCGGAGATGATGCGATTGCGGCGGGGAAAATCTCGGGCGGTCGGCTCGGCGCCGGGCGGCTGCTCCGACAGGACCGCGCCTTGCGCCGCGATCGATTGGGTCAGCTCGGCATGCTCGGGCGGATAGACGACATCGACGCCGCCGGCGACCACCGCGATCGTTCCGGTCTTCAGCGCCGCTTCGTGCGCCGCGCCGTCAATGCCGCGCGCGAGGCCCGAGACGACCGCATAGCCGTGGGCGCCAAGAACTTCGGCGAGGGCGCGCGCGATTTTTCGTCCGACGCCGGAGGCGTTGCGCGCGCCGATGACGGCGACCGCGGGCCGCGCGAAAAGACCCGGGTGGCCGCGCACATAAATGACGGGCGGGGCGTCGGCGATCGCGGCGAGCGCTTGAGGATAATCCGTCTCGCACGACGCGATGAGCCGCGCGCCGGCTTTTCCCGCGCGTTCGATTTCACGCTCGGCGTCATCGCGCGCAGCGGCGCGCAGCGGAAGCTTTCGCCCGGCGTTCGTCGCGATCCTCGGCAGCGCCTCGATCGCGGCGCGCGCCGATCCGAAACGGGCGATGAGACGCGCAAACGTTATCGGTCCGATATTTTCGGTGCGGATCAGTTGAAGCCAGTCAAGGCGTTCGGAGTTTGACAGCTTGTCCATTGGAGAAGGCTCTTATGTTGGATGAGCCTATACTTCAACTGACGCCAGTTCTGCGCGGCCGGAGGACAATCGTCGATGGCGCCGCCGCCGGCCCCACGCTATGGTGCGGGCCTCTTCCGACAGGAAAACCCAATGAAAAAACTCGTCTCCTGCGCCGCCGCGTCTCTCGTCGCTGCGGTCGCGCCGGCCCACGCAGATGATGAAACCTGGGACGACATCGGCACGATCGGGGAATATACGCTGGTCGCCGCGGCGCTCGGCATTCCGGCGATCAAGGGCGACTGGACCGGCGATCTGCAGGCAGCGGGGAGCCTCGGCGCCGCGACGCTCATCGCCACCGGATTGAAGGAGACATTTCCGAAAACCCGTCCGGATGGCAGCGACGACAAAAGTTTTCCCTCGGGCCACACCTCGGTTTCGTTCGCAGCGGCCGCAACCCTCACCAATCGCTATGGCTGGAAGGTCGGCCTTCCCGCGCATGCGCTGGCGGCGTTTGTCGGCGCGTCCCGGGTCGAGGCGCGAAAACATTTTGTTGTCGACGTGCTGGCCGGCGCTGCGATCGGTGAGTTGACCGGCTTTTTGATCACCGAGAAATTTGATGACGGCGTGATGATTCTACCCTGGGCCGACACGCATGGCGGCGGCGTCTTGCTGGTCGGGCGGTTTTAGATCGCCCGGCTCGCTAGGCGTCTTTCTTCCCGGCGCCGATTTTCGGCTCCGACCCGTCGATTAGCCTTTTGATATTCGCGTGGTGCCGGATGAAGATGAGGACGGCCATGAAAAGCGCGGCGATAGCGAAGGCGGCCTTTCCCATCGAAAACAGGATGAGGGGCGAGGCGGCCGCCGCCGCGAGCGCGGCGAGCGAC
>MEMM01000117.1:48444-52737 GCA_001767925.1 Alphaproteobacteria bacterium RIFCSPHIGHO2_12_FULL_63_12
GCCGCCATTGAACTTCAGCCAGACCGGGAAGCAATGGCCGAGAAACGCCGCGGCGCCAGCGACTTCCGGCCTCAACCCCGCCGCATAGGCTATCAGCACCGCGATCGCCCCCTTGCCGCCGTCGAGGAGCAGCGTCGCCAGCGCCAGATCCTTGCGCCCGGTGCGCAAGACATTGGTCGCGCCGATATTGCCCGAGCCGATGGCGCGAATATCGCCAAGGCCCGCCGCTTTGGTGATGACAAGACCGAAGGGGATGGAGCCGAGCAGATAGCCAAGGATTGCGGCGAGGGCGATGGTCAAAACGCCGATCCTTTCGTGATGAGCGCGTCGAGCACGGCCATGCGCGTCGCGACGCCGTAAAAGACCTGTTTTAAAATCAGGGAACGGTCCGGATCGTCGGCCAGCGCGCCGTCGATTTCAACCCCGCGATTCATCGGGCCGGGATGCATGACTTTCGCGGTCGGTTTGGCCGCCTTGATCGTTTCATGGGTGAGGCCGAAAGTTTCGAAATAGCCTTTCGCCGCGTCCTTGCCGCCTTCCTCCATGCGCTCGAACTGCATGCGGAGCGCCATTACGATATCGGCGCCGCTTATTCCCGCCGCGAGGCTGTCAAAGCGCCGCGCCTTCGTAAAGAGATGCGGCGTCGGCATCAGATGGCTCGGGCCGACAAAGCGGACTTCGGCGCCGAGGCGCGTCAGCAGCGCGGCGTTCGACGCCGCGACGCGGCTGTGCTTGATGTCGCCGCAGATGGCGATGACGAGGCCTTTGACCGATCCGTAGACGGAGCGGATGGTCGCGGCGTCGAGCAGAGCCTGCGTCGGGTGTTCGCGCACCCCGTCGCCGGCGTTGATGACGGGACACGATATGCGGCGCGCGATTTCATCGTGAACGCGCGGCTCCTTGTGGCGCACGATCAGCGCGTGGGCGCCCATGGCGGCGAGCGTTTGCGCGGTGTCGACGAGCGTCTCGCCCTTGTTGACGGAGGAGGCGGCGACGGGGACGTTCAACACGTCGGCGCCGAGGCGGCGGCCGGCCAGTTCGAAGCTGAGATTTGTCCGCGTCGAATCCTCGAAGAAGAGATTGATCTGCGTCTTCCCCGCCAGCCGGGCGGGCGGGCGCTGGCCGGCGTTCAGGAAGCGGGCGTAATATTCCGCAAGGTCGAGGACGTAATTCGTCTCCGCCTCGGGAAAATCATCGACATTGATCAGGTTCGCAGCGCGAAAGCCGTCCAGCGGCGCGTAGGGACGATTGATGAATTCCATGGGCCGGCGTTCTACAGGCGGGCCGGGCGGCTAGGCAATCGGTCAGCCAGCCTTGCCCGATTTCAACATCCACATGACCCCGGCGCCGAGGACGATAAGGTCGATCACGAACATGACGGGCAGGGTGACCGGTCCGCCGTTTTGCGCGTAATTCGATCCGCCAAGGACGAGGCCGGTCACGGTTGTCACGAGGGCGGCAAGGATGGCGGTGCGTCCGCCTGAACGAACCCAGACCCCAAGGCCCGCATACAGCGCCCCGAACACCGCCAGCGGAATCCTGAGATTTTCAGGCGCGCCGATGGCGGCGACGACAAGGTGCAATACGCCGGTCGCGATCAGCAGGATCGACATCAGGTTCTTCAGCTTGTCGGGCGTCATTTTGGCTCCTTTTTGGGGCGGTTTCGGCCGAGCCGGTCGATCGCGCCCTGAAGAATGAAAGTCGCCGCCGATTCGTCAATCTTTGCAGCACGTTTTGCGCGGCTGGTGTCGATTTCGATGAGGCTTCGCTCCATCGCGACGGTTGAAAGACGCTCGTCCCACATCGCGACCGGCAAGGGGACGATACGGGCGAGGTTGCGCGCGAAGGCTCTGGTCGACTGTGCTCTCGCGCCTTCGCTGCCGTCCATATTGCGGGGAAAGCCGAGGACGAATCCGACCGCCGAACGCTCGCTGGCGAGCCGGGCGAGTTCAGCGGCGTCAGCGGTGAATTTCGTTCGCCTGATGGTCAGGACGGGCGTCGCCACCCGCCGGTCGGGGTCGCAGGAGGCGACGCCGATGGTCTTTTCGCCGAGATCGAGCCCGAGGAGCGTCCCGCGCGCCCCGAAAAGTTCCGCCGCCAGTTCAAATTCATCCGCCATTGAGGCAGGGTATGGCGCCGCCGCGCGCCTCTGGAAAGCGACAAATTTGCGCCTGTTTTCAGCCTCAGCCCTGTTGTCCTTAGCGGCCCTGCTTGTCGCCGCCTGTTCCGAGAGGCGAGAGTCGCCGCGCATCGACGGCGACGTGCTGATCACCATCGAGCAGTCCGCGACGGGGCCGTGGCGCGTCGATTACCAGTTTGCGCAGCCGCAACAGGCGCTCGATCTGGGCGCAGACGAGGCGGGATACCGCGCCGCGAACTGGCGTGTCGAGGGCGATGGCGCCGTTCTCGTCCGGCGCAACGACCATGATTTTCTGACGCCCGCGCCCGGCGACAAATCCTTCGACAGGATCAGCCTTCTGGTCACCCCGCGCCCGATTGATCTGCGCAAGGATTATGAGCCTTTTATCGCGATGGGCGATGGCGGCGTTCTCCTTTACACCGGCCATTTCATTCCGGTGACGCAGGACGGCGAGCGGATGAAGGCGCGGCTCACGGTGATCGCCGCCGCCGGCGGCAAAGTTTCGGCATTCGGTTCGTCTGGCCCGACACTCGAAAACTGGGAGAGCCCCTATCGGCATCCGGCGTTCGTTTATGTCGGATCTCAATCGCTGGTCGATTCGGGCGCGATGCTGACCATCGCCGACGCAACGGCCCCCATCTGGATCAGGGAAGAGATCGCGACATTCGCGCCGGCGATCGCGCAAGCGCTTGGCGGGATGATGCAACGCGCCTTGCCGAGCAAACCGAATATTTTCATCGCCATCGGCGATCTCAGCGAAGAGGGCCGCCTTTCCTATAGCGGCGACGCGCTGCCGGGGCAGTATCAGATGACCCTCGCGGGCGGCGCCTGGAAAACCTCCTCGCCTGAAGCGTTATTTGTGCTGCGGCGGACGACCGCGCACGAGGCGGCGCATCTGTGGCAGGCAGCGGCGCGGCCGAAATCCGACGCCGTTCCCGACTGGATCCATGAAGGCGGCGCCGAGGCTCTGGCGGCCGAGGCGATGCTTGCGGCCGGATATTGGACGACGGCCGACGTCGACGCCGATGTCGATCGCGCCCGCTCGGACTGCGCCGGCGCCTTGCGGCGGCGATCGCTCAGCCAGGCGGAGGCGGACGGGCGCTGGGACGCGGTCTACGCCTGCGGCCGAATCCTCAATGTCGCCGCGGCCGGCCCTGAAGGAATCGCCGCCTTCTGGCGCGAATTCGTCCGGCGATCCGCGGCGGACGGCTATGACGAGGCGGCGTTCCTGGCGCTGGCGGAAGAGCGGGCGGGCGAGGAGACCGCCGCCGCGATCCGCGACCTCGTCCGCATCAACGAGGCGCGGCCGAGCCTCACCATCGACCGCCTGCTGAAATGAGGGCGGCGCCTTGCGGGGCGGGGACGCGATTGATAGGGCTTGGCGGTTTTTCGCAACCGCAGCAGAGAAGACATGTCCGTCGATAAGGAAACTGTCCGCAAGGTCGCAAAGCTCGCGCGTCTCGCCGTGCCGGACGAGCGTCTTGAGCCGTTGACCGCCGAACTGAACGGAATCCTCAAATGGATCGAGCAACTCAATGAAGTCGATGTGACCGGCGTCGAAGCGATGACCTCGACCGTCGACATCAAGCTCCCCATGCGCGAGGACGTGCTGCAATCGGGCCCGACCGGCGGCGGACAGCCGGACAATGTCGTCAGGAACGCGCCGAGGACGGAAGATCACTTTTTTGTGGTTCCGAAGGTGGTGGAATAGGCGAATGACCAACATCACCGATCTCACTCTCGCCGACCTGCGCGACGCGCTCGCCTCGAAGAAAATTTCTTCGCTCGAAGCGACGAACGCCTATCTCGCCAATATCGAGAAGGCGAAAGAGTTGAACGCCTTTGTCGTCGTGACCGCCGACAAGGCGCGCGACATGGCGAAAGCCTCCGACGCGAAAATCGCCAAAGGCGCCGGCGGGCCGATCGAGGGCGTCCCCCTCGGCATCAAGGATCTCTTTTGCACCGAGGGCGTGCAGTCGACAGCGGGCTCGCGCATTCTCGAGGGCTTCGTTCCGACCTATGAATCGACGGTGTCGTCGCAGCTGTGGCGCGATGGCGGCGTTATGCTCGGCAAGCTCAATATGGACGAGTTCGCGATGGGCTCGTCGAACGAGACGAGCTATTTCGGCCCCGTCATCAATCCGTGGCGGGCG
>MEMM01000118.1 GCA_001767925.1 Alphaproteobacteria bacterium RIFCSPHIGHO2_12_FULL_63_12
AGATCGCCGCGATGGACGAGGCGGGCGTCGCACAAGCGTTCCTCTCCGGCTGGTCGTCGCCCAGCGGCGATCTCATCTCCAATGACGAGGTCGAGGCGGCGCTCGACGCGCATCCGGCGCGATTGAAAGGCCTCATCGGCGCCGATATTTCAGAGCCGATGGCGGCGGTGCGGGAAATCCGCCGCCGCGCAAAGTCCGGCAAATTCGTTGGGGTGCGGATCATCCCCTGGCTGTGGGATCTGCCGCCGAACGACCGGCGCTATTATCCGGTCTATGCGGCGTGCGTCGACGCGGGGCTCCCCTTCTGCACCCAGATCGGCCATACGGGGCCGCTGAAACGCTCCGAGACCGGACGATTGATCCCCTATCTTGAAGACGTGATGATCGACTTTCCCGAGCTTCAAGTCGTCGGCGGCCATGTCGGTTTCCCGTGGATTGACGAGGTCGCGACGATGATCCGCAAATTCCCGAATTTCCATGTCGATGCCAGCGCCTATGCGCTGCATCGCCTGCCCGAGGATTTCGTCAAACTGATGAGAGGCGAGGGGCGGGACCGCGTGATGTTCGGCACCAATTTCCCGATGCTGACCGCGAAAAGGAGCCTTGAAAAGCTCGGCGGGCTAGGGCTCGACGACGCCGGGAAAGCGGCGTTTCTGGGGGAAAATGCGAAGCGGGTGTTTGGGGTTTAATTTCGAAGGCGCCTGATCATTGCGCCTAAGGAGTGCATTAGCCTAGCGAACTGGTCCGATAGCGGCTCCGCTAATAGCAAAGTGGCAGGATCAATTCGGGCGGGCTCGACAAGGGTTTCACGCGAAATGGCGTACTTAAACAGGGACCATACAAGGTCTTGGTCACCGGGAGCATTTTTCAATGCATCCTTCAGAGCAGCGAAAATATCGCCAACGGTCGTCCATTCGCCGCACGCGCTATAATCGAGTTTGACGCCGAATGCACGCTCGACTTCTGACATAGCGTATAATTCATCGCCATCGCCGCCGAGACCTAATGAACGCAGTGATTTTCGTTGTATGCTCGACATGATCTAATACCCCGCCACAATCCCATCCTTGCGCATCTCGGTTGCGCCCCAATAGGCGCCGGTTTCGGGGTCTTTGATGATCGCTTCATAGCCGCCGAAGGGAACGCCGGTGTCGTCGACGACGACATTGTGGCCCATCGCTTTCAGTTTGGCGCGGGTTTCCTCCGGCACGCCGGGCTCGACCTCGAGGACGCCGATCGGGTCGAGATCGACGCCGGTCGATTGCGAGCCGCCGTCATGATTAAAACGCGCGGCGTCGCCGGCTTCCTGAATGTTCATGCCGTAGTCGATGATGTTGACCAGAACCTGCACATGGCCTTGCGGCTGCATCGCGCCGCCCATCAGGCCGAACGACATGTAGGGCGCGCCGTCCTTCATCACGAAAGCGGGGATGATCGTGTGAAACGGGCGTTTTCCCGGCGCATAGGCGTTGGGATGATTGGGGTCGAGATTAAACAGCTCGCCCCGGTCCTGGAACATGAAGCCCAATCCGTCGGCGACGAGGCCGGAGCCCATGCCGCGATAATTCGACTGGATGAGGCTGACCATCATGCCCGAACTGTCGGCGACGGTGAAATAGGTGGTGTCGCCGGGGCCTTCGAGTTTGGGCGCGACGCCGGCTTTCGGGGCGGCCATCGCCTTCGTCTTGTCGATCAGCGCGAAGCGCTCGCGGCCGTAGTCGTCGGACAATAGCCAGTCGGCGGGAATATCCGCATACTGAGGATCGGCGTAATAGCTGGCGACGTCCTCAAAGGCGAGGCGCTTGGCCTCGACCATATAGTGAAAGACCTCGGCCGAGCCGCGCTTGTATTGCTTCAAATCGACATTTTTCAGGATGTTCAGCATTTGCAGCGCGGCGAAGCCCTGGCCGTTCGGCGGCAATTCGCACACCGAATAGCCGCGATAATCGACGCAGCCCGGATCGACCCATTCCGATTTATGGGCGGCGAAATCCTCATAGCGCAAATCGCCGCCGATGCGCTTCATATAGGCGTCGACGGTGCGTGCGATCTCGCCCTTGTAAAAGGCGTTGCGCCCGCCCTTGGCGAGCTTTTCGTAAGTCCTCGCAAGGTCGGGGTTCTTGAAGATCGCGCCCGCCTTCGGCGCGCCGTTCGCGAAATAGGTCGCGCGCGCATTGTCAAACTCGTCGATCATCGGGAGGCGCGCTTCAAAGCCCTTGAGATTGCGTTCGAGATACATCGCGATGACCGGCGAGACGGGATAGCCGTTCCTGGCGTAGGAGATCGCCGGCGCGAGGATCTCTTTCATCGGCAGCTTGCCGAATTTGCCGTGCAGCTCGAACCAGGCGTCGACCGTTCCGGGGACCGTCACCGGCAACACGCCGAGCGGCGGGATGCCCTTGCCTTCGCCGACTATCGCGGCGGAGCGCGCGATCGTCTCATCGAGGCTGCGGCCCATTGGCGAGCGCCCCGACCCGTTGAGGCCATGGAGCTTTTCAGTTTTCGGGTCCCAGACGATCGCAAAGAGATCGCCGCCGACGCCGCAGCCGGTCGGCTCCATCAGCCCGAGCGTCGCATTGACGGCGATCGCCGCGTCGACCGCGCTGCCGCCCTGTTTCAGAATATCGATCGCGACTTGCGAGGCGAGCGGCTGGGCCGTCGCCGCCATGCCGTGCGGGGCGATGACGGGAGAGCGCGACCAGTCGGGGCCGACGGGGCGCGCGCCGGGTCCGAGGTCTTGCGCGGACGCGTTGGCGACGATAACGGCGGAGGCGATCAGCATACGGAACATAAAGCCCTCTTCTTCCTCTGGCGGGTTTCCCGCTTATTGCGCCGGCGCCGGCGGGCCGCTGAACTCAGCTTCAATCTCGAAGGTCACATCGTCGCCGACGCCGACCGGGCTTTCCGCCGTCGGAACGCCGATGACGACGCCGAAGAGCGACCGTTTCAGTGCGCCTCTGGCGGAAAAGCCGACGCGCGCATTCGGATCATACGGCGGAAATCCCGCATAGCCGCCGTTGAAGGTCGCATCGATCGCGACCGGCGCCGATACGCCGCGAAACGAAAGCTCGCCGTCGATGCGCGCCGTATCCGCGCCGGTGAGCGTGGCCCGGGTCGAGCGGAAGGTCATTGTCGGAAACTCGACTGCGTTGAGCCAAAGCGGGCTTTTCAATTCGTCGAGGAAACCTTCGGGCGGTGAGGGAATGTCGAGAGAACCGACGTCGATGGTCGCTGAAACCGACATCTTCTCGGGCGCGACGGGATCGAAGACGAGCGCCGCGTCGAAGGACTTGAATTGGCCCGTATACTGAGAATAGCCGATATGATCGACCTTGAAGACGAGGCTCGCGTGGGATTTGTCGAGCTTATAGGCGCCCGCCGGCGCGTCGGTTGCGACCGGCGCCGCGCTTTGCGGCGCGCCGGCCTCCCTTGAAGCGTCCTTCGGCGCGCAGGCGGAAATGAGCCCGATCGGCGCGAAAACTGATATTGCGGCGGCGGCATAGGCCGCCCGGCGGCGCATCGGCATTACACACTCCCATCGGGACGGAGAGGAACGGGCTGCGCGAACTATCGCCCATCCCGCCTGAAAGCGCCACCGCATCATGGGCGTGGGAGATCAGGGCGCATCAGCCCTTGGTGACGCCGCATTGACCGGATTTGACGCCGCGTCCTGCTGCATTGAGCGCCGCCTGCGCCGCGAGCGGACGATCGGTTGCGATGATGTCGACGCCCATGCCGGCGATTTCCGCGTAGCGCGCGTCATCGGCGGCGGCTTCAATCTGGTCGTCGATTGAATCGCGCCCGCCGAGCGTGCCGAAAATGACCTCGATTTCCTGATTGTTGAGGGTCGAGAAGAGGCGCGGATCGGGCTCTTCGACGCCGGTGAAGGCGAGCAGGCGATCGGCCGGCGCGCTCGACGCGACGGCGCGATTGAGCTCCGACTGCGTCCCGAGCGACAACGAAATCATCACGTCCGGCGCAAGGCGGTGAAGGCGCGCCGCCTGGCCCAGCGTGTAGGCGATGAAGATGACGCGATCTTCCGCCTGCTGACGGTTTATTTCGGCGATGACGTCCTCATAGCGCGTCGTCTTCTTGAAATCGATTTCGAGGATGGTCCGGCCCTTCGCCCAGGCAAGCGCCTCTTCGAAGGAAGGCGGGCGGAAGGATGTCGCGCGCCCCCGCTCTTTCAGCCGCAGGGCGGAGATCTCGGCGAAGCTGCGCGCCTCAGTCAGGCCCTCGCCGGTCGTCGTTCGCTCCAGCGTGTCGTCATGCATCAGATAGGGAACGCCGTCGGACGAGGTCGCAACGTCGATTTCGAGGAGCGCGGGCGCCGCCGACAGCGTTCGCTCGAAGGTCTCAATTGCGTTTTCAGGAAAACCGGGCGCCGGGCCGCCGCGATGTGCGGCGACGAGGGCGACGCCGTTCTCCTCAAGGCAGTCGAAAAAGCCGTTGAGATCGCCTTGCGGGGTGATTGACCAGCCAGACGGCGCGGACGCCGGTGCGCCGGGGGCGGGCGTTTTCGGCGCTTCGCAGGACGCGAGGACGACAAGGCTCGCCGCCAGAAACAACCGCATGTCGAAGACCCTTTCAGCGTTCGAGAGTGTTCTAGCGATGCTCGCCCGGCCGAGCCAATCGCCGGCGATCAGGGGTTGAGGATGATCGAGCCGATGGTTCCGCCGGCCTCAAGCAGCCGGTGCGCGTCGGCGACGGCGTCGAGCGGGAAGACGCCCGCGATTTTCGGCCTGAGGACGCCGCCAGCGATCAGATCGAAGAGGGCCGCCGCCATCATTGGGAGGCGATCGGGCGTTGCATAATGAAAGAGCACCGGCCGCACGAGGCTGAGCGATCCGCGGCGGGCAAGTTCCAGCGGCGCGATCGGCGGGACGGGACCTGAGGCGTTGCCATAGGTGACCATCATCCCGCGCGGCGCCAGCGAGTCGAGCGAAGCTTCAAACGTCGCCGCGCCGACCGAATCGTAAACGACATCGACGCCGCGGCCATTCGTCAGCCTGCGGACTTCCGCCGCGATGTCGGGGGTCGCCGAGCGGTCGATGATGTCACCAGCGCCGCTGTCGCGGGCGGCGGCGACTTTCGCGGGGCCGCCGACGACCGCGATCACCCGCGCGCCCTGATGAGCGGCCCAGGGAACGAGGAGCGAGCCGACGCCGCCAGCGGCGGCCGTGACGAGGGCGGTCTGCCCCGACTTCAGCGGGAAAACATCGCGGACCAGCATGTACGCGGTGAGGCCCTTGAGGAAGGAGGCGGCGGCCGCCGCGTCGCTGACGCCGTCCGGCAGCCGCGCGACCCTTGCGGCGTCGACAATGGTTTCCCCGGCATAGGCGCCAAAGCCCGAAAGATAGGCGACGCGCTCGCCGACGTGGAAAGGCGCGCCCGCGCCCGCCTCGATGACGACGCCGGCGCCTTCCTGGCCGAGGACCGCCGGGGTCGCGACCGGATAAAGGCCTCTTCTTTGATAGATGTCGATGAAATTGACCCCGATCGCCGCATTCCGTACACGGACCGATCCGGCGGGAAGGGGCGAGGGCAAGGCTTCCCGCACCGCGAAATTTTCCGGGCCGCCGATTTGCGTCAGGATTACTTCTTTCATCATGTCACCTCACGATGACTTCGATCTCGACCCGCGCGTTCAGCGGCAGCGCCGCGACGCCGATGCAGGTGCGCGCCGGATAGGGCTTGTCGAAGGCGCGCCCATAGGCCTCGTTCATCGCTGCATAGTCGTCCATGTGGGCGAGATAGACATTCGCCTTGATGACATCGCCAAGATCCTTACCGGCGGCGGCGAGGACCGCGCCGATATTCTTCATGATCTGGTCGACTTCGGCGGCGACGCCGCCGCGCACGATCGCGCCGGTCGCGGGGTCGGCGCCGACCTGGCCGCTGAGGAACAGCGTCTTGCCGGCGCGAACCGCCGGCGAAAAGGGCAGGGCGCCTGCGGCGGGGGCGTCGAGAAGGACGGCTTTGCGCGACATGATTATTCCTTTCGGTGGCCTTTGGCAGACCTTTTGGGGCGTTCTTGCTGTCGGTCTCCTATGGCATCGACTATGATGGGGCCAAAGGAGAATTTCTGATGCGCTTTACGATCAATATCGACTGCACCCCTCAAGAGGCGCGCGCCTTTTTCGGCATGCCGGACGTGCAGCCGTTGAATGACATGGTGGTCGCGGAGATGACCCGGCGGGCCAAGGACCAGATGGACACGCTCGCCGACCCCGAGCGGATGGTCGCGCAGTGGATGGAGATGGGCGGCAAGGGGATGGACGCCCTGCAGGGGATGTTCGGCGCCGCCATGAGCAATGCGAACCCGGCGGCGCCGAAGAAGAAATAGGCGTCGCGGGGCGGGCGATGGCGGCCGGCGGCCCTTTGCCCTATGACGCGCGGCGATGAAAAAGACGCCAAACGCCGAGACCATCTTCGCGCGCGCGTCCGGCGCCGGGCGCGCCGGCGTCGCGGTCTATCGCGTCTCGGGTCCGGCGGCGTTTTCGATCGCTAAGGCGCTCTGCGGACGGCTTCCCGTCCCGAAGCGGGCGTCGCTGCGTCTCATTCGGGAGCAATCCGGCGACCCGATCGACGAGGGCCTGCTCGTCTTGTTCCGGGGACCGGCGAGTTTCACCGGCGAGGACGTCGCCGAGTTCCATTTGCACGCCAGTCCCGCCGTCGAAGCCGCCCTTTATGAGGCGCTGACGGCGCACGGAGCGCGCCCGGCCGAAGCGGGCGAGTTCTCGAAACGCGCGCTCGTCAACGGACGGCTCGATCTTGCCGAAATCGAAGGGCTTGCCGATCTTCTCGATGCCGAAACGAGGCTACAGAGAAAGCAGGCTTTGGGGCAGCTTGGCGGGCGACTTTCGGCCGCCGCCGAAGGTTGGCGAGGCCGCCTTCTGGCGATCATGGCGCCCCTCGAAGCGGATATCGATTTCCCCGACGAGGAGGATATTCCGGCCGCCATCGCGGCGCGCGCCGGTCCCGAAATCGACGCCCTCATCGCCGAGCTGAAACAGCATGAAAAAGCCGCGGCGCAGGCGCGGGCCATACGCGACGGCGTCAAGGTCGCGATCATCGGCGCGCCGAACGCCGGCAAATCTTCGCTGCTGAATTTTCTCTCCGGTTCGGAGCGCGCCATCGTCGCGCCGACGCCCGGCACGACCCGCGACGTCATCGAAGCGCGGCTCGACCTCGGCGGGATCCTCGTTTCCCTGTTTGATACGGCCGGACTGCGGGAAAACGCCGATAATTCCATCGAAATCGAGGGGATGCGCCGTACACGGATGACGGCTGAAGAAGCCGATATCCGTGTACTGATGATCGACGCGGCGGCCGGACCGTTTCACGCCGGTAGTGTTCCACGTGAAACAGAAATGCGCTTAGACCAACCGGAAGTTGCGGGTTTTGACGCGTATGGCCTGCTGCGCGAGGGCGATTTCGTCCTTTTGAACAAATGCGATCTCGTTTCGGGACAGGATGTCCCGGTCAGCCCTGTGGAAAACTTCTATCGTATGTCGGTCAAAACCGGGGAGGGCGCGGCGGTCTTCCTCTCGGCCCTTGCCGCCGCCGTCGCGGGTCCTGCCCGGTCGGAGGACGCCCTGCTGACGCGGGCCCGTCATACCGAGGCGGTCGCACGGGCGATCGGCCATCTAGAGGTGGCGCGGCGGAGCCTCGCCGTAGCGCCCGAGCTTGCCGCCGAGGATGTCCGCCTCGCCGCCAGGGCGCTCGGCGGGATTACCGGCGCGGTCGGGGTCGAGGATGTGCTGGCTGCAATATTTTCGAGCTTTTGCATCGGGAAATAAGCAGGGGCGCTGCTCCCCCGTTCACGGGGGAGCTGTCATGCGAAGCGTGACTGAGGGGGCGCACGCTCTCAGCAAGGGCCGGAAGCGCGGATAGCGCCCCCTTCGTCCGCTTCGCGGACACTTCCCCCGCTGGGGCGGGGGAAGAAAGAAAGCGGAGTTTCAATTTTCAAATCCCGGCGTATATCAGCCGCCATGAAATCCTTTGATGTGATCGTCATCGGCGGCGGACACGCGGGCTGCGAAGCTGCGGCGGCCGCGGCGCGCATGGGCGCGCGGACGCTGCTTGCGACCCACAAGGCGTCGACGATCGGGGAAATGTCCTGCAATCCCGCCATCGGCGGGCTCGGCAAAGGCCATCTGGTGCGCGAGATCGACGCCCTCGACGGGCTGATGGGGCGGGTCATCGACGAGGCCGGCATCCAGTTCCGGATGCTGAACCGCTCCAAGGGGCCGGCGGTCCGGGGGCCGCGCTCGCAGGCCGACCGCAAGCTCTACCGCCGCCATATGCAGCAGGCGATCGCCGAGACCGCCAATCTCGAGGTTCTGGAGATCGCAGTCGAGGACCTTCTTGTTTCACGTGAAAACCGCGTCGAAGGCGTCGTCGGGGCGGACGGGACGCAGATCCGCGCCGGCGCGGTGGTGCTGACGACTGGCACCTTCCTCAAGGGCGTGATCCACATTGGCGACAAGCGGATACCGGCGGGCCGGGCGGGGGAAGCCCCGGCCATCGGCCTGTCGGACCGGCTCTACCGCCAGGGCTTTTCGATGGGACGCCTGAAGACCGGCACGCCCGCTCGCCTCGATGGCCGGACGATCGACTGGGCGTCGCTCGAAATGCAGAAGGCGGATGACGAGCCGGTCCCGTTCTCGTTCCTGACCGACAGGATACGGGTTCCCCAGATATCCTGCGGCATCACCAAGACGACCAGCGCGACGCATGCGATCATCGAGCGCAATCTCAGGAAGTCCGCCGTCTATTCGGGGTCGATTTCGGGGCGGGGGCCGCGCTACTGCCCTTCGATCGAAGACAAGATCGTACGCTTCTCGGAAAAAGAGAGCCACCAGATCTTCCTCGAACCCGAAGGTCTCGACGATCCGACGGTCTATCCCAATGGGATTTCGACCTCGCTGCCGGAAGACGTGCAGGACGAGTTCCTGACGACCATACCGGGGCTCGAAAAGGCGAAGGTCATCCGCCACGCCTATGCGATCGAATATGACTATGTCGATCCGCGCGAGCTTTATCCGACGCTGGAGACCAAGCGGCTCGAAGGGCTCTTTCTCGCCGGCCAGATCAACGGAACGACCGGTTATGAGGAGGCGGGGGCGCAGGGCCTTCTCGCCGGCGCCAACGCCGCTGCGAAAGTCGCGGGATCCGCGCCGATCCAGTTCGACCGGGCGCAAGCCTATATCGGCGTCCTGATCGACGACCTCGTCACCAGGGGCGTCACCGAGCCCTATCGGATGTTCACCAGCCGAGCGGAATACCGCCTGACCCTGCGGGCGGACAACGCCGATCTGCGCCTGACCGCGCGCGGCGAAAGCCTCGGGCTTGTCGGCGGCCGCCGCGCCGAAGCGTTCCACGTGAAACGCCGCCTCCTCGATGAGGCGCGCGCGCTGGTGCAGGCGCGCGGCCTCACCCCCAATGAAGCGGCGAAGGCCGGCCTTTCGATCAATCAGGACGGCCGGCGGCGCAGCGCGCTCGATCTCCTCGCCTTGCCGGGGGTCAGCCTCAAGACCCTCGCCGTCATCTGGCCGGAAGTCGCGGCCCTGCGGCCCGATATCGCCGAGCAGATCGAAATCGAGGCGCTCTATTCGGGCTATCTCGGCCGGCAGGAAGCGGACATCTTCGCCTTCAAGAAGGACGAATCCTTACGTCTTCCCGCCGACCTTCCCTATGGCGCGATCAAGGGGCTGAGCCATGAGGTGCGCGCCCGGCTTGAGGCGACGCGGCCGGCGACGCTGGGGCAGGCGGGGCGCGTCGAAGGCGTGACGCCGGCCTCGCTCGCGGTGCTCCTCGCCTATCTCAAGAAAAGCGAGCGCGCGGCGGGATGACTTACGGTCCCGCCGAGTTCGCCGCCGAGTATGACGTTTCACGTGAAACGCTGCGCCGGCTGACCGCCTATGATGCGGTCCTTCTCGACTGGTCCGCCCGGCATAATCTGATCGCGCGCTCGACGATCGAGGATCGGTGGGACCGGCATTACCGCGATAGCGCCCAGCTCTTCGCGCTTATCCCCGAAAAAGCGGCGACACTGGTCGATCTGGGGTCGGGCGCCGGTTTTCCGGGTCTCGTGCTCGCCGCGATGGGGGCCGAGCGGGGGCTGAAGGTCAGCCTCGTCGAATCGGTCGGCAAGAAAGCGGCGTTTCTCGCCGCCGCCGCCGAGGCGATGCGCTTGAGCAATCTCGAGGTTATACCACAACGCATTGAAAGTATTACCATTTCACCACCAGATGTGGTGACCGCCCGGGCCCTCGCCCAGATTGAGAAGCTCCTCGGCTACGCCCATGAAATTGCGGACGAAAAAACCGTCCTGATTTTTCCAAAGGGACAAGATGTTGAGGCTGAATTGACCGCAGCCGCTAAATCTTGGCATATATCGGTTGAAAAGCGGCCAAGCGTGACGAGCCCCGGCTCTACCATCCTCGTCATCCGAAATCTGAGGCCGAAAGCCGCCCAACGCCCCGCGAGGACCCGCCGACCGTGACCGACGCCGCCGCGACCCGCTCTTCCCGCCCGCGCATCCTCGCGATCGCGAACCAGAAGGGCGGCGTCGGCAAGACGACGACCGCGATCAATCTGTCGACGGCGCTGGCGGCGGTCGGCGAGAAAGTCCTGCTCATCGACCTCGACCCGCAGGGAAACGCCTCGACGGGCCTTGGCTCGGAAGCGGCCGACCGGGCGGTCACCACCTATGACGCCTTGATGGGCGAATACCGGCTTGAGGCCGCAATCATCGACAGCGGCATACCGGGGCTGAAGCTCGCGCCCGCCGGGGTCGATCTCGCCGGCGCGGAGGTTGAGCTGATCGACGCCGAGCGCCGCCACTACCGTCTCGCCGATGCGCTCGAAGACTATCTCGCGGCCGCCCCGGAGACGAGCTACGTGCTGATCGACTGTCCGCCCTCGCTGTCGCTTTTAACCATCAATGCGCTCGCCGCGGCCGACGCCGTCATCATTCCCCTTCAGGCGGAGTTTTTCGCGCTCGAGGGCCTCTCGCAGATCATGCGCACGATCGAGACCGTCCGTCAGCGGATCAATCCGCGCCTTGAGCTTCAGGGGATCGTCCTCACCATGGTCGACGGGCGCAACAATCTCGCCGGGGCGGTCGAGCAAGACGTGCGCGCGCATATGGGCGCCAAGGTCTATGAGACGGTCATTCCGCGCAATGTGCGGATCTCGGAAGCGCCGAGCCACGGCAAGCCGGCGCTGCTCTACGATCTCAAATGCGCCGGCAGCCAGGCCTATATCCGCCTCGCCAGCGAGCTCATCCAGCGCGAGCGCAACGCGCGCAAAGCAGCGTAAGGGGCGGCCGGCATGAACGCGATCAAGAAGGCACGGGGGTTAGGGCGCGGTCTCGACGCGCTGCTCGGCGACGCGCCGGCGCTCCGCCGCGAAGAGCCGGTCGACGCGCCGGCGGGCGCCGCGCGGCGCCAGACCGCCCTGCCGATCGAGTTCCTGAAGGCCAATCCGACCCAGCCGCGCCGCCATTTCAACGAGGACGCGATCGAGGAGCTTGCCGCCTCAATCCGCGCGCGCGGCCTCCTGCAGCCGATCCTGGTGCGCCCTGCCGGGCGCGATTCCTATGAAATCGTCGCAGGCGAACGGCGCTGGCGCGCCGCGCAGCGCGCCGGGGTCCACGAGGTGCCGGTCCTCATCCGCGAGCTCGACGACACCGAGACCGCCGAAATCGCCCTCATCGAAAACGTGCAGCGGGTCGATCTCAATCCGATGGAGGAGGCCGCCGCCTACGCCCGCCTCGCCGACGTCTATGGCCGGACGCAAGACGACATCTCGAAAGCGGTCGGCAAATCGCGCAGCCACGTCGCCAACATGATGCGCCTCGTCACGCTGCCGCCCAAATGCCGACGGGCGCTCGAAGAAGGCGCGCTCACCATGGGCCACGCGCGCGCGCTCCTCGGCGCTAAAGCGCCGGACGAAGCGCTCGGCGTCGTCCTGCGGCAGGGCCTCAATGTCCGCGACACCGAAACCTATGTCCGCAAGCTGAATGAAACGCCCGGCGAGAAATCCCAGGGCGTCGGCCGCGAGCCGTCCAAATCATCCGTACCCGGAAAGAAAGACGCGGACACGCGCGCGCTCGAAGCCGACCTCGCCGCCGCGTTGGGCCTTGAAATAGCGATCGACCACAAGCCGAAAGGCTCGGGCGTCATCACCATCTCCTATCGCAGCCTCGACCAGCTCGACGACGTCTGCAAAAGACTGATGGGGTCGGGGGTTTAGGCCGGTTCGGCGGGCGTAAACGCGCCGACGATGACGAGCAACCAGAGCGATAGTCCGAAGGCGAGAAGCGCGAAGGTGCGGGTTTTCCAGCGCGAGTGCTCGGCTATGACATCCGGGTTATCGCGGTTGAGGCGGTTCACCCAAATGACAAGCGGTAACGCCAATAGAAATATGACTGCGTCGGACAAGCCGATCGCCGCCTGCCCCCAACCGGGGTCGTTCGCGATGCGAGAAGCAGCGCTTCCGGTGATTGAAAGGACCAGAAAACTTGCGGCGAGCACCGCCCCGAGCGCGGTTGCGGGACGCGCGCCTTCCGGCAGCCGCCGGCGAATTTCGTCAAATAGCGGGTAAAAGAAGAATACACCGAAAAAAGCGCGAAAGAGCGGATTTATCTCGCGCTCCTCCTCGCCGCGGATGTTTCGCCAGCATCTGTACATCCAAAAAAAGAAATAAAGGCCAAGCGTCGCAGCGCCCAGAATAAGGAATTTTCTCGTACCCACAGGGTAAAGGACGGAACGATCTATCGTCGCTAAGTCGTCGGCGCGCGCTGTTATGCCGGCAAACAGCGCGAAAGCCGCGGTGAGAATCGCGGCAGCAAGCGCGACGATTGAGGCGATTTCAAGCGGCGACAGATCGGCGGCCGAACTTCCGTCAAGATTGTAGGAGACGATATTCCAATCGTCCATTTCCTTGGTCAGCGCCCGATAATCATCGATGCGGCCAACCGGAATTTCGCTTGCAAGCGTCTTCAGCGTCCACGAAATCCATATTGAATCTCTTTCCGGCATCGCAACCCGCGAGAATTCAAACTCCGGCTTCTTAACTGAAGACCCGTCGATCTTGCTCATCGTAACGCCGGTGTTCTTCAGAGAAACGATATGCTGGGCATGAAAAGGGTAGGGCAACGAAATCGGCGCGCGCCGCGCGGCAAGCGTGAACGAAGCCACCGCGTTCCTGATCGCATCCGCCTGGATCGGGAATTCCGATTTTAGCTCGTCAGTGAATGCTGACGACGGCAGCCGGTATTTTTCGTCGATAATGATAATATTCTTGTCGCGATCATCGGAAACGGCAAGATCGGCGACAGGGACTATGCCGTCGTATAGTCCGCCGTAATAATCGAGATACTTCTTCGACAGTGAATCGCGGCTCTCCGTAGCAAGCGTTTGCCGGATTCCATCCGCGCGCCGGCCGTGGAACTCAGATTTGACAGCGAGGCTGATCCCGTCGGTGTTGCGCGCGGCGAAATCAAAGCCCTCGGAAATCTTGAATTCGGGCGAGTCCGCGCTTTTGGTCTCTATCGGCCAAAGATCAGTAACGTCCTTACGGACGGGAAGACCGAAACCGTAAGCCGGCGCGGCGATGGCAGGAAAAACGCCCCCCTGATGCGTATTCGTCGCGTCGATCCAATAGTGTTCTCCGTTATGGAAAATGATGGCGATGGCGTGATCGAATGAAAAAGGAGAGGGCGCCATTTGCGGTAGCGCGCGCCCTTCATCATTGTCGGTGAGGGCGACATCGGATTGAACCCCCATTTCGCGGAGGATGGCGACCAGCAACAACGCCTTGTCCTTGCAATCGCCCCACCCGCGCATGACAACCGTGGCGGGATCGCGAGGGCGGTGCGAACCGACGCCGCTTTCATCGGCGACGTAGCGGATCTCATCCTGGACATAACGAACGGCGCGCGTGATGCGATCCTCCGGCGATCCGGCAGAGGGAACAATTCGCGCGGCAAGTTCGGGCGAAAGCCTCGCCTGCGGATCATAAACCGGCATCAGTGTTTCCACGACGGAACGCCAGTCTTTCAGCGTCGAGACGGAAATCTCTCCCCAGGTCGCGAATGTCTCCGGAACGGCGTCCTCGCCGCGAACGATTTCCGGCTTATCGAGGCTTAACTCATAGACTAGCCCCTCCGCGGTGTTGCGGGCCTCCAGCGCCGGCGCATCGCCGCGGCGGCGCACGGTCAATGGCTTTTCAATGCTTGTCAGCGCCTTCCAATGAAGGCGGCCTAAGGGCACTGACCACTGCGTCGAAAAATTGGAAAAGAATTCGCCAGGCCAGATTTGCGAGCGAAACAGCCAGCTCACTTCATAATCGATGATGTCGCCCACCCGAATGTCGGGGAGTTCCGCAACAGCGGTGAGGTCGCCGTCAGTAATGCCATCGTCGAGCTCCGTCTCGCGCTGGATCACCTTGAAGGCGCTGGCGTCGATTTCCGCAACCGTAACGCCATCGCGGAAGACTCTCACCGTGTGGATGCTGAATTCATCTTCCGTGGGGTCGAATTCGAAATCGAGGCGCCCCGCCTCCTCAAGCCCGGCGCGATCCGTCACCTTACGGACAATGCGACTGTAATGCGTGTAGAAATCTTTTTCGATCCGGACTTGGGTGTCGAAAAGGAGGTAATACACCCCATTCTCCGCCTTAGCGGCGTCGGATTCATCGGCGGGCGGCGCAACGACCGGCTCAACCCACGACGGTAGGGGCGAGCTTACTGGCGCGTTCGCGGCGGCGGGTGAGATCAAAACGCCGAATATAATTGCAATCAACGCGCAGCGGACAGGCATGACCAGATTATCCCCCCTTAAAATAAAGCGTAGTTATACCTTAGTTCTCATCTAATGAGAAATTCCGCCGCCGGCTTTTTACTACGCGCGCCGCGTCAGCCAATAGGCCGCGAGCCCGGCGGCGATCAGCGCCGCCGCGAAGGCGGCTTCCGCCGGGCGGCTCGCCGCGGCGTAGACGAGCGTCCATCCGGTCAGCGCGAGATAGATGAGCGGCGTCGCCGGAAAAAGCGGCGTCCGGAACGGGCGCGCGAGCAAAGGCTGGCGGGCGCGCAGCACGAACAGCCCGAGGACGGTGAAGAAGCTGTTGAGGGCGGTCAGGAACCCGGCGAAAACGAGGATCGACTGAAAGCTCGACGTGACGATGAGCAATATCGCGATCGCCGACTGCGCATAGATGGCGCGCGCCGGAATGGCGTCGCGGTTGACGGCGGCGAGCGGGCGAAAGGCCGCGAAATCTTCGCCGATCGCCTGCAGCACGCGCGGCCCCGCGATCGTCATCGCGCTGACCGTCGAGATCAGAAGGCTCGCCATCACGAGGCCGACGGCGTCGGCCGCGCGCGCGCCGAAGATCGCCTTGGCCGCGATGACGCCGATTTCGACCTTGCCGGCGAGATCGGCGGCGGGCGAGGCCGCCATGAAGGCGGCGTTGAGGGCGATATAAAGCGCCGTCACCGCCAGCGACCCGAGCGCCAATATGCGCGGCAGGTTTCGTGACGGGTCCTCGATTTCGCCGGTGATGTAGGTCGCGGCGTTCCAGCCGGCATAGGCGTAACTGACATAGATGAGCGAGACCGCGAAGGCGCCGCTGGCGATGACCGCGCCGTCGCCCGCCGCCGGCAGGAACGAGACCTTTTGCGGCGCGTCGAGAAGGAACGCCGCGCCGGCGCAAAAGCCGACGATCGCCGCGATCTTGAACAGGGTGAAAAAGGTCTGCAGCCCGCCGCTCATCCGCCGCCGCGAGGCGTGCGCGGCCGCGAGCAGCGCGACGAGGCCGACGGCGGCCCCTTGTTTCACCGCCTCCGCCGCGTCGGGGGCCAGCACAGATAATCCGTAGGCGGAGAAAGTGATCGCGGCCAGCGCGACCGGCGCGGAAAAGCCGACGGTCGATGAAATCCAGCCTGAGACGAACCCCGCCGCCGGATGATAGATCTCGCGCAGCAGCGAATATTCGCCGCCCGAGCGCG
>MEMM01000119.1:0-13621 GCA_001767925.1 Alphaproteobacteria bacterium RIFCSPHIGHO2_12_FULL_63_12
CGCCCGCGCCTGCCGCGCCGCGCGTTTCGGCGACGCATTCGCGGAAGGCGGCGTCGGCCAGCACGGTCGGGCGCGCGCCGTCGCCGAGCAGTTCGCCGTCCAGCTCCGCCGATCGCGCGGCGCCAGCGCGGTCGTCGTCGAATGCGCGGCCGTCATAGTCCCAGTCGGCCCGCCGCCCCTCATAGGGGCGACTGTCGCGCTGGTAATAATAATCATCGTCAAAAGCGCCGCGGCGGTCACGATCATCGTAACGGCGATCGTAATCGCGGCTGTCGTAACGGCGATCGTCATAACGATCGCGATTGTCGAGCGCGCGGTCGATGAGGATGACGCCGCCGATGATGCCGGCCGCGATCAGCGCGCCTTCGCCGGCGCTGATATGCCCGCCGCGGTGATGGCGGTAATTGTAATAGGGCCGGTAGCCGTAACCGTAACCATAGCCGTAATTGTAGCTGTAGTGACGCGGCGTGTAATGATAGCCGCCGTGACCGCCGCCATGGTGACCGCCATGATGGCCGCCGCGCGCGAAGGCGGGGGCTGGCGAAATCGCAACGATCGACAGCGCGGCCGCGACCAGCGCGGCCCGACTGATGTGCTTCTGGCGATAGGCGGTCATGTTGGCTACTCCTACAGGGGCGATTGCTCGCACCGGCAAAGGTTCCCTCGCCAATTAGGCGCTTTTTGGGCGTCGGCGACAAGTCCGCGAGGGATTCCCGGCGCCTCCGGCGCCGTTAAACATGAATCTCCGGAAAGTTCGCCGTCCTGAGGGAAGAAAACCGGCCCGCGGCTCGTTCTTCTCCATGTCAACGATCCGGCGGAACGCTCCGTCGGCGCTCAACCCATGGAGTCCTTTATGAAACTTCCCGCCCTTGTCGCCCTGGCGGCGGCCTCGGCCCTCGTCTCGTTTGCGCCGGCGAGCGCGCAGACCGCGACGCGCCTTCGTCTTCAGTGCACCGCCGACGGCGCGACGGACCACAGCATTTCAGCGCGTTTTGAACAGCGCAGCGCGCGCAAGAAGTTCGATGCGTCGTTTGAAGCCGCGCCGAATATCGGCTTTTCCGCCGGCCAGTTCCTGTCGGTCGCCGTCGCCGGCGTCACTGTCGGCTCGATGCGCCTCGTCCGCGATGCGGCGAGCGGCGACATCGTCGGCGATCTCGAATTCGACACCCGCGTCGATGAAGGCAACCCCTTCCCGGCGAACTTTCCGAAAGTGTCGAGCGGCACGAATGTCCGCGTCGGCCCGCTTGCCTGTTCGCTGCGCTGACCGGCGCTCGAACCGGCGCGCCGGCGTCCCTCTCCCCCGGACGCCGGCGCATCTGACGTTTTCCCCATTTCGACGGCGAGGCTTGCCACCGGGCCCGGGCGGCGCAATTCTTCCGAGGCATGCTGATTGACGTCGTCGATATGGCGCGCACGAGCGCTTTTGCTGCGATTTTGCTCGCGGCCGGCTGCGCGTCCGGCATGACGACCGCCGATTGCGCCAGCGCCGACTGGACGGCGATCGGACTTGAGGACGGCCGCACCGGCGCGCGCCCGAAACTTTTCGACCAGCGGCGCAAGGCCTGCGAAGACGCCGGCGCCAGCGTCGATCTCGCCGCCTATAGCGCGGCGCGCGAACAGGGCTTGAAGATCTATTGCACGACGCAGGGCGGTTTCAACGCCGGCCGGGACGGCGCGGAATATTCCGGACTTTGCCGCGGCGACGATGAAATGCAGTTTCTTGAAAGCTTCGCGCTTGGCGCGAAACTCCGCGTTCTGACCGAGGCGCGGGAGGCTGCGGTGCAAGATTATGAAGCCGCCATCGCCGATCTCGACCAGCACAATTATCTGCTTCGCGTTTCCGAAAAGCGCTACGCGAAACCGTCGATCAGCAATGAAGATCGCGAGCACGAACGGCAGGACGCCGACTTTCGCCGGCGCGAGATCGACCGCATCGAAAACCGGCTGCCGCACATGCTCGATGAGATTGAAAACGCGCGCGCCGCGCTTGAATCCTACCGGATCGAACTTCTCTCGATGGGGCTTGAAATCTGATCAGCCGAGCAGGCGCCGGGCCGAAAGGCAGTCTTCAGCGATCTGGGTTTTTAACGCGTCAAGACCGCTGAACTTCATCTCATCCCGGATGAAGCGGATGAAGTCGACGCTGACGGTCTTTCCGTAGATGTCCCGTGAAAATCCGAAAAGATGCGTCTCGAGCAGCGGCGCCGGCGCGCCGACCGTCGGACGCCGCCCGAAATTGGCGACGCCGTCGAACCAGTCGCCATCGACTTGCGCTCGCACCGCGTAAACGCCGCGCCGCGGCTCGATCAATTCGCCAAGCGTCATGTTGAGGGTCGGAAAGCCGAGCGTCCGCCCGACCTTGTTTCCCTCGACGACGCGGCCGTCGACGCGCCATGAACGGCCAAGCATGTCGGCGGCGCGATCGACGGCGCCGGAGAGAATCGCTTCGCGAATCGCCGTCGATCCGATCTTGTCGGAGTGACCTTTCTCGGCCAGCGGCTCCATCACATGAGCCGTCATTCCGTGTGCGGCGCATAATTTCGACATGCTGTCCGCGTCGCCCGCGCGCCCGGCGCCGAACCTGAAATCGCCGCCGACGGCGACGCCGGAAAGGCCAAGACGGCGCCCCAAAACGTCGCGGACAAATTCTTCCGGCGACAGCGACGCCATCGCCCCGTCAAAGCGAAGCGGAAGGACCGCATGCGCGCCGGCGGCGATGAGCAGCGCGTCGCGCGCCGCCGCCGTCGTAATCAGAAACGGCGGGTCGGCGGGGCGAAAAAAGCGGCGCGGGTGGGGGTCGAAAACGACCGCGCCGGTTTGCGCGCCTTCGCGTTCGGCGATCGCGGCGACGCGGCCGATCAACGCGGCGTGGCCGCGATGCACGCCGTCGAAATTGCCGATCGCCGCGATCAGTTTCGATGGGCTCACCAGATCAATCCTCCCGCCGCGTAATCGGCGGCGACGCCGGCGCGGTCGAGCGCGCGCGCGATCGAGGCCGCATCCGCCGCGCCGTCATGGACCCCGCCGTCGCCGGCGATGAAGAGGGAAGGAAAGCCGTTGCGGCCGGCCCCGGCGATATCGGTTTTCACGCCGTCGCCGATCGCGAGAATGCGCCGGCGGTCAAGCGCGCGCCCGGCAAGGGCGTCAATCCGTTGGCACGCAAGGTCGTAGATCGGCGCATGAGGCTTGCCGCCATAGACGACCTTGCCGCCCAGTTTTTCATACGCTTCGGCGAGCGCCCCCGCGCAATAGATGAGGCGGTCGCCCCAGCGAACGACTATGTCGGGATTGGCGCAGACCATCGGCAATCCTCGCGCCGCCGCGCGTTGCAAAAAATCGGCGTAGTCTTCGGGCGTCTCGCGCGTATCGTCGACAAGCCCCGTGCAGACAATGAATCCGGCGCGCTCGATCGGCGCGAAGTCGACGGCGAGACCTTCGTAAAGCGCCAGATCCTTGTCCGGGCCGAGCTTATAGGCCGAAAGCGGCAGGAAGCTTTCGATCGCGGCGCGCGTCGCGTCGCCGGAGGTGACGACCGCGTCATAGGCGTCCCGCGACAGGCCGAGGCGATCGAGCTGCGCCGGGATGATCGCCGACGGGCGCGGGGCGTTGGTGAGGATGACGACCGGCCCCCGCCGCTGTCGAAATGAGGTCAGCGCCTCGTCGACGCCGTCGAACAAGCGGACGCCGTTGTGGATGACGCCCCAGGCGTCGCACAAAAGCGCGTCATGATCGTCGGCGATTTCCGACAGGCGATGGATGAACCGGACCGGCATCGACAAGCCGTAATTCCGCCGCGCCGCGCCGGTCAAGCGCGCCGACGTTGTTTTTCTCAGGCGGCGGCCGCTTTGTCCGCGCCAGCCCCTGCAGCGCCAGCCCCGTCCGCGCCGAGATAAAAATCCGACCGGCGGGCGGCGCCGAAGAGATTGCCCTGCCCGTAATCGATGCCGAGGCTCAAAATCTCGGGCATGTGATTTTCAAACTCGATCTTTTCCGCGATGAGATCGACGCCGACCTCGGCGAGGCGTTTCCTAAACGCGCGCAGTCGCGCGACCGACGCTTCGTCGCCCCGGCTCGCCGCGAGGAGAAGGCTCGCGGGGGCTTTTGCGAAGCTGAAATTGCGGCCGCGCAGATCTTCCCAGTCAAGGTCGAGCGAATGAACGTGGTCGATTGAAAATTCAAAACCCCTGGCGGCGATGGCGTTGAGATTTTCCGTCAACTTCGGATGCATCGTCTGGATCGCCGGGTAAGTGAATTCGAAAATGAGATTCGTCGCCAGATCGCTGTTCAGCTCAAGATAATCCGTCAGCTGATTGAAAAAATTCGTGTCATAGATCGTCGCCGGCGACAAATTGCAGAAAACGGCGAGCCTCGGCGAGCGTTTTTTTTCATCGCGCAGCGCCTGAATGCAGCGCATCAGGATCATATTGTCGATGACGCCGATATTGTTCGCGCGCTCCGCCGCCTCAAGATAATCCGCCGGTTTCAATATCCTCCCGTCGGCGTCGCGAAGGCGGGAAAACGCTTCGTAAAATCGCGGCTTTCTTTGCGGCAGGCTGACGATCGGCTGCAGGTAAAGATCGACGCGCCCGCTTTCGACCGCCTCGCTCACGCGATTGAGCCTTGCCATGTCGTCATGGCTCAGTCTGGCGTCGGGGGTGATTTTCATGGCGCCGATAACCTCCTCGCCGGCGACGGGCAAGGCGCGCTTCGTCAGTCCGCGAAGAATGTCGAGTTCGTTTTGCAGGCGGCCGAGCGCAAATCCCATGCGCGCGTGAAGAATGAGAACGACCAGAAGCGCGGCGCCGAGCGATTGTTCGATCACGGGAGGAAACCCCCGGAGAATGGCGGCGAAAAGCAGGATGACGCTGGTCGCGCCGACGGCGAAATGCAGCCCGAACCCGTAGCGGGATGTGCGCTGGCGCGAATTCACATGTCCCTCTTCTTTCTGTGCCCGGCGAGGCTAGACCCAAGCCGTTAGAGAGGGCTTAACCGAAAGCTTAACCGGACGTGAACGGAACAAAAAAAGCCGCCCGGCGAAACGCCGGGCGGCTTGCCGCCGGAGATGGCGGAATGTCAGATGCGGCAGATCAGCTCTGGAATTCGGCTTCGACCGGATCGATCGTCACCTCGACGCGGCGATTGAGCGACTGGCCGGCGGCCGTCGCGTTGTCGCCGATCGGACGGGTCTCGCCGTAGCCGATCGACTTGAGGCGGGCGGGATCGACGCCGTGCGAGGCGAGATAGTTCGAGACCGACAGCGCGCGCTGCTGCGAGAGGTCCATATTGTAGCTGTCCGAGCCGCGGCTGTCGGCGTGGCCGGCGACCGTGACCGTCGTCTTGTCGAATTCGTCGAGCACTTCCGCGACGGCGTTCAGCGTCTGGTAGAAGCTGGCGTTGATGTCCGATTGCGCCGTCTCGAAGGTGATGTCCGACGGCATGATGAGGCGGATATTGTCGCCTTCGCGCTGGACCTGGACGCCCGCATTGACGAGGCGCTCGCGCAGTTTCGCCTGCTGCTGGTCCTGATAGACGCCGATGCCGCCGCCGATGACGGCGCCCGCCGCCGCGCCGATCGCCGCGCCCTTGCCGGCGCTGCCGGTCGCCGCGCCGATAATCGCGCCCGCCGCCGCGCCCGCCGCGGCGCCTCCGGCGCCCGAGGTGACGACGCGTCCGGCGCGCTTCTCGCCGGTATAGGGATTGGTGGTGCAGCCGACGGCGAAAATCGCCAAGGCCCCCAGAATGACTGCTTTGCGCATGTAAACTTTCCTTCCTGATGACGGCTGTCGCCGTGGCCGTTCTTACGTCCGACGGATTCACTCACACGTTAACCTGAGTCGGAAATATGGCCGCATCTCCGTCCGCGACGCATTAATAACGGGTAATTGCGTCGAAAATTCCCGTGAGGGGCGGCGGAATTGCGGCGCCCCCTCACGCGCGCGACAGCGCCCCGGCGAGATTTCTTCGGCTGCGGCGCCTTGACGCTTCGCGGCCGGCTCCTTATCTCGCTGTTAGCACTTGCCAGCGGTGAGTGCCAAAGGCGCGGGCGCACCCCGCGTTTTTTAGCTAACCAATTGATTTTACATACAGATCGCAAAAGGGAGATACCCATGGGCTTCAGGCCGCTCCACGACCGCGTTCTCGTCCGCCGCATCGAAGAGGACGCGAAAGTCGGTTCCATCATCATTCCGGACTCCGCCAAGGAAAAACCCCAGCAGGGCGAAGTCATCTCGGTCGGCCCGGGCACCAGGGGCGATGACGGCAAAGTCGTCGCGCTCGACGTGAAAAAGGGCGACAGAATTCTGTTCGGCAAGTGGTCGGGCAGCGAAGTTAAAATCGACGGCGAGGATCTCCTCATCATGAAGGAGTCAGACATCCTCGGCGTCATTTCGTAACCCGCACCGACATTCAGGAGAACAATTCAATGGCTGCCAAAGAAGTCAAATTCGACGTTGAAGCGCGCGAGAAAATGCTGCGCGGCGTCGACATCCTCGCCAATGCGGTGAAGGTGACCCTCGGCCCGAAAGGCCGCAACGTCATCATCGACAAATCGTTCGGCGCCCCGCGCACGACCAAGGACGGCGTCACCGTCGCCAAGGAAATCGAGCTTGAAGACAAGTTCGAGAACATGGGCGCGCAAATGGTTCGCGAAGTCGCGTCGAAAACCAACGACGAAGCCGGCGACGGCACGACGACCGCGACCGTTCTCGCCCAGGCGATCGTCAAGGAAGGCGCCAAGGCCGTCGCGGCCGGCATGAACCCGATGGATCTGAAGCGCGGCGTCGATCTCGCCGTGAAGAAAGTCATCGAGGAAATCAAAAAGAGCTCGATCAAGATTTCGAAATCGGACGAAATCGCCCAGGTCGGCACGATCTCGGCGAACGGCGAGCGCGAAATCGGCGACATGATCGCGAAAGCGATGGAAAAAGTCGGCAATGAAGGCGTCATCACCGTCGAGGAAGCCAAGACCGCCGAGACCGAGCTGGACGTCGTCGAAGGCATGCAGTTCGACCGCGGCTATCTCTCGCCGTATTTCATCACCAACGCCGACAAGATGACGGTCGAACTTGAAGATCCGTACATCCTTCTGCACGAGAAAAAACTCTCGGGCCTGCAGTCGATGCTGCCGCTGCTTGAAGCGATCGTGCAGTCCGGCAAGCCGCTGCTGATCGTTTCGGAAGATGTCGAGGGTGAAGCGCTCGCGACTCTCGTCGTCAACAAGCTGCGCGGCGGCCTCAAGGTCGCGGCGGTGAAAGCCCCCGGCTTCGGCGATCGCCGCAAGGCGATGCTGGAAGACATCGCGGTGCTGACCGGCGGCCAGGTCATCTCCGAAGATATCGGCATCAAGCTCGAAAACGTCACGCTCGACATGCTCGGCAAGGCGAAAAAAGTGTCGATCAACAAGGACGACACGACCATCGTCGACGGCTCCGGCGCCAAGAAGGACATCGAGGCGCGCACCAGCCAGATCCGCAAGCAGATCGAAGACACGTCGTCGGACTATGATCGCGAAAAACTGCAAGAGCGTCTCGCCAAACTCGCGGGCGGCGTTGCGGTGATCAAAGTCGGCGGCGCGACGGAAATCGAAGTGAAAGAGCGCAAGGACCGCGTGGACGACGCGCTGAACGCCACGAGAGCTGCGGTCGAGGAAGGCATCGTCGCCGGCGGCGGCGTCGCGCTCCTCTACGCGACGCGCGTGCTGAACGGTATGAAAGGCGCCAACGCCGACCAGGACGCGGGCATCAACATCATCCGCAAGGCGCTTGAGTCGCCGATCCGCCAGATCGTCCGCAATGCGGGCGGCGAAGGCTCGATCGTCGTCGGCAAGCTGCTCGAACAGAAAGACACCAAGTTCGGCTTCAACGCGCAGACCGACGAATATGTCGACATGATCAAGGCCGGCATCGTCGATCCGGCGAAAGTCGTCCGCACGGCGCTTCAGGACGCGGCCTCGGTCGCCGGCCTCCTGATCACCACCGAAGCGATGATCGCCGAGGCCCCGAAGAAAGAAGCCGGCCACAGCCATGGCGGCATGCCGGGCGGCGGCATGGGCGGCATGGGCGGCATGGACTTCTAAGGAAGTCCACGCAGCAAACGATCTCGGAAAAGGCGGCCTTCGGGCCGCCTTTTTCTTTTTCCGCCTGGGCGGCGCGCCGGTGCGGCCTCCAATAAATCGACATTTTCGATTATTTACATTAATATTATCGCTTTTACTAATTAATCGGCCAACGCTAGTTATTCACCGTTTCGATCTCGACGAATGGCCGGGGCCCGCGGCGGCCGGCGGTCCATCTCGTCGAGGGGGGAAGGAAATAGTTCGCCCACGGATCATTGGGAACCGCAGGCGCGTCGACATTCTGCAACCGAGGAGACGAAATCCATGACTCACACTCACAAGGCGGCATTGCTCGCGACCAGCGCGCTCGCCTTCTGTCTGGTCGCCGGCTGCGCAAAAAAAGCGGCGCCGACCCCGGACGCTGCGGTGGACGCGGCCGTCAAGGCCGAAGCGAGCGGCGCGATGGAGTCGGCCGGCGGACAAGCGCGATCGAACGACTTCTGGTGGCCGGAGCAGCTTGACCTGTCGCAGCTTCGCCAAAATGAAACGCGCTCCAACCCGCTCGGCGACAATTTCAATTACGCGGCTGCGTTCAGCAAACTCGACCTCGACGCCGTCAAGAAAGATATCGCGGCGACGCTGACGACATCGCAGGACTGGTGGCCCGCCGATTACGGCCATTACGGCCCGCTGATGATCCGCATGGCCTGGCACAGCGCCGGCACCTATCGCACGATCGACGGACGCGGCGGCGCCGGCGGCGGCCAGCAGCGTTTCGAACCGCTCAACAGCTGGCCCGACAACGCCAATCTCGACAAGGCGCGGCGGCTCCTCTGGCCGGTCAAGCAGAAATACGGAAACAGCATTTCCTGGGCGGATCTGATGATCCTCACCGGCAATGTCGCGCTCGAGTCGATGGGCTTTAAAACCTATGGGTTCGCAGGCGGACGCGAAGACGACTGGCAGGCGGAGATCGTCAATTGGGGGCCGGAGGCGGAAATGCTCGGCGACCGGCGCTTCAGCGGCGACCGCAAGCTGCAAGGGCCGCTCGCCGCGAGCCAGATGGGCCTCATCTATGTCAATCCCGAAGGCCCGAACGGCAACCCCGATCCGGTCCTGGCGGCGCACGACATTCGCGAAACCTTCGGCCGCATGGCGATGGATGACGAAGAAACCGTCGCCCTGATCGCCGGCGGCCACACCTTCGGCAAGACGCATGGCGCGGCCAAGCCTTCCGAGTGCGTCGGGCGCGAACCCGCGGCGGAAAGCATCGAGGCGCAAGGCCTCGGCTGGGCGAACAAATGCGGCTCTGGCAAAGGCGGCGACGCCGTCACCAGCGGCCTTGAAGGCGCCTGGTCGGCAAATCCGACCGCTTTCACGATGCAGTTCTTCGATAATCTGTATGCTTATGAATGGAAGCAGACGAAGAGCCCGGCGGGCGCGACGCAGTGGATTCCGACAGACTCTTCAGCAGCCAATCTGGTGCCGGACGCCCACGATCCGGCGAAGCGACACGCGCCGGTCATGCTGACGACCGATCTCTCGCTGAGATTCGATCCTGAATATGACAAGATCTCGCGGCGCTTCAAAGACAATCCCGAAGAGTTCGAGCGCGCCTTCGCGAGGGCCTGGTTCAAGCTCACGCATCGCGACATGGGGCCCAAAGCGCGCTATCTCGGCGTCGAAGTCCCGGCGGAAGATCTGATCTGGCAAGATCCGATTCCGGCGACCTCGCATCCGCTGATCAACGCGGCCGATATCGCGGCGCTCAAGGGCCGCATTCTCGCCTCCGGCCTGACGGTTCCCGAACTTGTCCGCGCTGCGTGGGCGTCGGCGTCGACTTTCCGCGACACCGACATGCGCGGCGGCGCGAATGGCGCGCGCGTGCGCCTCGCGCCGCAACGGGACTGGGCCGCGAACGATCCGGTCGAACTCGCCAAAGTCGTCGGTACGCTGACGGAGATCCAGACCGCATTTAACGCCAATGCTGCCGGCGGGCGGAAGGTCTCGCTCGCCGATCTCATCGTGCTCGGCGGCGCGGCGGCGATTGAAAAAGCGGCGAAGGACGCCGGGACCCCCATCAGCGTTCCCTTCGCGCCAGGCCGCGCGGACGCCTCGCAGGAGCAGACCGACGCCGCCTCCTTTGCGGCGCTGGAACCAACGGCGGACGGCTTCCGGAATTATTACGGCGCCGGCGCCCAAGGAGGCCCGTCGGCGGCGCTCGTCGACAAGGCCGACATGCTCGGCCTCACCGTGCCGGAAATGACGGCGCTGGTCGGCGGCATGCGCGTTCTCGGCGCCAATGCCGCCGGCGCGCCGCATGGCGTCTTCACCAAGCGCCCCGGAACGCTCACCAATGATTTCTTCGTCAACATTCTCGACATGTCGACGGCGTGGAAACCAGCGACAGGCGCGGCTTTTGTTTATGAAGGACGCGACCGGACAACCGGCGATCTCAAATGGACGGCGACCGAAACCGATCTCGTCTTCGGATCGAACGCCGAGCTGCGCGCCGTCGTCGAAGCCTACGCCTATGACGGCGCCAAAGCGGCGTTCGCCCGGGACTTCGTCGCGGCGTGGACGAAAGTGATGAACAACGACAGGTTCGACCTGAAGAAATCATAAACCCGTCGACGCGAACGATCGCACACGGGAAACGACGGCCGCGATGCGGCCGTCGTTTTCATTTTCCCTCTCCGACCGGCGACAGGCCCCGCTCATTCAGGGGTGTTCCCAAACGCCTCGTCGAACGTGAGGCCGCCCGCTTCGATGAGATTGGCGGCGCCGGCGCCCTCTGTTATGGTTAACGGTGGGGTTAGCGGCTGGCGGGGATTTGCAATGATGAAATGGGCGATTTCAGCGACAATCGCGGCGATGTTCGCGTGCTCTGGCGCAGTTGCGCAGACCGGCGACGCCGCGCCGCCAGCCGATGAAGCGCTGATCGAAGACGGCGCGCCGGACGCGGCGGCTGATTTCTTTTCGCGCGACAAATTCACCGTCGAGACGATCGTCTGCCCGTTCAAGGGCGAGATCAAATACAAGCCGGGCGAAATATCCTGTGGCCTTCTGGCGGTTCCGGAAAATCGCGAGAAGTCGCGCTCGCGCGTCATCAAGCTTTTGTTCGTCAAGCTGCATGCGCGCAAACCCGAGAAGTGGGACGACAAGGAAAAAGGCGCGTGGAAGAAGCGCGACGATTCCATCATCTACCTGACCGGCGGGCCGGGCGCGAAAGTCGACGGCTATGTGAAGCGGTTCAAGGATCATGGCGCGCGCGACGTGCGCGACATGTATATTCTCGAACAGCGCGGCATCGGCAATTCCGAGGATTTCTGCCCGAAATACGCGCTATTCGATCCTTCGGCCGCGAACAAGGAGACGTTCGAGGACTATCAGCGCGGCGGCCTTGCGGCGCTTGAGAGCTGTTTTGCCGCCGCCAAGACCGCGCGCGTCGATCTTTCGGGCTACAATACGATTGAAAATGCGCGCGACGTCGAGGCGCTGCGCCGCGCGCTCGACATCGACAAATGGAACGTCTGGGGCATTTCCTACGGCTCCATTCTCGGACAGGCCTATATCAAGCAGGACCCGGCCGGCATTCGCGCGATCCTTCTCGACGCCATCGTGCCGATTATTCCGGGCGCGCATTTCCAGCGCATCGGCACGCATTACCAGCGCGACCTCGACCTCCTTGAAAAGGCCTGCAAGGAAAACAAAACTTGCGCGAAATCCTTTCCCGATTTCCAGACGCGGTTGAAAGCCGCGATGGCGAAGACGAAAATAAATCCGATCGCCGTCGACGCCATCGATACCGAGCTGTTTCCCTCCGGCAAGGGCTGGTTCTTCGCCGATCTCGTCGGCGGCATTCCCTTTTCAGCCCTTTATGAACAGGACAATTATCCGACCTTGCCGGCGCTGATCGATGCGATGGCGCGCAAAATCGAGAAAGGCGACAATGACAGCTTCCGCATCCTGACGGCGGGGGGCGGGGGCGGCGGCGGATTCGCCATCAGCCAGGGCATGTATAACGCCATCGCCTGCAATGACGGCTGGTTCGGGCAACTGCACGACGCGGTCGCGCAGGATGCGATCGACCACCCCGAGCTGGCGAGCCTGCTTCCGTCGCCGGAAATGATCGATGAGATCGCGGCGATCTGCAAACGATACGGCATGGCGCCGCGGCCGGAAGAGCAATACGCCGCAGTCGTCACCGACATTCCGGCGATCATCGCCGACGGCCAGATGGACCCGATCACGCCGCCGCCGCTCGCCAAGGCCATTGTCCCCGGTTTTTCGAAAGGAACCTATGTCGAATTTCCCTATGCCGGGCACGGGCCGACCCGCTCGGTGAAATGCGCCGGCGATTTCGTCACCAAATTTTTCGATGCGCCCGACGCGAAAGTCGACACTAAATGCGCCGACGAAATGAAGGCGCCGAAATTTTCGGGGCCGCTTTATCAGACCGACGGGGTCAAGCGCCTCGCCGCGCTGGCCAGCGAGGACGAAAAGAAAATCGCCGGCCCGACATTGTGGTTCGGGCTCTCGGCTGTGACGCTGATCATCGCACTTCTCGTTTATTCGCTGGCGCCGGTCGCGCGTCTGATTAACCGCGACGCCGCAATGCCAACCTTCGGCGCACGGCCGCTCGCCTTCGCAACGGCGCTCCTCGGCGCAGGCGGCGCACTCGGCCTCGGCTATGGCGTCTATGCGACCTTCGAGGCGAGCGAGTTGTTGCTGCTCGGCGGCCTCCTCGGCTGGACCCGCTGGTTTGCGATCGCCGGCGTCCTTGGCGGGGTCGCGGGGCTCGGCGTCCTCTACCTGACGGTGAAGGCACGCCTGCAAAAGCCGCTGCCGATCGGCACAATGGCGGGTCTTTTCCTCACCGGGGCCGCCGGCGTCGCCCTCGCCGCGTTTTTGGTGTTAAACGGAATCGGGGGCCTCTAGATAAGTCGGCCGCGAGTACGCTAATTGCAACAGGCGCGGCAGTTCAGCTACGCCTGCTGGCAATTGCGCCATTTCGGCCCGCCGGAGAGAAATATGGACGCCGCCGCAACGACGCCCATCACGTCGAGAAAATCCCTGCCGCCTTTGCAGATAGCTCTGCTCGCCGCGTGCGTCGCGGCGTTAACCGTCCTGTTCTGGGACGCCGCCGGAAATCTCTGGAAGCGCTGGGGACAGCAGCAGGAGCTGTCGCATTCCTATTTCATCCCGCTGATTTCGATCTACCTGATCTGGATCAATCGCGACACCGTTCGCAAAAGCGTCGGCGCGCCGTCCTTTCTCGGCGTCATCATTCTCGGGGTCGCGCTGCTTCTCCTGCTGCTCGGTCAGCTGACCAGCATCTACCTCTTCCAGCATCTCGGGATGGTGACGGCGATCGCCGGGTTGGTCGCGGCCTTCGGCGGCCGCTCGCTCCTGCGAACCACGGCGGCGCCGGTCGCCTTTCTCTTCTTCGCCGTGCCGCCGCCTTATTGGGTGATCACGGTCCTGTCGTGGAAATTCCAGCAGATGTCGTCAGTGCTCGGCGTCGCCATGGTCGAGCTGATGGGCATTCCGGTTCACCTCTCTTGC
>MEMM01000119.1:13641-29448 GCA_001767925.1 Alphaproteobacteria bacterium RIFCSPHIGHO2_12_FULL_63_12
TTGATGAACTCGATCAGGATCGCCGCCACCGCCGCCATGGTTCAGGCCTATGGCACCGAACAGGCCGAAGGCGCGCTGCATTTCTTTGAAGGATGGGTCGTCTTTCTTTTCTGCCTCGCCGCCCTTTTCGGCGTCGTCGCCATCCTCGCGCGCTTTTCAACGCCGCGCGTCAATCCGCTCGATGCGCTGACGACGCCCGATTTGCCGCTGACCGCGCCGCGCCCGGGGAAAGCCCCTGGGGCCGCGATCTTCGCCGGCGCCGCGGCGGCGGCGCTGGTCGCGATCGGCGCCTCGCAGATCGTCACCGACGACGCCCTCATCATTCCGGAGCGCCGGACCTTCAGCGGCGTTCCCGAAGAATTCAACGGCTGGTCGATATCCGTGCTGCCGATCGATCCCAGCGTCGCGGAAGTGCTCGGCGCCGACGATTCGATCGTCGCCAATTTGCGCTCGCCGGAAGGCGACGATTTCAATCTCTATTTCGCCTACTTGAACGCGCAGCGCGACGGGCGGTCGTGGCACAGCCCACGCCAGTGCATTCCAGGCGGCGGCTGGAAAATCGTCAGCCAGAAGACCGTCGACGCGAAGGCGGGCGACGGGCGGAATTTCAGCTATAACCGGCTGATCATCGAGAACGGCGATTACCGTCAGCTCGTTTATTACTGGTACGATCAGCGCGGCCGCAAAGTCGCCAATGAATTCGTGATGAAATTCTGGCTGATCGTCGACGCGGTGACGCGCAAGCGGTCCGACGGCGCGATGATCCGCCTGCTGACGCCGATCGGCGACGGCATGACCGTCGAGGACGCGGATAAAAAACTGCAAGGCCTCGTCGGACGGGTCGAAGCCTTCCTGCCGGCTTATGTGCCGAATTAAATTCAAGCTCGAAGGCTCGCCGTGCGCGTCCTGATCGTCGCCAACAACATTTCGATGCGCATGGGGGGCGAGGCCGTTCTCCCCTTTCATTATCTGCGGGAGCTGAAAGCGCTCGGCGTCGACTTTCATGCGCTGGCCCACGCGCGCGTTCGCGATGAGTTGAAGGCGAGCGGCCTTTGGGAAGACGGCCGATTCGACTTCGTCGAGGACGCCGCGATCGAGAAAGCCGTCAATGAAGCGGGAAAACATGCGCCGCAGGCGATCCGCGACCGCGTCTTCATGAGCGCGATCGCCGCGATCACCGGCGCGCGGATCGCCCGCCGGGCGCGCGCCATCGCCCGGGAAAAAGGCGTCGACGTCATTCATCAGCCGACGCCCGTCTCGCCGAAATTCCCGTCATTCCTCACGAATATGCCGGCCCCGGTGGTGATCGGCCCGATGAACGGCGGCATGAGTTTTCCGCCGGCCTTTGAAAAAGAATATTCGCAAGGCTCGACCGGCGCGGTCGGCGCGGCGCGCGCGTTGTCGGGCGTCTTTAACCGCCTCATTCGCGGCAAACTGACCGCCGCGCGAA
The DNA here is from genome assembly GCA_001767925.1 of Alphaproteobacteria bacterium RIFCSPHIGHO2_12_FULL_63_12. Taxonomy (GTDB): domain Bacteria; phylum Pseudomonadota; class Alphaproteobacteria; order Caulobacterales; family Parvularculaceae; genus Amphiplicatus. Next base: position 15,092 of record MEMM01000119.1, read on the forward strand.
TCCTCGTCGCCAATGAGCGCACGCTGGCGGCGCTACCCGCCGTCATCGACAAATCGAAGGTCGCAACGCTCGCCGAAAACGGCGTCGATCTTTCCCTCTGGAACCCGCCGGCCGCGCAAAAACCGGTCGATCCGGTTTTCGTCTTTGTCGGGCGGCTTGTCTGGCTGAAGGGCGTTGAACTCCTGATCGAGGCGTTCGAGCGCGTTCCGCCGAACGCGCGCCTCGTCATCATCGGCGACGGCCCGGAGCTTGAGAAGCTGAAGGCGCTTGCGAAAAAATCATCCGCTGACGGACGTATCGAATTTCGCGGCTTCATGAAGCAACCGGAAATCCGCGACGTTCTGGCGGGCGCGACGGCGCTGATCCTCCCCTCGCTGCATGAGTGCGGCGGGACTGTCATTCTCGAAGCGTTCGCCTGCCGCACGCCCGCGATTGCGACCGACTGGGGCGGCCCAAAGGAATATGTGACGCCTCAGACGGGGTTTCTGGTGCCGCCGGACGGGCGCCAATCCTTCATCGACGGGCTCGCCGCGACGATGACAAGGTTCGCGCAAGACCCGGATCTCGCCGCGCGCATGGGCGAGGCCGCCCGCGCGCATGTCATCGCGAATTTTTCCTGGCGCGCCAAGGCGCTGCAAATGATCGAGATTTACAAATCGGCGATCGGGGAACGCCGCTAAAGCGGCGGTTCTTCCGGCGTTATTCTTCAGCGTCGCCCGCGGGCGCGGCTTCTTCTTTCAGCGTGACGACGCCGACGCGATCTGAAAATTGCGTTTCGTCCGATCCCGCCGCGCGCGCGCCGAAGATGACGCCGCCCATGTTCGACTTTTTCTTGAGCTTGATCGACGCTGTCGCCTTGCCGCTGTCATCGGCGCGAACCGTTTTCTCTTTCTTGAGACTGCCCGGCTCATCACCGGAATAGAACGTAACCTCAGCGCCGGGCGCGGCTGCCGCCGTGACATTCACCGAGCCGCCCGCTTTCACGAATTCACGGTCGACCGTCAGCTTTGCTTCGGGATAGGCCCCGCTCGCCTGTCCATAAGATTTGACCGGCGACAGCGCGTAAGGCTCGTGCGAAGAGACGCCAAGAGAGCGCGCCGCGTCCGACCCGGCGATCCCGCGCGCGCCGCCATAGCCTTCCCATACAGGGGTTTCCGCTGGCGGCGCGACAGCGACAGCTGAGGCGACAGGCGCGGCGGCGGCGGCCGGCTTCACGAAGGACTGGCCGGCGACCGGATTTTTCCAGTCGATGCCGGGATTGAGATTGGCGATCGCGGCTTCCGAGACGTTTAACCGGTAGGCGATCTTTGAAAGCGAGTCGCCCGGCTGCACGGCGCCGAGCTGCACGAGCTGATCGCTCATCGCGCTGACGCCGCGCGGCGCTTTCAGCCCGCGTGGAATTTGCACCGTCGCGCCGGAGGTCGAATAGCTGATGTCGGCGACGCCCGGATTATATTCGACCAGCATGTCGAGCGGCACGTCGCAAAGCTCGGCGATGTCGATCAGCGATTCCGTCTTCGAGGGGCTGACTTTTTCCTCGCAGCGGCCGTCAAGCGCTTCCGCCTCGGCTTCCGTATACAGAGCATGCGCGCGGCGCGCGCCTTCGATGCCGGCATAAGAGGCGAGTTCGAACGGCGCACCGTTGGCCGAGCTTTGTTCCGGCGCGTAGAGCTGCGCATAAAGGTCGGCGGCGTCCGGTCGCGGCGCGCCGGTATAAAGCGTCGCGCCATAGGGATCGGCGCCCGCCGACATCTGCGGCTCGCCCGTCGCGCATCCGGCGACGAGAAGGACGGCGATCGACGCGCCGGCGAAAAGGACGGTTTGATTCTTCATGGCGAGGCTCCCCTGACAAGCGACTGCCCGCAGTTCCAGAACCCATATTAACCATTTTTTCCGGTGGGCGCACCCCGTCCCGACCCCGCCGGATACAGAGGTTTCGCCACAAACATTACGAAATTGTCATGCTCGCCCTCTCGTGGGGCGGCAACGGATGTGACAGATGTAGCACCCCCGCCCAGCTTCCCTGAAAGGATCACCCGATGAAGGCCCTGATGTCCGCCGCCGCTTCCCTGCTGGCCATCGCCGGCGCCGCCGTCGCCGCGCCGGAGGCGACTTTCGATCTGAGGCTCGACCAGAGAAACGGTGAGCGCGCGATTTCCGTCGCCAATGACAAGACCGGCGCCTACGCCGTCGCCGCCGGCGGCGCGGCGCTCGATCTCCTTGAAGGCGACGAGGCGAAAGCCGCCTTCGAGCGCTTGCGCGCCCGGCCCGATATCGACATCGACCTTGACGGAGACGAGGCAGACCCTGAACGCGACGCGAAGGGAAAGCGCAAAATCATCATCCACAAGATGGATTATGACGAGGCTGAAACCGTCGGCGGCGACCAACGGGAGGTGCGGATCATCAAACGCACGACGCGCGACGCTGAACCCGCGGATGACGCCGGCGCCGAAGACGCGCCTGAGGCCGAAGACGATCTTGAAATCGACCTCCTGGACGACGGCGACGCGTCAACCGCGCGCCGCGTCATTTTCATCACCGACGCCGACAAGAACTCGGCCGCGAAATTCATCGACAAGATCAAGGGCCTCGATGACGCTGAAAAAGCGGCGATGAAAGAGGCGGTCGGTCTCTGACGGGTTCGGCTTGCGCCGGCGGGCCGTTCCGGCGCAAGAAAGACCGCCCTTGTTCACGAACGCCGGGATTTCGCGATGGACGCCTATCTTGCCAGCTTCCTGACGGCGTTCGTGACGCTCTTCATCGTCATCGATCCGATTCTCGTCACGCCGATTTTCGCATCGCTGACCAAGGATGAAACGCCGCGCGCGCGCTTCAGGATCGCGGTCTCCGCGGCGATTTATTCGATCATCATTTTGACGATTTTCGGTTTCGCCGGGAACATCGTCCTGCATCACATGGGCGTCGATTTGCCGGCTTTTCGCGCGGCGATGGGGATCATCCTCTATTTTATGGGCTTTCGGATGTTCTTCAATCCCGACAGCGAGACGCAGGCCAAAACGCCGGGACCCAAAGCCTCCTCGCGCGAGAACATCGCCTTTTTCCCGCTGGCGATTCCGATGCTGGCGGGACCGGGCGCGATCGCGACCATCATGCTGCAAATGGGGCCGGGCGCCAGCCTCGTCGACAAATTCTCCGCCCTCTTCGCCTCGGCGGTCGTGCTCGGCATCGGCGTGCTGATGATGGCTTTCGCCAGCCGCATCGGCGACGCGCTCGGCCGCACCGGCATGAACGCGATCACCCGCATTCTCGGCATGCTGCTGATGGCGATGTCGACGCAATATGTCTTCGACGGCGTCCGCGTCGGCATTCTCGAACGCGTTGGCGGCTGAAGCGCGGCGCAAAAAAGTGGGCCCGGTTTTTTGCTAAGCCGCGCGACAACGAATAGGACCTGCGCAAAACCCTGATCAGGGTTTTACGCTAATTTCAGCGCGGGGATTTGCGCGGATCGCCGCCCTCGGAGCCGCGGCCGATCGAGTGATAATTGAACCCATGCTCGTGCATGTGGGTCGGTCGATACACATTGCGCAAATCGACAAACACCGGCGATTTCAGGAGATCCTTGACGCGGCGCAGATCGAGGGCGCGAAATTCGTCCCACTCCGTCAGCAGCGCGACGGCGTCCGCGCCGTCCATCGCGTGATAGGGCCCATCGCAATAAACGACATCCTTGAGGTGCTTTTTGGCTTCCTCCATGCCGGCCGGATCGAAAGCGCGAACGGTCGCGCCCGCCGCCTGCAGGGCGGGAATGATGTCGAGCGCGGGGCTGTCGCGCATGTCGTCGGTGTTCGGCTTGAAGGTGAGGCCGAGCACCGCGATCGTCTTTCCCTTCGCCGAACCGCCGCACGCTGCGATGATGCGCTCGGCCATCTGGCGCTTGCGGCGCGCGTTGATCTCGACCACCGCCTCGACGATTTTCGTCGGGGCGCCGGCGGCCTGCGCCGTGCGGACGAGGGCGAGCGTATCCTTCGGGAAGCATGAGCCGCCATAGCCGGGGCCCGCATGCAGGAATTTCGAGCCGATGCGGCCGTCAAGGCCGATGCCGCGCGCGACTTCCTGGACATTGGCGCCGACATTCTCGCAAAGATCCGCCATTTCGTTGATGAAGGTGATCTTCGTCGCCAGAAACGCGTTGGCGGCGTATTTGATCAACTCCGAGGTGGCGCGATTGGTGAACACGATCGGCGTTTCATTGATGAACAGCGGCCGATACAGCTCGCGCATCACATCGCGGGCGCGCTCATCCTCGGCGCCGACGACGATGCGATCCGGGCGCTTGAAATCCTCGATCGCCGCGCCTTCGCGCAGGAATTCAGGATTAGAGACCACCGAAAACTCCGCATCCGGACGAACCCGGCGGATGATCGCCTCGACTTCGGCGCCGGTGCCGACCGGCACCGTCGATTTGGTGACGATGACCGTATAGCCTTTCATCGCGGCGGCGATTTCCTCGGCGGCCGCATAGACATAGGTGAGATCGGCGAAACCGTCGCCGCGGCGCGAGGGCGTGCCGACGGCGATGAACACCGCGTCGGCGTCGGGGGTCGCGGATTTCAGATCGGTGGTGAAGGCGAGCCTTTCGGCCGCGACATTCTCGGCGACCAGCGCATCAAGACCCGGCTCGAAGATCGGGATTTCGCCCGCTTCGAGGCGCCTGATCTTGCTTTCGTCGCGGTCGACGCAAATGACGTCATGACCGAAATGCGCAAAGCATGCGCCCGAAACAAGGCCGACATAGCCGGTTCCGACAATTGCGACGCGCATCTTTCACCCTTCTCTTAACTTTGTGTCCCGGCCCGGGACGTCGCACGGCGTTGCAACCGGCGCGCCGGTCGGGCGGCGTCGGGCCTCTTAATACTCAATATGCGTTCTTTGGAAAGAGCACCGCCGCGAATGTCAGCGCCATGATCTTGATATCGAACCAGAGCGACCAGTTGTCGATATATTCAAGATCGAAACGCACGCGCTCGGCCATCAGTTCCTTCTCCGAGGTTTCGCCCCGATAGCCGTTGACCTGCGCCCAGCCCGTCATGCCGGGTTTCACCTTGTGGCGGCCGGAATAATTCTCGATCGTCAGGGCGTATTGATGATTATGCGCGAGCGCGTGCGGGCGCGGCCCGACCAGCGACATGTCGCCTTTCAACACGTTGAAGATCTGCGGCAATTCATCGAGGCTGTAGCGGCGAAGGATCGCGCCGAGCCGGGTGACCCGCGGATCTTTTGCGCGCGCCTGGGCGATCATATCGCCGTCTTCCTGCACGACCATGGTGCGGAATTTGTAGATCTTGAACACCTTGTGATTGAAGCCGTGACGCTGTTGCTTGAACAGCACCGGCCCCTTTCCTTCGAGTTTGATGGCGAGCGCGATCAGCAAGATCAGCGGCGACAGGATCAAAAAGGCCGGCACGCCGACGAGATAATCCTCCGCCGTTTTCAAGACGCCGCCCCAGCCTTCGAGCGGGCGGCGGTACAAGGTCAGCAGCGGCGCGCCGCCGATGCGGACGACGTCGCCGCCGGTGTGATCGAGCCAATGGGCGCTCGGACAGATCGCCAGCGACACCGGCAGGGCCGAGAGCCGGTTGACGAGACTTGTCATCCCTTCTTTCGACAGCTTGGGCATGGCGATAACGATATCGTCGATTTCGCCCGCGCGCGCCGCGCGTTCGAGCGCGCGCAGATCGCCGACCGGCGGCAGGCCGGTGAACGTCGCTTCCTCGGGGCCGGCCGAAAAAACGCCGACGATCGAAATCGCTTTTTCGGGATTGGCCGCGTGACCGGCGAAGCGCGCGCCGATTTCATTGGCGCCGACGATGGCGATCCGCCGCGAAAAGACCCCGTCCTCGCGCACCGCCCGTCGCAGCAGCGCGGCGGCGAGAATGCGGGCGGTGACCAGCGCGACGGTCACGACGCCGGTCCAGGCGAATAGCCAGAATCGCGAAAAATGCTCGGAAACCTTCAGCGCGTAACCGAAGGCGATGAGGCCGAGCACGATCAGCGCCCAGCGCGCGATCACCGCCCGCATCGACCGGCTCGACGACAGCAGCGCCTCGAATTCGTAATAGCCATCCCGACGCAGCAGGGCGGTGAGCCCGGTCGCGCCGACAATGCCGGCCGCCGCGAAGCGCTGGACGTCGGTGTCGATGACGAGGATATAATGATGGTAGAGATAGGCGACGACAACCGACGCCGCCGTCACAATCACGAAATCGGAAAACTGAACGAGGTCGCCGTAAACCGCCCGCGAAAACGGCGTGCGGCGGCTGACCTCCCCCTCTGTCAGCTCTTCGACGAGACCTTTAGCCTCACTCAAACCGATTCCCGGCGCGAACCGCGCCGCTCCCGTTCACTCGGTCATCCAACCGGGTCTTCCTAACACGCGGGCTGCAAACAATCAGTAACCCGGGCGGCTTGCCGAGCTATTTTTTTTGCAATGCAGCAGAGCGCCTCCGGGACAGGCAAAAACCGCGCCGCGGGCGGGAAGTGGTCCGATGCTTGCGCCGGGGCCTTCAATGCGCCAACAGGGCGGGCGTCCGTCCCTTAACGGGCCAGTGCAGGTGTGCCATGTCGAAACAATATGCCGCTTTTCATGTTTCATGGCGCGACTCGAAGAAGCGGCCGTTGTTCTTCGGCGGCGACGAGGAATTCGGGCGCGCGGCGGCCGATGCGCTGGAGCAAAAGCTTAACGCGCTCGCCGAAGAGGGATGGATCATCGACCGCGTGATCCAGACTTTCGGGCTGACGCCCCGGCAAAGCGCCGCTTACACGATCATCGCGTTCAAATAGGCCGACGGCGGGGAGCAGCGATCATGGCTTTGACGGATGGCGAACACGACAGCGCCCTTGCCCGCGCGATGGGCGCGCTGGCGCTCGAGGCCGGGGCCGCCGCGCTGGAAATTTATCGAAGCGATTTCACTGTTGACGCCAAGAACGACGCTTCGCCGGTAACCGAGGCTGATCGTCTCGGTGAAGAAATCATTCTCGAGGGCCTGTCGCGTCTGGCGCCGGAAATCCAGACCTTGGCTGAGGAAGCGGCGTCGGCAGGAAAAATCCCGACTCTCGGGCGGGCGTTCTTCCTCGTCGATCCGCTCGACGGCACCAAGGAGTTCGTCACAAAGACCGGCGAGTTCACCGTCAATATTGCGCTCATCCGCGACGGCCGGCCGGCGATCGGCGTCGTCTACGCGCCGGCGATCGGCAAGCTCTACGCGGGGATCGTCGGCGCCGGCGCCAGCCTTGCGCGGGTCGCCGATGGCGTCGCCGGACCGTTCCGCCCGATCGCGGCGCGCAAGATTCCCGCGCGCGGCCTCGTCGCTGTCGCCAGCCGCAGCCACCGCGGCCCGGAAACCGACGCCTTTCTCTCAACGCTCGACATCACCGACTTCGCCGCGGCGGGATCGTCGTTGAAATTCTGCCTGATCGCCGAGGGGCTGGCCGACGTCTATCCGCGGCTGGGGCGGACGATGGAATGGGACACCGGCGCCGGACAGGCGGTGCTTGAAGCCGCCGGCGGACGCGTCGTCGTTTTCGGCGGCGAGGAGCCGCTTTGTTACGCCAAGAAAGACCGCGGTTTCGACAACCCGCATTTCATCGCCTGGGGACGTCTTTAGAATGGGACATTCATGAAAATCACCGAAGAAACCGAACGCAGGATTTTTCTCGGCAGCGCCGCCGCGCTTCTCCTTCTCTGCGGAATTCTGCTTGGCGCCTACGCGCCGCCGGTCAAGAAGCTGACGGCCAAGGCTGGCGACAAGCTTGAAGAAATCCAGCGCAACGGCCTCGCCTATTTGGGGCTGCAGCCGTCAGGCCATCTTGAGCCGCTGCGCGCGGAGATATTTTCATCGGTCACGCCGGACACCAGCCGGGCCGCGCCGGGCGTCACGCTGATCACCGGCCTGTTCGGCGACAAGCTCGCGGCACGCCTTTACGATCGCGAGGGCGAGGTCATTTACGAATGGCCGAATAACCTGTTCGATCTTTTCGCCAACAAGAAGAAATACAAATACGACGCGCTCGTGCATGGCGATTATCTTTACCCGAACGGCGATCTGCTCGTCGTCATTGATGCTGTCGGCATGGCGAGGATCGGCGCCTGCGGCAACATCATCTGGAAAAAACGAAACGGCGCGCATCATTCGATCGACATTGACGACGACGGCTTCATCTGGACGCCGCACGGCGGCCTGATCTATGACGACTGGCGTCTTGCCGGGACACCGGTCAAGGTTGACCGCATCGCGAAAATCGATCCGGCGACCGGCGAGGTGATCGAGTCTTTCGAGCTGGCGAAAATCCTGCTCGACGCGGGCCTCGAGGGAATCGTCAAGAGCAACGTCCCGCGCCCCAAAGACGTGTTCCATATGAACGATGTCGAAATTCTGAAAAAGTCGATGGCGCCGGCGTTTCCGATGTTCGCCGCCGGCGACATCATGCTCTCCGGGCGCAACACCAACGCCATCATCATTCTCGATGGCAAGACGCATAAGGTGAAGTGGTGGCGCGTCGGCCCGATGCACGGGCAACACGATCCGGATTTCCAGCCCAACGGCGAAATCACCCTCCTCGACAACCGCACGGCCGCGACCGCCTCGGAGAAGAACGGGTACATGGGCGGCGCGAACGGCAGCCGCATCATCGCGATCAATCCGTCGACCTACGATTATCGCGAACTTTACGCTTCAAATGATCGCAACAAGTTCTATTCCGCCTACCGCGGCAAACATCAAATGCTGGATAATGGAAACATCCTGATCGCCGAAAGCAACGCCGGCCGCGTGTTCGAGGCGACGCCGGACGGCGATATCGCCTGGATGGTCGTCAGCAAATATGACGAAAAAAATGTCGGCTGGCTGACCAGCACGACGCGGTATCCGGAAAGCTACGCCGCCGCCTTCAAAAACTGCCCGGCGAAATAGGGCGCGCATGAAAAAGCCCCGCCGGCGAACGGCGGGGCTTTGCATTTTTATTCCTTCACGCCTTAGAAATCGGCGCGAACGCGGAAGTAGTAGAAGCCGCCTTTATAGCCGCCCGGCGCATATTGCGGGAAACGCGATCCTGCGATGCCGGCGTTGACGGCGCTCAACTCATCCGGATCGGAATCGAAGACGTTCTGAGCGCCGACGCTCAGTTCGATCCCTTCCATCACTTCATATCCGGCCTCGAGATCGACCGTCACCTGCGCGCCGCCGAAATGCGGAAGATCGCAGAAAGTCGGTCCGGTCGACCCATAGGCGTCAAGGTGGCATTCGAAGAATTTGCCATAGTAATTGACGCGCGCCAGGCCGCGGAACGGTCCGTCGAAATGATTGAAGCTGAGATTGCCGCGCACCGCCGGCAGTCCGTCTTCAATCACCTTGGCGCGACCGTTGGAAAGCGGCGCCGCCGTATCCGCGCCGAAATCCGTCACCTTCGTGTCGGTCCAGTTGAACGCCAGCGCCGCCGTCGTATTCGATCCTTCATAGAGTTCGAAGTTCGTGTTGGCGACGACGTCGATGCCTTGCGTTCTGGTGTCGAACGAGTTGGTGAAGAAGCCGAAGCTCGTCAGGTCTTCCGACCCGTCGAAATCGGAGACATTCAGCAGGGCGTTCGTGTCGAGAACCGTCAGGAGACCGAGTGTCGTCGCGCCGCTGGTGTCGATCACCTCGCCAAGATCGTAAGTCAGGTTGGTGTTGGCGTCGGCGAAGGTGACGCCGAGCGCCGCCGCCGAGATTCCGCCGAGAAGGCCGGTCGCGGCGAGCGCGTTCCGGAAGTCGATCTGGTCGGAAATGGCGATGCGGTTCTTCACCTTGATGCGGAAATAATCGACCGTGAAGCCGACAGGTCCGAGATTGAAGGCGACGCCAGCGGTGAAGTTCTTCGATTCCTCCGGCCCAAGCGCCGGCCGGAAACCGGTCGACAGCTCGAGGAAGTCGGCGACGAATTGCCCCGCCGCGCTGGAGAGCGGAATCGTTCCCTGATCGACGAGCGTCGTTCCGGAGAACGCCGTCGTGATGTTCGTCACGTTCGACTGGCCGCCGGTCGGCGCGTGAAAGCCCGTCGAATAGGTGCTGCGAACGACGAAATTGTCGGTGACGTCGTATTTCGCGCCGACTTTCCAGTTCGTGGTGCCGCCGAAGGAGTTGTAGAAGTCTTCGTAGCGCACCGCCCCTTGAACCGTCAGGGCTTCGGTGACGTCCGCATCAATCTCGCCGTAAACGGCGTAGTTCTTCTGCGAGGTGGTGCCGGCGCTCGCCGGCGTGAAGCCGCCAAAGCCGTTCGACGAGGATGAGAAGCCCTGACCGGTCGGAAACGCCAAAGACGGCGCCGCGAGCGGCCCGAGCGCGAAGGACGCCGGATCGCCGGCGGTGATGGTGAATTCCTCGTTGCGATGTTCAAAGCCGAAGGCGAGATTGAGGTCGGATCCGAATATGCCGTTCGGAATCGCATAGGCGAAATCGGCGTTGAAATTGGTGTCCTGCTGTTCATAGGCGCCAGGCGTGAACTCGGTCGGCGTATTCGGTCCAAGGCTCGCATTGATCGTATTGCGGATGAAGAAATCGACCTGGCTGTCGCCGCGCGTGAACGAGAGATCGTAGGTGAGCCTTTCGCCGATCGTGCCGCGGAAGCCGCCGACGATCGAATAGTCCTGAACGTCGCCGCCGAAACGCGGCGTGAAGCCGCCGGGGAACATCTCAACGAAGGAGAAGCAGTTCGGATCGGCAATGATTTGTCCTAACGCCACTGGGTCGGGCAAATTGTTGACGATATTGACGACAGGGCAAGCGCCCGAGCCGTCCGCGGTCAGATCGCCGACAAGCAAGGTCGCGCCGCCGTCATTCGAGAAAACGCCGCCGCGATTGGTCGGATTGCGGAAGAAGAAGCCGCCGTCGACCGTGCGCTCGGCGTAATTGCCGAAAGCGTAAAGCTCGACCGCATCCGAAAACGGTATCGCCGCGTTGGCGAAGAGTTTCAGATCGTCGTCGACTTCCGGCTGGCCCCAGATCTGGACGTGGTCGGCGGTGATCGTGTTTACATTGATGCTGCCGACCGCCGTATTGCCGGCGGCGATCAGCGCGGCCGCGTCGGCGCGCTGCACCGAGCGGTCGGTCGCGTCGGTCGATCCGAATTCGGCGCTGAGATTGAGGAAGCCGCCCTGACCGACCGGGATCGGCAGGCCGACATTGCCGGCGATCGACCATTGGTCGCCGTCCTTGTCATAGGTTTGTCCCCACTCGCCTTCGAACGAGGCGCCGTTGTCGGAATCCTTCAGTGCGAAATTGATGACGCCGGCGATGGCGTCCGAGCCGTATTGCGAAGAGGCGCCGTCGCGCAGCACTTCAACCTGCTTCAGCGCGATCGCGGGGATGACCGAAATGTCGGCCCCTTGCGCGCCGTCGGAAATGCCGCCGCCGAGGAAGGAGATGACCGCCGCGCGATGACGGCGCTTGCCGTTGACGAGAACCAGCGTTGAATCCGGCGGCAGGCCGCGAAGATTGGCCGGGCGAACGATCGTCGCCGCGTCGGAAATCGGCTGCGTGTTGACGTTGTAGGAGGGAACCGACGTTCGCAGGATATTCTGGATGTCGTTGTCGCCCTGATTGAGCAGTTCGCTGCTGTTGATGACGTCGATCGGCGCCGGGGTATCGGCCGCCGACCGTTCGGCGCGGCGGGTGCCGACAGTGATGACGACATCAGTTGACGGATCGGCGAGTTCGCCTTCGCGCGGCTGTTGCGCCTGCGCCGGCGCGACCGCCGCCATCGCGATCGTCGCGATCGACGCGCAGCCAAGTAGGGCAAATCTTGCCCCGGAGGTCCTCATGCTCATTTTTCCATTCTCCCTTTTTCGCCCCATAAAGACGTTCAAAGCCCCCTTCTGGCGGCCCTCTTATGGTTAACGTTCCGATCCTATGAAGGTTTGCCGCGTCCTGAAGTAACAGACTGGCGAGGTTATGAGAAACTGCTACAAATGATGCAAAATAGACACGCTATTAGTGGAAAACTTCAATTGCAGACGGGAACGCATGGAGAACAGGCCGTTTAACATCCGGGTCGCCGTTCCGGCCGATATTCCGGCGATCCGCTCGTTGATGGCGCGGTCGATCGCGGAGCTGCAAAAGGGGTTCCTGACCGCCGCGGAAATCGAAGCGTCGAAGGACGTGATGGGGCTCGACACCCAGCTGATCGAGGACGGCGCCTATTTCGCGGTGGTCGAAGCCGGGACGATCGTCGGCTGCGGCGGGTGGAGCCGGCGCCGGACGCTGTTCGGCGGCGATCATTCGGCCGGGCGGGACAGCGGGCTTTTGTCGCCTGAAACCGACGCCGCCAAGATCAGGGCGATGTATACCGATCCCGCCCATGTCCGGCGGGGAATCGGCAAGATCATCCTCGCCGCCTGCGAGGCGGCGGCGAAGGCGGCCGGATTTCGGCGCGTCGAAATGGCGGCGACGCTCGCCGGCGTGCCGCTCTACGAGGCGTGCGGCTATCGCAAGGTTGAAGCGTTCAGATCGCCGACGCGGTCGGGCGTCGAGGTGCCGCTGTGGCGGATGGCGAAAGACCTCTGAGGCGCTACGGCAGCGATGCGCCGATCATTCCCGCCGGCGGCTTGACCCCGCGGCGCACCCAGACATCCCAGAGGGCGGTGCGCTCCGCCATCTTGAATTCGGTATAGAGCATCGCCTCCGAGCGGCCCTTCGCTTTGGCGGTCGCCTCGTCCAGATCGAGGCGCGGGACGAAAACGATATTGGCGCCCTTCGCCGCCGCCGGACCGTCGGCGCTGCAGGCGCGCGAATTGGCGATCACGCAGGCGGTGTCGGCGCCGGTCAAAAACGCGACGTCATAGCCTTCGCGCGTCAGCGCGCGCGCGCGGTCGGCGGCTTCGAGCAGGATCGCCGACTGGTCGACCGGCGCCAGTGAAAACAGATCGCGCGCTTCCGGCGTCGAGAAACGACCTTCTTCGATCCAGCGCGCAATCGTCGGCCCGCCGGGCTGCACCAGACCGAAGGCCGCGCGAACATCGGCCTGCGCCGTCGTCGCGGTCTTGAACTGCAAGGCGAACTGACCGGCGGACTGCGCGATGATCGCCGCCGTCCAGAACAGCGTCAGCGCGGCGACGGAGCCCGCGATCGCAACCGAGGCGCGGTCGTGGAAGCGGAAGACGCCGTCATAAAAAGGCGAGGAGACCGAGAATGCGGCGATCGCCGCGGCGAGCGCGAACAGCGGCGCGCCCTGCGCGCCGGCGATCCTGACCGCGACCAGCGAAATGACGAGGAAAATGGACGCGGCGAGCCAGCCTTTGGCGTGTTCGCGGCCGCCGAAGACGGCGGAGGCGAAAAGCACGATCGCGGTCGACGCGGCGACGCCGGCAAGGCCCCAGACGCTGCCCGCCTGCGCGACGGCGACAGCGCCGGTCAATGCGCCCGACGCCGCCTCGGCGCGCGCGATATTGAGACCGGGCGCGAACATTTCGGCGCAGAGCGCCAGCAGCACCGACGCGGCGAGCGCAACGACATAACGGTCAAGACCGCGCTTGCCGGTGAGAAACGGACAGGCGGACAACGCCAGAAATCCCAACAGCGCGAAGATCGGATGCGAGATCCAGAGCGCAAACAACATGATTCCGGCGATGAAGCCTTCAAGCCGCGCGCGCGAAGCGCTTTCATCCGCCGGCGCGCAGATCAGCGTGACGGCGAGCGCGGCGAAAAAAGCGAGGCTGATTTCCAAAGGTCCGGCGAACGGCGCGGCGACGAACGCCGCCAACCCTGCAGTCATCAAGACGGCCTGCGCCGCCGGAAAGCGCGCGGCGGCGAAATAGGCGAGCGGCGAGGCGACGAGCGTCGCAGCGAACGCCTTGGCGGCGAGATGCACCTGCCCTGGCGTGTCGAAGAAGAGATCGCCCGCCATCAGGAGCGCCAGATAAAAAGGCGAGGACGCGCTATTGATATCCGCGGCTCCGGAAACGATGGCGCGCGCGTCGGCGATCGGCGCGATGACATTGACGGTCGGAGCAAGGCTCAAAAGCGCCGGCGACAGCAGCGCCGCGAGAATGAACGGCGCGGCGGCGATCATCGAAAGAATGAAGACGAGGCTCGGCTCGCGCCAGGAATACAGCGACATCGTTATCGCGCGCGCGCGCGGCGCAGGTCGCCGCCAGGCGGGATGATCGTAGTCTGCGCCGTCATATCCCGAGGCCATTAACCCTTGCTCCCGTCGAAATGTTTCAGACTGGCGCAGGAGCGTCCCGCGCAGGTCTTTCAAGTCGTTGTTTCGCAAGAGACCTGCCGCCGGATTTTTACTTTATAGCGGCGCGCGTATAATGGTTAACCCATGCGCTCGCTCCTCCCCCTGCCGCTCGATCCCTCCTG
>MEMM01000120.1:0-3923 GCA_001767925.1 Alphaproteobacteria bacterium RIFCSPHIGHO2_12_FULL_63_12
CCTCATGTCATCAATCTCCTGGGGCGTCGCCCAGTTGAACGCCGTGATGTGTTCCTCCGACACCAGCGGATCGCCGAGGGCGTCGTTTTTGTAATAGAATTCAATCACCGACCGCGGCAGCTGCGATCCGTCTTCAAGGCCGAGGCGCTTCACCAGTGAGCCCGCGGCGACATTGCGGACGACGACTTCCAGCGGAATGATCTCGACATGGCGGATCAATTGCTCGCGCATGTTGAGCCGGCGGATGAAATGGGTCGGCACGCCGACGCGCTCGAGACCCTGCATGATGAATTCGGAAATGCGGTTGTTGAGGACGCCCTTGCCCTCGAGCACCGCGCGCTTTTGATTGTTAAAGGCGGTCGCGTCGTCCTTGAAATACTGGATCAGGGTGCCGGGTTCGGGCCCTTCGAAAAGGATCTTCGCTTTGCCTTCGTAAATCTGCTTGCGGCGCGCCATTTTGGCTTTGTCCTTCTGGAGATGGTCTCTCGGCGGGTCGCCGACGCTCGAATCGGGTTCGCTGTGGGGACCGGAGCGGGCGGCTATACGCGCTTGAGGCAGCCGTGAAAACCCCTACATGGAAGGCTGGGGCGGCGTCTATCGCCGTCGCATGACGCCCGTCGCGGACCGCATTGCCGAGCCGGGGCCCGGAGGCTAGAAGGAAGCCGTGCCGCTGGATTAAACTCAAGGAAATCAAGGGTTATGAGCAGTTTTGACGACCGCAAGGACAACTTCGAGAAAAAATTCGCGCATGATCAGGCGTTGCGGTTCCGGGCGGAAGCGCGTCGCAACAAGTTGCTCGGCCAGTGGGCGGCCGGTCTGATGGGCCTTAAAGGCGATGCGGCGGAGGAATACGCCAAATCCGTCGTCAAGTCGGATTTCGAGGAGGCGGGCGACGATGACGTCTTCCGCAAGGTCAAGAAGGACCTGACCGCGGCCGGCATCGACCAGTCCGATCATCAGATCCGCCGGCACATGGACGAGTTCATGGCCGAGGCGATCAATCAGATCAAGGAACAGGGCTGACCGCGCGCGTCGCTGCTATGAATTCTGGTTAGGCGCGCCCGGCTTGGCTAGCGTGTCGCGAACCGAGGAGGCGGCATGGGACGCGTTAAAGGCAAAAAGGCATTCATCACCGGCGGCGCGCAAGGACTCGGCGCGTGCTTTGCGCGGATGCTGGCGGCGGAAGGGGCGAAGGTTTTCATCACCGACGTCAATGTCGCTGGCGCTGAAAAAACCGCAGTGGCGATCGACCGGGTGCATCCGGGCGCCGCGTCGTTCTGCCATCATGATGTGACGAAGCGTGAGGATTGGGAAAACGCGCTTGGCATGGCGGCCGAGTTCATGGGCGGGATCAGCGTTCTCATCAACAACGCCGGAATCGGCGGCTGGGGCAATATCGAAACGGAGACGCTCGAAGGCTGGCGCCGCACCCAGAGCATCGATGTCGATTCGATATTTATCGGCACGCAGCTCGCGATGCCCTATCTCAAAGCCGCGCAGCCTGCCTCGATCATCAACATATCGTCCGTCGCGGGCATGATCGCGGCGGGCGACATGCTGGCTTACAACACGGCGAAAGCCGCGGTGTGGATGATGTCGAAGTCGATCGCGCTTCATTGCGCGCGGTCCGGCTATGATATCCGCAGCAATTCCGTGCATCCTGTCTTCACCCGGACGCCGATCATCGACCCGCTGGTAGCGTTAGGCGGCGGCGGCGCGAGCGGGGAGGCGAAACTGACGCGGCAAATCCCGCTGCAGCGCCTCGCCGAACCAGAAGACGTCGGATACGCCGTCCTTTACCTCGCTTCGGATGAATCGCGGTTCGTCACCGCGGCGGAATTCAAGATCGACGGCGGGATCACCGCGCAGTAGCATCGCCGTTAGCCGCGGGCTGCCTCAACTTTAACCGGCGAGGGGCTTCACCGGAATCTTCAGCCCGCGCTCGACTGCCGGCCGCGCCATGAACGCGGCGTGAGCGCGCATCACATTCGCAAATGATCGGATGTCGAGGATGTCGCCGGCCATGTAATTCTCGATGATGTTCCAGATCCACGGGAAGACCGCGATGTCCGCGATCGAATAGGCGCCGACGATCCAGTCGCGGTCGGAAAGCTGCCGGTCGAGAACGCCGAGAATGCGCTTCGATTCCGTGACATAACGATCCCGCGGGCGCTTGTCCTCGATCTCCTTGCCGGCAAAGTGATGGAAATAGCCGACCTGGCCGAACATCGGGCCAAGGCCGCTCATCTGGAACATCAGCCATTGCACCGTCCGCCAGCGGTCCGCCGGATCCCGCGCGATCAGCTTGCCCGTCTTGTCGGCGAGATAGAGGAGGATCGCGCCAGACTCCCAGAGCTGCAGCGGTGCGCCGCCGGGACCGTCGGGGTCGAGAATCGCCGGGATCTTGTTGTTCGGATTGAGCGACAGAAATTCTGGCGTGAACTGATCGTTGTCGGTGAAGGAGACGCGGTGCGCCTCATAGGGCAAGGCGATCTCCTCAAGCGCGATCGAAACCTTGACCCCGTTCGGCGTGCCGAGCGTGTAAAGCTGGAGGCGGTCCGGATGTTTTGGCGGCCAGCGGCGCGTCACTGGAAAATCCGCGAGCAGATTCATGTCAGGCTCCTTCTACGAGAGAAATTGCAACCGACGCGGCCAACGTCAACCGCCGCCGCTTCACAACGAATTGAAATATCCGGCGCCGATTCTGATGCAGCCTTCAGCGGCGCTTACCCGCTCCCTGCCGCGCGAAATAGGCGGCGGCGCCCTCAAGATAATCCGCGCGGCCGGCGACGACATAGGGCGCAATTTGAAGCACCGTCGAATAGACGCCGTCATGGATGCGCGCCCGGTCGGTTTGTTCCTTTTCGGTGATCGCGCGATATTGCAGCCAGAACGTCAGATGCGCGGCGATCCGGTCGGCGAGTCGGTCTTTTTCATCGGCGATGAACGATACGAGGCGTTGCTTTTCGAGCGAATTGAGAATCGCAAGCGTTGTCGCTTTCTTCAGTGCGAGAAGGCGCGCGACGCGCGGCCTCAGCGACGGGCAACGTTCGAGGATCGATGACATGCCTTCATAAAAGAAACGAAAATCATTGATCTCTTCAAAAATGATGTAGATGAAAATCCAGTTGTCTTCGAGAGAGAGCGGCTTTTCGATCGGGGCCGACAGGACCTGACGCAATTCCGTTTCGAATTCGTCGAACATCGATTCGATGATCGCTTCCTTGCCCTTGAAATGATAATAGAGATTGCCGGGCGAGATGCCGAGCACGGCGGCGATGTCGACGGTTGAGACTTGCGCTTCACCTTCGCTGTTAAACAGCGCGAGCGAGGCCTGCAAAATCCGGTCGCGGGTCTTGATCTTCGCGGGTTTCGGGGCGCCGGCCATTTCGCGCGGGCTCAGGCTTTTTTCTTCCGGACCGTCTTGCGCTTGGGCGTTGCGGGCGCGCCGGAGAGGCCCTTCAATTTCGCTTCGAGCGCCGCGACGCGCGCGCGGAGGTCGGCGACCTCATCCGCGAGCGACGCTTGATCCTCGCCGAGGCCGATGCGTTCGCGCATTTTCCGGATGCGGTCGTCGAGCGTGTGCGCCCCTGGCGCAAGTTTCGCCGCGACTTTTCGGCCGCGTTCCTCGACCGTTTTCTCGATCGCTTCGCCCTTGGCGACGAGATCTTCAAAGACGCGCGCGGAATCGCCGCTGAGCTTGGCGACCCTGTCTTGCGCTTCAGAAAACGCGCGGCCATAGGCGCCGATGCCGGCGAGCCAGATCTTGCGGGCGGTATCGGGAGAATGCGCGGGTCTTTTCGCCATTGTGCGGCTCCTAATTGGCGGTCGCGGTTTTGAAATGGCTCGCGGGATGCTTTTCCATCGCCGGACGGTCGAGGAAACCTTTCAGCACCGGCAAAACTTTCTTCGCCTGAGACAGC
>MEMM01000120.1:3966-7437 GCA_001767925.1 Alphaproteobacteria bacterium RIFCSPHIGHO2_12_FULL_63_12
GCCCGCCATGACCAGCGTTTCGTGCGACAAGAGCGGCAGAAACGGCAGGCTCGACCAGCCCATCATCGCCATCAGCTGGTAGACATAGCCTGACCGCGAGGGCGGCGTCATGCGCGCGGAAAATTGCGACGCGCCTTCCGGTTCGTCGCCGTAAAGAGTCTTGAAATTCTTGGCGAGGAAATCACGATCCATATAGCGCTTGGGATCCGCCATCTTTGACAGCGCCTCGATCTTGCCGGGCACCATCAAGGCGCCGGGCGAAGTCGCGCAAAGAACGAGTCGGTTGACGCGCTTTTGATACTGGAACGTGAACTGCTGCGCGGCGCCGCCGCCCCAGGAAACGCCCATTACGTCGACCGGACGATCATATCCGTAATGAAGGAGTATTGTTTTTGCGGCATGCGCCACCCACCACGGCCGATACGGCGTCACCGGGCCTGGCGAACCGCCGATCCCCGGCAGGTCGAAGGTGATGATGTCGCGATCGGGCAGCGCTTCGGCGAGCGGCTGCGCGATTTCGAGATTGGCGCCGATGCCGTTAAAAAATAGAAGCGGGCGCCCGATTCCTTCTCCACGCCAAACTGCGGTGCGGAGCTTTTGCAGCCCGGCCGTTACAAAGCCGAGCTCGGGCAGATGATGATCGTTCGCACTCATACTTGATCCTTGCGATGACACAGTCAGCCGAACACGTACTCGCCGGGCGCTTTGGCTGTCGGCGGAAGGGACTTTGTTCCGAGCGCCTTCGGCGCGGGCTTCTTGTCGCCCGACCGCTGGCGCAGCCAGTTCGTCCACAACGGCCACCACGACCCTGCCTGCGGCCGCGCGCCTGCGAGCCATTCGTCGGCGTTTTCCGGCAGCGCGTCATTGGCGAAGAATTGCGCTTTCGGATTTCCCGGCGGGTTAAGGAGCGCCTGAATGTGGCCGCTGTTCGACAGCACGAATTTCACATCGCCGCCGAAAAGATGCACGTTGCGGTAACAAGCCCGCCACGGCGTGATGTGATCGGTGACGGCGGCGACCATGAAGGCGTCCTGCGTCACTTTTGTAAGGTCGAGCTTGTGGCCCATGAAATCGACCGTGCCGGGTTTGGCGAAGCGCTTGTCGCCGTAAATGTCGAGATAATCGGAATGGAGCTGCGCCGGCAGATTTGTCGAATCATTGTTCCAGTAAAGAATGTCGAATGGCGGCGGGCTATCGCCCATCAGGTAATTGTTGACGACATAATTCCAGATGAGGTCGTTCGGACGCAGCCAGGCGAACGATTTCGAGAGATCGTCGCCTGAAAGGATACCCTTTTTCGCCGAGTGTCGGCGCGCGACCTCGATTGCTTCATCGGTGACGAAAAGACCGACTTCGCTGTCTTCCTTGTGTCCGTCGAGGACGCAGACCTGCAATGTGAATGAATTGACCATCGTCGATTTGCGCGCGGCGAGTTCCGAGAGGAAACTCGCCGTGGTGATGCCGCCCGAACAGGCGCCAGAGACATTGATCTGCTTCGACTTGGTGATCTTGCAGATTGCCTCCGCTGCGTCGATCAGGGCGGCGACGTAATCTTCAAGGCCCCAATGCGCGTGTTCCTTTTGCGGATTGCGCCACGACACGGCGAAAGTCTGGAACCCCTGGCTCAGCATGAAACGGACAACGCTTTTTTCCGGCGAGAGGTCGTTGGCGTAGAATTTGTTGATCTGCGGCGGCACGACCAGAAGCGGAATCGCAAATACCTCTTCGGTGGTCGGCGCGTACTGGATCAGTTCCAGCATCTCGTTCTTGAAAACCACCGCGCCGGGCGTCGTCGCCAGATTCTCGCCGACCTTGAATGGGCGACCGTCGACTTGCGAGGGCATGCCATGGTTATGACGTATGTCGTGATAGGCGTTTTGAAGCCCCTTCACGAGCGAGGCGCCGCCGGTTTCGTAAACACGCTTGATCGCCGCCGGATTGCCGATGAGCGTATTGGTCGGCGCCACGGCGTCGGCGATGATGTCGAGCACGAATTTTGCGCGGGTCTTGTCGGCGTCGTCGACGCCGGAATCGGCGATCCAGCCCTCGAAGCCTTTGCGCATCGCGAGCCATGACTGCATCGTGTATTTGTAAAACGGATTATATTTCCAGGTCGGATCCTGAAACCGGCGGTCTTTCTTGTCGGGCGTGATTTCAGAGTCGCCCTTGACGATCTCCACAAGGTCCTTGCCGTAATTGGCGAGATGTTTGGCGAATGGCGCGGGCTGTTTGGCCGCATGGCCGATGAGAACGCCGAGCGATTTCAGCAGCTCCGTCCGCCTGACGCCAATAATCGGATTGAGCGCGGTCGGCGTATCCGCAGCTTGTTGGCCGAGTTCGTCGCTGGTCTTCGTCATTCGGGCGCCCCTCGCAGTTTCGCCGGCAAGCGTTTGAATTTCTTGCCCTTACCGCCTCAAAGTATTCGCCGTTTGACGTCGGTTGGCAAATGCCAGGCGCATTGCGGTGCAACAAAAAAGCGGGGCGTTCCTGGCGAAACGCCCCGCATATTTTACTCTACGCAACTCTACGGAGGGGGAGAGGGTTACGCCGCTTTCGCACGCTTGACGCGGGCGGGCTTTTTCGCCGTTTCGAGCTTCTTCGTCAGCGCTTCGACTTCGGCTTCCAGTTCCTTGACGCGGTCGTTCGCCGCGCCGCGGGCCGGAATAAATGCGCGGAACTTTTCGACGCCCGCGCCGTAAACGCCCTTGGCGCGGTCGCGCACGTCGACGATCTGCTCCTTGGCGGTCGCTTCGACTTCTTCGCCCTTTTCGACGAGATCGCCGAACAGGCCGGCATATTTCTCGGAGAGGGTTTTCAGCGCCGGCTTGGCGCGTTCGAAGGCGAGGCCATAGGCGCCGAGATAGGCGAGCCAGCCCTTGCGGATGGCTTCGACGGCGTTGAGTTCTTTGGTTGCGACGGGTTCTTTGCGCTTCGTCATGGGACTGTTCCTTTCAAGGCTCGGCGACGTCCGCCGTTCTTCCTGCAGCTTAGATAGGGAGCGGAACTAGAATGTTCACCCAAATTTTTGTGCGTTGCAAAAAAATAAAAAACTTATATAAAACAATAAGTTATTATTACGGAACGCCCGGAAAGCTCTGCACCATCTGGATTTTGAGGTCCGGAAAGCTCTCGACATACTGGATTTTGAAATCCGGGAAGCTGTCAACGAACCGCCATTTCCCACAGGTGTCCGGAAAGCTTTCGACCGTCTGCACTTTTAGATCAGGAAAGCTCGTCACGATCTCAACCCTGATATCCGGGAAGCTGTCGACGACCTGAACGTCGCCGAAAAGGTCGATCCCCTTGTACGTGCAATTTTCCGGCGGCGCGGCGCGGGCGCAGGACGCTGCGATCGATAACCCGATGGAAAATAAGGCGATCGTGCAGCGTCCCATAGCGTTCCCCCGCCAGCGGGGAAGCAATTAATCGGGCGTTCGCGGCGAAAAAATGGCCGGTTCCCGAAAGGAACCG
>MEMM01000121.1:0-860 GCA_001767925.1 Alphaproteobacteria bacterium RIFCSPHIGHO2_12_FULL_63_12
CCTTCTTCGATCAGCTCGACGTTTAGGCCGAGCGAGCGCATTTCCTTGACGAGCACGTTGAAGCTCTCCGGGATGCCGGCCTCGAATGTATCGTCGCCGCGGACGATCGCTTCGTAGACCTTGGCCCGGCCGGCGGTGTCGTCCGACTTCACGGTCAGCATTTCCTGCAGCGTGTAGGCGGCGCCATAGGCTTCGAGTGCCCAGACTTCCATCTCGCCGAAGCGCTGGCCGCCGAACTGCGCCTTGCCGCCCAGCGGTTGCTGCGTGACGAGCGAGTAGGGACCGGTCGAGCGGGCGTGGATCTTCTCGTCCACAAGGTGGTGGAGCTTGAGGAGATACTTGTAGCCCACAGTGACCTGGCGCGTGAACGCCACACCGGTTCGGCCATCGAACAGCTTCACCTGGCCCGACGTGTCGAGACCGGCACGCGTCAGCATGTCGTTGATGTCGTCCTCGCGGGCGCCATCAAACACCGGCGTCGCCATCGGGACGCCATTGCGCAGGTTGCCGGCGAGTTCGACGATCTCTTCGTCCGTCTCCGGAAGTTCCTGGTCCTTGCCATAAGCCGTCACGAGCGCCTTCTTGAGGCCCTTCATGTCTTGCTTCTGGTGGAACTCGTCGAGTGCCTTGTCGATGATCCGGCCAAGGCCGCGGCAGGCCCAGCCCGTGTGCGTCTCGAGGATCTGGCCGACGTTCATCCGCGACGGCACGCCGAGCGGGTTGAGCACGATGTCAACCGGGGTGCCATCTTCGAGGAACGGCATGTCTTCGCTCGGGTTGATCTTCGAGATCACACCTTTGTTGCCGTGACGGCCAGCCATCTTGTCACCCGGCTGAAGCTTGCGCTTAACGGCCAGGAA
>MEMM01000121.1:890-3291 GCA_001767925.1 Alphaproteobacteria bacterium RIFCSPHIGHO2_12_FULL_63_12
CAGGGCGTCGCCGCGCTGGACCTTCTCGACCTTGTCGTTGAAGCGCGCTTCGAGCTCACGGATCGAGGCGTCGAACTGTTCGCGCAGGGCTTTCAGTTCGGCCTGCGCCTTCTCCGATTTCAGCTCGATGTCCCACCACTGCTTTTCGGTCAGCTCTTCGAGCGCGCCGACGGTGACGCGGCCCGGCTTGAAGCCTTTCGGGCCGGCGGCCGCTTCCTTGCCCGACAGCAGGTCGTGCAGACGGGCATAGGTGTTGCGTTCGAGGATCGACTGTTCGTCTTCCTTGTCTTCCTGCAGCTGCTCGATCTGCTCGCGCTCGATCTGGAGCGCGCGCTGGTCCTTGTCGATGCCGTGACGGTTGAAGATGCGCACATCCACGACCGTGCCGGAATCGCCCGGCGGCACGCGCAGCGAGGTGTCGCGCACGTCGGAGGCTTTCTCGCCGAAGATGGCGCGCAGGAGTTTCTCCTCCGGCGTCATCGGGCTTTCGCCCTTCGGCGTGACCTTGCCGACGAGGATGTCGCCCGCCTTCACTTCAGCGCCGACGGCAACGATGCCGGCTTCGTCGAGGTTGCGGAGCGCTTCTTCACCGACGTTCGGAATGTCGCGCGTGATCTCTTCCGGGCCGAGTTTCGTATCGCGGGCGGCGACTTCGAATTCCTCAATGTGGATCGAGGTGAAGACGTCGTCTTTCACGATACGCTCGGAGATCAGGATCGAGTCTTCGAAGTTGTAGCCGTTCCAGGGCATGAACGCGACGAGCACGTTGCGGCCGAGCGCCAGCTCGCCGAGATCCGTGGACGGACCATCCGCGATGATGTCGTTCTTGGAAACAACGTCGCCGACTTTCACGATCGGGCGCTGGTTGATGCACGAGTTCTGGTTCGAGCGGCGGAACTTGGCGAGACGGTAGATGTCGACGCCGGATTTCGCGCCGTCGATTTCTTCCGTCGCACGCACCACGATCCGCAGCGCGTCAACCTGCTCGACCACCCCTGCCCGGCGGGCAACGATGGCGGCGCGGCTGTCACGGGCAACGACCGCTTCCATGCCGGTGCCGACAAACGGCGCTTCCGACTGGACGAGCGGCACGGCCTGGCGCTGCATGTTCGAGCCCATGAGCGCGCGGTTGGCGTCATCGTTCTCGAGGTACGGGATCAGCGAGGCAGCCACCGAGACAACCTGCTTCGGCGAGACGTCCATGTACTGGACCTCTTCCTTGGCAACCATCGTCGCTTCGCCGGCGACGCGGGCGTTGACGAACTCGTTCACGAGCTCGCCCTTGGCGTTCACGGTCGCGTTGGCCTGGGCGATCTTGTAGATCGATTCTTCCATGGCCGAGAGGTAGACGACCTCGTTCGTCAGCTTGTTTTTCACGACCTTGCGGTACGGGCTTTCGATGAAGCCGTACTTGTTGACGCGGGCATGCGTGGCGAGCGAGTTGATCAGGCCGATGTTCGGGCCTTCCGGCGTCTCGATCGGGCAGATCCGGCCGTAATGGGTCGGGTGCACGTCGCGCACTTCGAAGCCGGCGCGCTCGCGCGTCAGGCCGCCCGGGCCAAGCGCCGAGAGACGGCGCTTGTGGGTGATTTCCGACAGCGGGTTGGTCTGGTCCATGAACTGCGACAGCTGCGAGGAGCCGAAGAATTCGCGCACCGCGGCGACCACCGGTTTGGCGTTGATCAGGTCGTGCGGCATGACCGTGTCGATGTCGACCGCGCCCATGCGTTCCTTGATCGCGCGCTCCATGCGCACGAGGCCGATACGGTAGTTGTTTTCCATCAGTTCGCCGACCGAACGGACGCGGCGGTTGCCAAGGTTGTCGATGTCATCGACTTCGCCCTTGCCGTCCTTCAGGTCGAGGATGACCTTCATGACGCCGATAATGTCGTCGTTGCGCAGCACGCGCATCGAGTCTTCCGCCGACTCGTATTCCTTGACGGCGACCGAGAGGCGCATGTTCATCTTCACGCGGCCCACGGCCGAGAGGTCATAGCGCTCGGAGTCGAAGAACAGCTGGCCGAACAGCGCGTCTGCCGCTTCCTGCGTCGGCGGTTCGCCGGGGCGCATGACGCGGTAAATATCGGAAAGCGCCTCGAAACGGTTCTCGTTCTTGTCAGCCTTCAGCGTGTTGCGCAGCCAGGGCCCGCGGCCGCCGGCATCGATGTCGAGCACTTCGATCATCTTGAGGCCATAGTCGCGCATTTCGGCGATCGACTCTTCTTCCAGCGTATCCCCGGCCTCGCCGAAGATTTCCCCGGTTTCGAGGTTGACGACGTCGCGCGCCAGGAACTTGCCGATCAGCGCTTCCGACGGCACGAGGATTTCGTCCGTCCCGCCTTCGGAAATGCGTTTCGCCTTCAGGGCGGTGATCTTCTTGCCGGCTTCGGCGACGACCTTT
>MEMM01000121.1:3309-8147 GCA_001767925.1 Alphaproteobacteria bacterium RIFCSPHIGHO2_12_FULL_63_12
ATCGAGCGGGAATAGAATTCGTCGAGGATCTGTTCGGTATTGTAGCCGAGGGCATAAAGGATCGTCGTCGCCGGCAGCTTGCGCTTGCGGTCGATGCGGATGTTCAGGATGTCCTTCGCGTCGAACTCGAAATCGAGCCACGAGCCGCGGTAAGGGATGATGCGGGCGGCGAACAAGAGCTTGCCGGAGGCATGCGTCTTGCCCTTGTCATGGTCGAAGAAGACGCCCGGCGAACGGTGCATCTGCGAGACGATCACGCGCTCGGTGCCGTTGACGACGAACGTGCCCTTCTCGGTCATCAGCGGGATGTCGCCGAGATAGCATTCCTGCTCTTTCACTTCCTTGACGGAGCGTGCGCCGGTTTCCTCATCCACGTCGAACACGACGAGCTGGAGGCGGACCTTGAGCGGCGCCTGGTAGGTCAGGTCGCGCTGCATGCACTCTTCGACGTCGAATTTCGGCTGTTCGAATTCGTACGAGACGTACTCGAGCGTCGCGCGCTCGGAGAAATCCGTGATCGGGAAAACCGATTTGAAAACGCCACCAAGGCCATCATCCGTGCGGCTTTCGCGCGGGGTGTTCATCTGGAGGAACGCTTCGTAGGACTCGCGCTGGACCTCGATCAGGTTGGGCATTTCGATGGCTTCGGGAATGCGGCCGAAGTTTTTGCGGATACGTTTCTTTTCCGTGAAGGAGAGTGCCATCCCAAGTTCCCATTTTGTGGCGCCGCCAGTTCGGGCGGGGCGCCTGAGTTTGAAACGCGAGCACGCGGCGGCCTCTAACGGGAGACCGCCGCGCTATTCCTTGACAGGATGATGCCTCGCGCGAACACCATCCGGATACACGCCCGAAGGCGCTTACTTCAGTTCGACTTTCGCACCAGCGTCTTCGAACTTTTTCTTCAGGGCTTCGCCGTCTGCTTTCGAGACGCCTTCTTTCACGGTCTTCGGAGCGCCTTCGACGAGGTCTTTGGCTTCTTTCAGGCCGAGCGAAGGAACGACTTCGCGGACGAGCTTGATGACTTCGATTTTCTTCGCACCGGCATCGGTGAGAACAACGTCGAACTCGGTCTGGGCTTCAGCCGCAGCGGCCGGAGCGGCGCCGCCGCCAGCAGCTGCAACGGCGACCGGCGCAGCGGCCGAAACGCCCCATTTTTCTTCGAGAAGTTTCGCGAGCTCGGCCGCTTCAAGAACGGTCAGAGCCGAGAGGTCTTCGACAATCTTTTCAAGATTTGCCATGGTTTTGATTCCTGTTTGGTACGGTTGTTAAGGTCGTAGGTTGCGAAAACGGGTGACTTACGCCGCGTCTTTCGACGCGTAAGCGGCCACCACGCGGGCAAGTTGCGAAGCCGGAGCCTGGATGACGCCTGCGACTTTCGTCGCCGGTGCCTGCAGGAGGCCGATAAGCTTGCCACGCAGTTGGTCGAGGGAGGGGAGTTTCGCGAGCGCTTCGACGCCTTTGGCGTCCAGCACCTGCTCACCCATCACCGCACCGATGATCACGAGTTTCGAATTTTCCTTCGAGAACTCGTCAGCCGCTTTCGCGGCCGACACCGGATCGGGTGAATAGGCGATGGCAACAGGACCCTGGAAGAGTTCTGCAGCCTTGTCGCCACCCGTGCCGCCCAGCGCGATTTTCGCCAGACGGTTCTTGACCACTTTGAAGTGCGCGCCGTCCTTGCGGAGCAGGCCACGCAGCTTCGTCATTTCCGCTACGGTGAGACCGGTATAGTGGGTCACGACGACCACACCCGCTCCTTCGAAAACCCCTTTCAGGGATTCGAGAGCAGCGCTTTTTCCAGCTTTATCCATTGCGGGTCTCCATTGGGGCGTCCGGACCATCCGGCCGCCCTAGGTGTTCGCCTTCTGCCTTGCGGCATCCAGCGCCTGCCCAGGGATTGGCCTGCCCGGCGCGCCCTTTTCCGGAAAAATCCAGAAAATTCCGAACCGTATCTACGCCTCACCCCGTCTGCATAGGTGGCCTCGCGGCCCTTGGCTTTCCTGGAAGGAATGGCCTATGGTCTGTGACAGGAAACGGGAGTCCCCCGAATGCACATCGGTGAACTCCCGTCAAGCGGCGGGCATTAACGCTTTTTCCACCGGGCCGCAACCCCCCGGCCTCACAAATGTTGCTTCCGCGTGAGAAAGCCGGGCGGCGTCAGGGGACCGGCGCGTCCCGGTCCCAAGCCTCCCGGACCATCGCCTCGATTTCATCAAGGGTGTAGGGGCGCTCGCTCGCTTCCTCCCCGGGCGGTCCCATCAGGCTCGCGTCGACCTGGGCGAGGACGCCTGCTGGATCGACCCGGCGTCGTCTGGCCTCTCGTTCGGCGTCGCGCTTCTGAAGGTCGGCAAATCTGTCGTGATGGGGATAGATATCCGAGGTCAGGTACTGGCTGTCCCGGTCATAGTAGATCCAGGCATAAACACTCCTGTCCAGCCCGAAGTCCGGGGTCGAAGCAATGTGGGCGCCGCCGGAGGCAAGGCCGGTTAGGCTGGCATTGAGCCTGTTCTGGCGGACAAACGCCGGCGTGAAGCACCTGCGAACGGGTTCCTCGCGCGCGAAAATGCCGAGCTCCGCATTAAAATAGGCGCGTGGACCAATCGTTTTCCAGCCGGGCATACCCTCGAACGGGCTGCGGCCCTCCGCAGAATATTCCACGCTCAGCGTTCGTACCTGCGGGCCCAGCGGCATCACGGCTTTCGCGAGCCCGCTATCCGGGTTGAAGAATGACCAGCCGACAACCCATTGGGCGATCAGGAGGCCGGCCATCCCGGCATTCACCGTTCCAAATGCGGCGGCGCCCCAGTTCAGCGTCTTCTGGTGCCAGCCGATCAGCCCCGTCGCCGCGATCACACCCAAGGCCGCCATACCCGCCAGACCCAAGGTATCGAGAACTGCATCGATGCGTCCGCCCTGCCCCAGCAGCGCCGGTTGCAAGGCCAGGCAGTCGGGCACCATCACGACGGCGCTCAGGAAACCGATCCTGCCCGCGACCCAGAGCCCGACCAGCGTCACAAACATCGGCATGCCGAAATCAATCGGCGAGCCCCGATGGCGACGTCTGCGGGAAGCGCGAAGCCTGTGCATGTCTCGTTTAGAGCGCAACCCTCGCAACCACGCCAGCCCCGGTTTGCAAACGCAAAAAAGCCCGGTGCATCGCTGCGCCGGGCTTTTCAGATTTCAGGTCCAGAAAGCGATCAGGCCTTGGCTTCCGCCAGATCGATCACCACGCCGCCGCCCATCGTGGACGAGAGCGTGACCTTGCGCACGAACGTGCCCTTGGCGCCCGATGGGCGGGCCTTGACCAGCGCCGAGAGGAACGCGTTGACGTTCTTCTCGATGTCAGCCTGCGAGAAGCTCGCCTTGCCGACGCCGGCATGCACGATGCCCGCCTTTTCGACCTTGAACTCGACGGCGCCGCCCTTGGCGTCCTTGACGGCCTGGGCGACGTTCGGGGTCACGGTGCCGACTTTCGGGTTCGGCATCAGGCCGCGAGGCCCGAGCACCTTACCGAGGCGGCCAACCAGGCCCATCATGTCCGGCGTGGCGATGACGCGGTCGAAGTCCATGAAGCCGCCATTGACCTTCTCGAACAAGTCTTCGGCGCCGACGATGTCTGCACCGGCGGCCTTGGCTTCATCAGCCTTCTTGTCTTTCGCGAACACCGCAACGCGGATGTTCTTGCCGGTGCCAGCCGGCAGGTTGACCACCGAGCGGACCTGCTGGTCAGCGTATTTCGGGTCAACGCCGAGGTTCACGGCGAGTTCGATCGTTTCGTCGAATTTCGCCTTGGCGTTCGACTTCACGAGCTTGACGGCTTCGGCGATCGTATAGGTCTTGGTGATGTCGATCGTCTGCTCGATGGCGCGGGTACGTTTTCCTTTGGCCATGATGATTACTCCTCAACCCGGAGACCCATCGCACGGGCAGAGCCGGCGATGATTTTGGAAGCGGCGTCGAGGTCGTTGGCGTTCAGGTCATTCATCTTGACCTGCGCGATTTCGCGGACCTGCGCCATCGTCACCTTGCCCGGCGACTCGTGGCCGGGTTTCTTCGCGCCCGAAGCCGGTTTCTTGCCGAGTTTCAGGCCGGCGGCCTTCTTCAGCAGGACCGACGCCGGCGGCGTCTTGGTGACGAAGGTGAACGACTTGTCCTGATAATATTCGATCACGACCGGGATCGGGATACCTTCTTCCATGGACTGGGTGCGGGCGTTGAACGCCTTGCAGAATTCCATGATGTTAATACCGCGCTGGCCGAGGGCGGGGCCCACTGGCGGCGACGGGTTGGCCTTGCCGGCCGGAATCTGGAGCTTGATCTGCCCCAGCAGTTTCTTAGCCATCTTGTCCTCACAACTTTGGCGAAGGGGCGGTGGTCTTTCGATCCGCCCGGTTGAATAGAGGGTCCGCGGTACGGCTGGCAGCCTCCCGTGGAAGCGGGGCGTATGGCGCAAAGGCCCTGCCCGGTCAAGCAGGCCCATGAAAAACCCCGGACGGCAGGCCCATCCGGGGCTTCGAACTGTCTACGTGGCTGGCCCTTCGCTTACGCTCGGGCCTGCTCCGGGGAAATCACAGTGTGATTTCTGTTCCCTGCGCAGCCTACATCAAGGCGTAGCCCTTGGCGTTGATATAATTGCGCAACTCCTCAGCCCGGCGAACCGGGTCCGGGTGGGTCGACATGAACTCCGGCGGACGCTCGCCTTTCGACTGGGCATCCATAAGTTCCCACAGGCGGACCGACTGTTTCACGTCATACCCGGCCTGGTGCATGTAATCGACGCCGAGCTTGTCAGCCTGCAGCTCGTGCTTGCGGCTGTAAGGCAGCACCACGCCGAACTG
>MEMM01000121.1:8165-9510 GCA_001767925.1 Alphaproteobacteria bacterium RIFCSPHIGHO2_12_FULL_63_12
CGCGCCGATTGCCGTGCCATACTTCGACAAGGTCTCCGACGAAGCGACCGCAATCTGCCCGGCCATCAGCCCGACCTGCGCAGCGGTCGAGACCGACATCCGCTCGGCAGCATGCTTGCCGACCACGTGACCCGTTTCATGACCCAGCACCGAGGACAGCTGGTCGTCATTCTCCGTAAGCTCGGTGATGCCGCGGTACACGCCCACGCGGTTGCCCGGCATCACGAAGGCGTTGACGTCGTCAGTATCAAAGACGGCAACGTCCCATTGGGCGTTCGGATCGATATGGCCCTGTTTCACGGCGCCATTGATGGTGCGGTCCCAGATGCCGAGAACGCGGTTCTTGAGGCGGGAATTCGAAGTTTGCGGTGTCTGCGACTTCATGTCGGTCCAGGCGGTGGCCGCCATGCTGGCAATCTGGTCATCTCCGAACAGCAACAGCTGGCTGTCGCCCGTCGCCGCATTGGTGGCGCATCCCGTCACGAACGGGAACACGCTGCCTGCCGCAAGACCCATGATGATTCCGCGGCGCGACAGGCGCACGCGCGGGGCATTCGCGAGCAATGCGCCGTCGAACTTTTCTCCGAACTCGATTTCACGCGACATGGGGCAATCTCCTGCGACCTGATGTGCCGCGAACCTATCCCTTGCGCACCAAAATGCAAACGGGGCCGCGACGGTTCCCGATCGTAGGAAGCAGGCGGTGAACCGCTTCTGAATGAGGTTTGATGTCAGGCGTCGGCCGCCTCACCGACCAGCACGGCGGCCTGCTCGACCCAGCCCTCCCGCGTGATTCGGCCGGTGAAACTGAGGTACTCGTCCACCCAGGCGATGTTTTCCTGCGTCCATTCGGCAATCTGGTCGAAATGATAGATGCCGAGCGAATTCAGCACATCCTGGATCTTCGGACCGATCCCGCCGATCAGTGTCAGGTCATCCGGTGTCCCGTCAACCGGCTTGTCGAGCGCCAGCGGGCGCGTGCGCTCGACCTCTTGTTCCGCCTCGGCTTCAGCGGCCTCATCTGCCGCTTCAAGCTGGTGCAGGATCGCCTCGGAAGCGCGCGCCGGTTCAGGACGGGCATTGTCCTCCGCGTCCTCGCCTGCCTCCTCCGCATCGGCGTCACCTTCGAAATAGGCCAGCCGGCCTTCCAGGAACCGCACACGCCAGCGCAGGCGGGCAATTTCTTCTTCAACGGGTGCGGTTGGATCCGCTGCGACGGCAGCGGCAGCGACCGTCTCCGCAGCGGGCGCCGCAACCGGCGCAGGCACCGCCGCAAGTTCAGCCTGCAGCGCTTCCACGCGCGTGCGCAGGTAATCGAGTTCCCAATCTTTCTTGGCTGCATCCA
>MEMM01000121.1:9580-9745 GCA_001767925.1 Alphaproteobacteria bacterium RIFCSPHIGHO2_12_FULL_63_12
AACCACACGGCTCTCGAGATGGCGGTTGCGCCAGACAAGCGTTTCCTCGGCCGGCGCCGGCGAGGCGGGCGCCGCCATGGCCGCAACTTGTACGGCGGCAGGCGCCGATTTCAGCGCGTCGATTTCCGCTGATTTGCGCGCCAGTTCCGCCGTCAGCGACTCCAC
>MEMM01000122.1 GCA_001767925.1 Alphaproteobacteria bacterium RIFCSPHIGHO2_12_FULL_63_12
CAATTCTCCTTAAAGATTTGGACGTGAAATCGCAGCATCCCCGGGCCGCCTCGGGCGTCCGGACGCAGAACAGAATTGTAGCCAGCGGGGCCCCTTTGTCGCACTCCATTTCAGCCGCAGCAGAAGCCGCTGCGACCGTCGTCAGAAAACTGTCTCATGACGCCAATGAAGCGCGCCTCGACGCGCTCCGCCGCATCGTCGAGCATTGCAAGTCGTTCCAGGGCGCCGATCTGAAGCGCAGCCTGTCGCAGGCGTCGATATCGCTGGCGATTTACCTGGCGCTCGTCGCGGCGATGATTGCGCTGGCGACGGCCGGGCGTTGGGGGACGGCGCTGGCGCTGTCGCCGATCGCCGGCGGGATTTTGGTGAAGCTGTTCACCATCCAGCACGATTGCGGCCACGGCTCCTATTTCAAGAACCGGCGGGCGAATCAGGCGCTCGGCTTTTTGATCAGCATACTGACTTTTACGCCCTACGGCTTCTGGCGCGATTCGCATAACCGCCATCATGCTGGCTCCGGCGATCTCGACCGGCGCGGCATCGGCGCGGTCGATACGCTCACCGTCGAGGAATACCGCGCGCTCTCGGGCGCCGAGCGACTGATGTATCGCCTTTATCGCCACCCTTTGGTGCTGATCGTCATCGGCGCGCCGGTTTATTTCTTCATCCTGCAACGCCTGCCGCTGGCGTCGGCGCCGCCCTTCGCCAAGACCTATACCGGTCTTAAAGTCGCGCAGATCTGGAAGAGCGTCGTTCTCCTCAATATCGCGTTGACGCTTGTCTATGGCGGCCTCGCATTCGCTTTCGGCGTCGGCGTCGTCGCGCTCGCCATTTTGCCGGCGGTGACGATCGCGGCCTGGGCCGGCACCTGGCTCTTCTTCGTCCAGCATCAGTATGAAGACGCCTATTGGGCGCGCAAACCTGAATGGACCTATGCCGAGGCGGCGATTTTCGGCTCCTCGCATTATCACCTGCCGAAAATCCTCAGATGGTTCACCGGCAATATCGGCCTTCACCACATCCACCATCTGGCGAGCGGCATTCCGAATTACCGCCTTCCGGAATGCTACCGCTCGAGCAAGGACCTTCTCGCCTTGCCGAAGATGACGATGCTCGACAGCCTCAATTGCGCGCGGCTCGCTTTGTGGGACGAAGCGCAGCGGAAAATGATCTCGTTCCGCGCCCTCAAAGCGCTCGCCTGAGCCTTGCTCCCCCCGGTCTTCGCCCGGTCCTGCAAAGGCATTCTGGCGCGGGTCGCCTATTGACAGGCCGCCTGTCCATTTGACAGGATGGTTGTCATGTACGACCCCGATCCCGGACCCGAACGCGATATCCTCGCCGCCATCAATGAAGTGCCGAAAGCCTTTTTCCGGCTCTCGGCGATCGCTGAGATGGTGTTCGCCGACCTTGGCGTCAGCGGCGCCGAGCGGGGGATCCTGCGCGATCTTTTTATCGAGGGCGAGGCGACCGCCCCCGAAATAGCGCGGCGCAAGCCGGTGACGCGCCAGTCGATCCAGCCGGTCCTCGACAGCCTCGTCGCCAAGGGGTTCGCACGCGGCGTCGACAATCCGCATCACAAGCGCTCAAAACTCTATTCGCTGACGCCGGCCGGCATCGCCCATTGCGTTGAACTTCAAAAACGCGAACTGGCGACGATCAGGGAAATGCTGGGCGATCTGCCGCCGGCCGATTTCGCCGCCGCCGCCGAGGCGCTGAAACTGATGAACGCGCGCCTCGACGACCAGATCAGCGCCGCGCGCTGACCCGCCGCATTTCCGCCGCGATAAAACCCCGAAAAGACCTTCGCCGGCGCCGACGGACCACGCCCGCGCCGCGCGTTCAATCTCTGTCGGGCAAGGGGCCCATTTGGACAGGGATAGGGATCATGAAAAAACTCATCGCAGTACTTGTCGGCGCCGGCGTCGTTCTCACCGCCGCGCCCGCTTTCGCCGGCGAATGGCGCCTTGACGCGCGCCGGTGCGCCGACCTTCGCGAAGACTGGCGCGACGCGCGCGAAAGCCGCCGCGACGAGCGCTACGATTACAGCCGCCGCGACCGAGTCGAAGACCGCTACGACCGGCGCGAAAGCCGCCGCGATCGCGCCGTCACCGTCTGCCCGCGCAGCGCCTTCGTCTATGTGTCGGATCGCGATCACGGACGTCGCGGCGATGATCGGCGTTACGACAACGCCCGCTACGACAACGACCGCTATGAGCATGGGCGCGGCGATCGCGGGCGCAAATACGGTCACGGCTACAGGGAGCCGAAACTGAAGCTCAGCTATGATCGTAGAATGGGGATGCAATACACCTACGATAACGGCCGCCGGATTTACGTCCGCGGTTGATCGGCGCTGACGCCGCCTTGCGCCTGCAATGCGCGGCGCTTGCATTGCGCGTCGGGCGATGTAGGGAAATGGCTTCGCATAATCCCGAGGCAACTTGTCCCGCATCGCCCGAACCTTTGACGCGCTGAAGAAAGAGGGAAGGGCCGCCTTCATCCCCTTCGTGATGGGCGGCGATCCCTCTTACGCGGCGTCGTTGAAGCTGCTGCGGGCGCTGCCGGCCGCCGGCGCCGATCTCATCGAAATCGGCGTCGCCTTCACCGATCCGATGGCCGACGGGCCGGCGATCCAGGCGGCGGGGCTAAGGGCGCTCGCCGGCGGACAAACGCTCGCGCGGACCCTCGATCTCGTCGCCGAATTCAGGTCCGGCGACGCGAAAACGCCGATCATTCTGATGGGCTATTACAATCCCTTTTACGCCTATGGGGTCGAGCGTTTCCTCAAAGACGCGACGGCGGCGGGTGTCGACGGCCTCATCGTCGTCGATCTGCCGCCCGAAGAGGACGCCGAGCTGTGCCTGCCGGCGCGCGCGGCGGGGATCGATTTCATCCGTCTCGCCACCCCGACGACCGACGCGCGGCGCTTGCGGGCGGTTCTGACCAATATTTCCGGATTTCTTTATTACGTCTCCGTCGCCGGCGTCACCGGCGGCAAATCCGGGATCGGCGCTGACGTCGCCGGCGCGGTCGCGACCATCAAGGCCGCGTCGAGCCTGCCGGTGGCGGTCGGTTTCGGGATCAAAACGGCGAAATCGGCGGCCGAGACCGCCAAATTCGCCGACGCCGTCGTCGTCGGCTCGGCGCTGGTAGAGCGCCTCGCGGCGCATCTTAACCACGCGTCCCTTGAGGAAACCTCCGGCGAGGCCGATATTGCCGTGGCTGAGGTGGTAAACCTTGCGCGCGAGCTGTCGGATGCGGTTCGCGCCGCGCGCCGGTCGACCGGCGCGGCTGGAGGGTAATGGATGAGCTGGCTGTCAAATCTCGCGCCGCCCGGAATCAAGAACCTGTTCAAGCGCCATGACGACGGCGCCGATCCCTTGTGGGTCAAATGCGGCGGCTGCGGAGAAATGCTGTTCGGCCAGGATCTCGAAGCCGCGCTCAATGTCTGCAAGTCCTGCGGCCATCACATGCGCATGCAAGCCGACCAGCGCCTCGCCTCGGTGTTCGACGACGCGCGGTTCAACCCGGTCGCCATCCCGGAGCCGCCGCTCGATCCGCTGCAGTTCAAGGATGAAAAGAAGTACACGGACCGTCTGCGCGACGCGCGCCGCAAGACCAATCATCAAGATGCGATGCTGGTCGCGGTCGGCAAGATCGAGGGCGAAACGGCGGTCGCCGCCGTTCAGGATTTCGACTTCATGGGCGGGTCGATGGGCATGGCGCTCGGCGAGTCATTGATCCGCGCCGCTGAAACGGCGGTCGGCGCCGAGGCGCCGCTGATCGTCTTCACCGCGTCCGGCGGCGCGCGGATGCAGGAAGGCATCCTGTCGCTGATGCAGATGCCGCGCACGACGATCGCGGTGCAGATGATGCGCGAGGCGGGCCTTCCCTATATCGTGGTTTTGACCCATCCGACGACCGGCGGGGTCACCGCGTCCTACGCGATGCTCGGCGACGTTCACATCGCGGAACCCGGCGCGCTCATCGGCTTCGCCGGCCCCCGCGTCATTGAACAGACGATCCGCGAGAAGCTGCCCGAAGGCTTTCAGCGTTCTGAATTCCTGAAAGACAAGGGCATGGTCGATATCGTGGTTCCGCGGGGCGAGCTGCGCGCCCGGCTCGGCTCGCTCATCCGCGTACTGATGAAAAAAGGCGCGCGCGGCGCCGGGGCGAACGGGTTTCCGGCCAATGACATCGGCCCGGTCGGCCGCGCCGCCGAATAGATCGGGGAATTTCTTACGTGAACGCCGTCGAAGCGGCATTGGAACGGGTGGCGCTGCGCCGGCCCGCGCTCATCGATCTGGGGCTCGGCCGCGTGATCCGAACGCTTGACCGGCTGGGCGGTCCGCACCGGAAACTGCCGCCGGTCTTTCACGTCGCCGGGACCAATGGCAAGGGATCGACGGTCGCTTACCTGAAGGCGATCCTCGAAGCCTCCGGCGCCCGCGTTCACACCTACATTTCGCCGCACCTTGTGCGATACAATGAACGCATCGTCCTCGCCGGGCGGGAAATCGGCGACGACGCCTTCCTCGACGTCATCGAGCGCGTCGACAAAGCGGCGGGCGACGACGATCTCACATTTTTTGAAACCATCACGACGGCGGCGTTCCTCGCCTTCGCCGAAACCCCGGCCGATTATCTCGTGCTCGAGGTCGGCCTTGGCGGACGGCTTGACGCGACCAATGTCATCGAGAGGCCGCTGGCGGCGGCGGTGACGCCGATCGCGCTCGATCACCAGAATTTTCTGGGGGATACGCTCGCCGAGATCGCGCGGGAAAAAGCCGGCATTTTCCGGCCCGGCGCGCCGGCGGTCATCGGCCCGCAAACGGCGGAAGCGATGGCGGTTTTTGAAACTCACGCCCTCGCCGAACGCGCCGCGCTGTTCGCTTTCGGCCGCGACTGGAACGCGTGGAGCGAAAACGGACGTCTCGTTTATCAGGATGAGGAAGGGCTGTGCGATCTCGATCCGCCGCGTCTTGCCGGCGCCCATCAGACGATGAACGCGGCCCTCGCCGTCGCCGCGATCAGGGCCGCCAGGCTTGCGATCGCGGATGAAGCGATTTCAGCGGGGCTCACGGCGGCGCGCTGGCCGGCGCGCCTTCAGCGGCTGAAGACGGGTCCGTTATTTGCGCGGCTCGCCGGCGACGAGGAAACCGAGGTCTGGCTCGACGGCGGGCACAATCCGCACGCGGCGCGCGCGCTGGCGCAGGCGATGGCGGATTTTGAAGAAAAGAGCTCCAAGCCGCTCGTACTCATTTGCGGCATGCAGGAAAACAAGGACGCCGACGGATTTTTTGCAGCGTTCCGAGGCCTCGCCGCGTCGGTATTCACGGTGCAGGCGGATCATTCCGGCGCGCGCACGCCGATGTCGGTCGCCGAAGCCGCCGAACGCGCCGGTCTTCCGGCGCATCCTTGCCTTTCTTTCGACGAGGCCGTGCGGCACGCGCGCGGCGTCGGGAAAAAACCGCTGCGCATCCTGATTTGCGGCTCGCTCTATCTCGCGGGCGAAATCCTCAAGGACCATGCATGAAAAAGGCCGCGTCGAAAGACGCGGCCTTGTTCGTATCGGTCCCACCAGCGATCAAAGATCGCCGATCGACTTCACTTCAATCGGGCCAAGACCGAGCGAGGCGACGCCCGCTTCGATCTTGGCGCGGTCGCCGACGATCACCCAGACGAGGCTTTCGGGGTGCACGGCTTCGGCGGCGGCGGCCTTGATGTCAGCGATGGTCAGCGCCTCGTATTTTTCCTTGAGGCTCGCCGGATAGTCGAAAGGACGGCCGAAGCGGTTTGAATTCGTCAAACTGCCAAGGACGTCGCCCGAAGTTTCAAACGACCCCGGCAGCGATCGCGTGTTGCTGGCGACGGTGCGCGTCAGCTCCGCCGGCGTCGCCGGCCGCGTCGTCTTGTAGGCGTTCAGCTCCTTCAGCAGTTCGCTGATCGACTCCTTCGTCTTGTCGGTCTGCACCGGCGCGTAGACGAGATAGGGACGCTGGCCGCGCGCATCCTGAAAAAACGTGTAGGCGCCATAGGCCCAGTGCTTGTCCTCGCGCAGGTTCATGTTGACGCGCGCGGTGAACTGGCCGCCCAGAATGTCGTTCATGGCGTTGAGCGCGATCGCGTTGGGCGCGCCGGTCGGCGGCGAGACTTCACCGGCGAGGATCAGCGTCTGGGGCGAGCCCGGCTTGTCGACGAGGATGACGCGGCCCTTCGCCGGAAGGGCGACTTCGGCGACGTTCTTCTGCGGGATGTCTCCCGACGGCGCGCGCCAGTCGCCGAACGCTCTTTCAAGCGCCGGCTTCATTTCCGCCATCGTCGCGTCGCCGACAACGAAGATCGTCGCATTGTCGGGGCGGATCCACGTCCGGTGGAAATTCTCAAGGTCGCTGCGCGTCAGCGACTTGATCGAATCGATGGTGCCCGATCCCGTGAACGGGACGCCATAGGCGTGGCCCTCGCCATACATCATCGGCGGCAGCAGGCGCAGGGCCAGCTGAACGGGATCGGCTTTTTCCTGTTCGATGCCGGCGATCCAGCGCGCGCGCAACTTGTCCATCTCGCTTTGGTCGAAGGCCGGATTACGGATGACGTCCGCCATGATGTCGAGCGACGGCGCGAGATTCGACTTGAGCGCCGACAAGGTGACCCCGGTCATGTCGAGATTGGAGCCGACGCCGAGCGTTGCGCCGAGGCCTTCGAGTTCTTCGGCGATTTTCAGCGCCGTGCGGCGCTTGGTTCCCTCGTCGAGCATCGCGCCGGCGAACGATGCGGCGCCGAGCTTGGCGCCCGCCGAGTCCGAGGCGTAGCCGGCGTCGAACTGCATCGAGATATTAACGACCGGCACCGTCGGGCGATTGGCGAGGACGACCTTGACGCCGTTTTTAAGCGTCGCCTCTTCGATCGCCGGGAAGGTGAGATCGGGCGAGGTCGGCACGGCGGGAAGCCCCGTTTTGCGATCGACGTTCGACGCGGCGGTTGAATATTCCGGGAACGGAAGAACGCTGAGCTGGTAATAGCCGGCGTTCATCACCTCGCGCGCCGCGGCGAGCACTTCGGCGGGCGTCGCCGCTTTCAGCCAGTCGAGCTGTTTGACGATAAAACCTGGATCGTTCGCGTACAGCGCCCCTTCGGCGAGCGTCGTCGCCTTGCCGGCCGATCCGCCGACTTTTTCAAGGCCGCGAATGACGCCCGCCTCGATCGAGGATTTCGCGCGGTCGAGTTCGGCTTTCGTCGGCCCTTTGGCGAGGAAGTCGGCGACGACCTTCTCCATCTCCGCTTCGACTTTTGCCGGGTCGGCGTCAGTCTTCGGGTCGAGCGTCACCGAATAAAAGCTCAGCAACTCCTGATCCTGGATCTGCGCCGTCGCGCTTGTCGCGAGTTCAAGATCGTAGACGAGGCGCTGGTACAGGCGCGATGTCTTGCCGCCGCCGAGGACTTCCGCCGCGAGCGTCAGGAGGATCGCGTCTTTCGTCGTGCGGCCGGGCGCGACCCAGTTGCGGTCGATTTTCACCTGCGGCACGCGGTCATACATGACCTCGCGTTTGTTGACCGCGAGTTTGGGCGCGTTGGTTTCGGCGCGCGTCAGCGGCGGGCCCGATGCGATGTCGCCGAAATATTTCTCGACCTTTTCGCGCGCCGTCTTGATGTCGATGTCGCCGGCGATGGCGATCACTGCGTTGGCCGCGCCGTAATATTCGCGGAACCAGTTCTTCACCGTTTCAAGATCGGCGGCGTCGAGGTCTTCCATCGAACCGATCGTCGAATGCGCGTAAGGGTGGCCGGCGGGAAGAAGCCCGGCGAGCGTCGGATATTCCATGCGGCCATAGGGTTGGTTGTCGCCCTGGCGCTTCTCGTTCTGCACGACGCCGCGCTGCTCGTCGAGTTTTTCCTGCGTCACCGCGTCGAGAAGGTGGCCCATGCGGTCCGATTCCATCCACAAGACGCGATCGAGCGCCGGCGTCGGCGCGGTCTCGAAATAATTGGTGCGATCGAACCATGTGTTGCCGTTGACGTCGGTCGCGCCGATATCGTCCATCGGCTCGAACCACTCGCCATTGAAGTTTTCCGACCCATTGAACATCAGGTGCTCGAAGAGATGCGCAAAGCCGGTGCGCCCTTCGGGCTCGTCCTTCGAGCCGACATGATAAAAGATCGACACGGCGACGACCGGCGCCTTGCGGTCTTCATGGACGATGACGCGCAGCCCGTTGTCGAGCGTAAACTCCTCATACGGAATTTTGATGTCGGCGGCGGCGGCGGCGTCAAAGAAGGCCGGTGCGGCGAGAAGGGCGATCAGGGCGGCCGACAGTTTCAATGAACGCATGACGTTTCCT
Source organism: Alphaproteobacteria bacterium RIFCSPHIGHO2_12_FULL_63_12 (assembly GCA_001767925.1). Lineage (GTDB taxonomy): Bacteria > Pseudomonadota > Alphaproteobacteria > Caulobacterales > Parvularculaceae > Amphiplicatus. Next base: position 8,340 of record MEMM01000122.1, read on the forward strand.
TAATTTCGCGCCGGCGTTTCCGGCTTCGGCGGCGACACTAGAGCGTGACGCAAAAAGTGGGAACCGGTTTTTTGCAAAGTCACGCGGCAAAACAAAAAACTGGCGCAAAATGCTGATTCCGGTTTTGCGCATTTTGCGCCAGGCGAGATCGCCATTGGGTCAAGGCGCGCAAATCGGCCCGTCGCGCGCAAGGCTCGCTTCGTCGCGCGGCTATCTTGCGCGCCCGCGACGCGATAGGGTGCGCCGGCGGTCGTAAATGAGGGGAAATCATGCATGCGAGGTTTTTAGGCGCGGCGCTCGGCATCCTGATGACAGCGCTCCCGGCGCAGGCGGCGGACGCCGCGGCCAAAGGCCATCATCTCTTTGTCTGGGCCGGCGACGCCGCAAAGGAAGGCAATGATTTTCTGGCCGTCATCGACGCCGACCCGGCGTCGGCGAGCTATGGCCGCCTCGTTTCCGCGGTCGAGACCGACCAGCGGACAATCCGCGTCCATCATACCGAATATTCAATGCCGGCGAGCGGCATGCTGTTCGCTAACGATCATGACGGCGGCAAGACGTTCATATTCGATACGCGCGATCCCCTGGCCCCGAAAGTCGCGGCGTCATTTCGTGAGCTTGGCGGATACACGCACCCGCATTCCTTCATGCGGCTGCCGAACGGCAATGTCCTTGCAACCTTTCAGCATACGGAGCATGAAGGCCATCACGGCTCGTCCGTCAAATCAGGCGGGCTCGTCGAGATCGCCGAAAATGGCGAGATGGTCCGCGCCGCCAGCACCGCCGATCCCTCGATGCGGGACATGTTTCTTGAGCCCTACGGCCTTGTCGTCCTTCCCGACATCGATCGCGTCCTGTCGACCAATTCGTCAATGCACGATCCCAACCTCTTCAGCGGGGTGACGGTCCAGCTCTGGCGTCTTTCCGACTTGAAGCTTTTGAAGACGGAATATCTCGATGTCGGCCCCGACCGCTACGCGCATATCAGCCCCGAAGAACCGCGCGTCGGCCCCGACGGGTCCGTCTACGTGCAGACGCTCGCCTGCGGCCTTGAACGCATCACCGGCCTTGCGGGCGAGAAGCCGAAGGCCAAACTCGTGCACAGGTTTCCCGGCAACATGTGCGGCGTGCCGACGATCGCCGGACGGTTCCTCGTGCAGAGCGCGCCGGCGATCAACGGCCTCGTCGTCCTCGACCTCGCCGAGCCGGCAAAGCCGGTCGAGGCGTCGCGTCTGACGATCAACGACAGCTACCGTCCGCACTGGACCGGCTATGATGAAAAGACCGGCCGCATCGTCGTCACCTCCGGCCGGGCGCCGACCGACCGGCTTTATCTTTTGAAGCTCGATCCGGAATCCGGCGCGCTCTCGATCGACGAGGATTTCAAGGATGTCGACGGTGAGCCCGGATTCTCTTTTACGACGCGCGACTGGCCGCATGGCTGGACGGGCGCCGCGACGCCGCACGGGGCCGTCTTCTCGAAATGACGGCGCGCGCTATTTCGGCGCGCGCTTGGCCAATATTCGCTGCAAGGTTCGCCGGTGCATGCCGAGGCGGCGCGCCGTTTCCGAAACATTGTGATCGCAAAGCTCATAGACGCGCTGGATATGCTCCCAGCGAACCCGGTCGGCAGACATCGGGTTTTCAGGGGGTTCGGGCCGCGTGCCGCCGCGCGCGAGCAGGGCTTTTTCGACGTCGTCGGCGTCGGCGGGTTTGGAGAGATAATCGAGCGCGCCGGCTTTGACGGCGGCGACCGCGGTCGCGATATTTCCATAACCGGTCAAGACGACGACGCGGCAATCCTCGCGGATGTCGTGGATGGCGTTGACGACTTCCAGCCCGTCGCCGTCTTCAAGGCGCAAATCGACGACGGCGAAAGCGGGCGGGCGCTCCCTTGCGAGGCGAATCGCTTCCTTGACGCCGGCGGCGAGCACGGTGGCGAAGCCGCGTTTTTCCATGGCGCGACCAAGGCGGATGCGAAACGGCTCGTCATCGTCGACGATCAATAGGGAAGCGTCTTTTGGCAGGTCGTCGGCGATCCTGGTTTCATCGTCCATTCGCTAGCATCCGCAAATTCGCGCCCGCGTCGCGCGGGGCTTCAGCAATCGGGAAGGAAATCTGCGCCGGTTGTGACCTGTTGGGCGACGTGACGCAAGTTTTCGCTATTCGGACGCCGCCGTGATCGCCGCCAGCGGCCAGCGCGCCGCCACAAAGGCGCCGTTTCGCGCCTGACCGTCCCCCCACGGCCGGTTGTCGAAGGAAACCACGGCGCCGGTCCGCTCGATCAGGGTCTTCGCAATGAAAAACCCAAGGCCCAGCCCGCCTTTTCCAGTTCCGCCGCGCACCCGGCCGCCAAGATAGGGCTCGCCGAGGCGGCCGAGGATCTCGGGCGAGAAACCGGGTCCGTCATCGTGGATTTCGATCGTCAGGGCGTCCTGGTCCCAGTCGGCGGCCACCAGCACTTTCGATCGCGCATAGCCGACGGCGTTCTCGATGATGTTGCGCAGCCCGTAGATGATTTCCGGACGTCGGCGCAGCACCGGCGGCGGCGCGTCGCCGGCGCCGCCCCGGACCTCGAAAATCACCGCCGGTCCCTGCCGCGAGTCGACAAACGGGCTCGCCGCTTCTTTCAGCAACAAGTCGACCTTGATGCGATCCATCATCACGTCGCCCGCCTCGCCGCGATTGGAAAGCCGCCCGAGAATTTCGCGACAACGTTGCGCCTGGCTGACCAGCAAATTCGCGTCGTCTTCCAGAAGGCCTTCGCCCTTCAGCTCGCCCGCCATCTCCTTGGCGGTGAGCTGGATCGTCGCCAGCGGGGTTCCAAGTTCGTGCGCGGCGGCGGCGGCGAGCGCGCCGAGCGCGGCGAGCCGCTCCTCGCGCGCGAGCACCAACTGCGAGGCCGCGAGGGCGCTTCGAAGTTGCGCTGATTCAGCGGCGATCCGATGCGCATAGGCGGCGAAAAAGGCGACGGCGAAGGACAGCGACACCCACACGCCGACATTGAGCACCGGCGGAAAATCGGCGGACTCGCCAAGCCGCCAGGGAAGCGGCAGGTGATAGGCGGCAAGGATTGAAATTCCGGCGAAGGCGAGCGAGCCGACAAGGACAGCGAGGCGGAGCGGCAGCACGCTCGCGGCGATCGTCACTGGCGCCAGAATGAGGACCGCGAACGGATTTTGCAGCCCGCCCGTCAGGAACAACAGCGCGCTCAGCTGCGCGATGTCGAATGAAATATAGGCGGCGGCCTCGCGATCGGAGAGATAACGCTGCGCGGAAAATCTCAGCATGATGAAGATATTCAGCCAGACGCTCGCCGCCGCGACCGCGAGCGACAGCCCCAGCGGCACCGGAAAGCCGAGCGCGAAATGCACGATCAGCAGCGCCGAAAGCTGTCCGGCGACCGCAAGCCAGCGCAAAGTCGTCAGCGTTCTGAGGCGCACCGGACCGCGCAGGGCCTGCGCGGCGATTTCGGCGGCGTCTTCAAGACGGTTCATCGGACTTTCGCGCTCACATGTTCCCGGCCGCGCCCCGACGGGCTGGACCTTGGCGTTATCGAGGGATAAGCGAGCCGGGCGCTGACGGAAAGCAAAAGGAGCAAGACCGATGGTTCACGGCCGACTTCTCTCGATCCTGGCGATCGCTCCCCTGACCCTCGCCGTCGCCTGCTCGCGCGAGCCGGCCGCGACGCCGCTGCCCGCGGATGGCGTCATCGCCCTTTCCGACCAGTTCGCCGCCGATTTCGCCCTGATCGACCAGAACGGAAAGCTGACGCGCGACGAGGATATGAAAGGGCGGGTCGCGATTGTCTATTTCGGTTTCACGACCTGCCCGGACGTCTGCCCGCTGGCGCTCGGCCGTCTCAGCGCGGCGCTGAACCAGCTGACGGACGAGGAGCGCGCGCAAGTCGCGCCGTTATTCATCACTGTCGATCCCGACCGCGACACGCCGGAAGCGATCAAGACCTATCTCGCCTTTGACGATCGCATTATCGGCCTCACCGGCGACCGCGCGGCGATCGAACAGGCCAAGGCCGGGTTCAAGGTCTACGCCGAGGCCGAACCGATCGACGACCCCAAGCTCGGCTACACGATGCAGCATTCGAGTCTCTTTTATCTGGTGGAAAAATCCGGGGCGCTTCGATACGCGCTGCAGGACAGTCTGACCCCGGACGAGCTGGCGACTGCGATCCGCAACGCCCTTTGAGCGCGCGCAGGCGTCTTTCCGGATCCGCCGTTTTCAGGGTGTTCTGGAATAACCGCCTGATTTTTCAATCATTTCTGCGTGATCTGCGGTTGGCGGCCCGTTAATTCAGCGCTAATTATTGCAGGTGCGTAATATATGTTGCATCGCCCGCAAGGCGCGTGGCACTCTCCCCCCCTTTCCGGCGCCGGACGCCTTGCGGGGAGGCGATGTCAGGTTCGGCGCTGTGTTGCGTTAGAGTTCAAAAGGGGCCTCATGCTCTATTCCGCATTTGAGTTCGGCTACGCCGCGATGACTCCGGCGCGCCTTGCCGCCGGTTTCGGCGCAAAATTCTGGCGATCCTCGGCGAACCCGATGGCCGATACCTGGGTCGCACGGGCCTCCGCCGCCGCGCTCGACGTCTTCGAACACGCGACGCGCCGCTACCCCAAACCCGAATGGGAAATCACCGAGACGATGATCGGCGGCCGGCAGGTTCCGGTGACCATCGAGACGGCGATCGACAAGCCCTTTTGCCGACTGCTGCATTTTCGCCGCGATGAAAAAGCCCGGCGCGCCGCGCGCGGCGGCTCAGCGCAGGACCCGGCGGTCCTGATCGTCGCGCCGCTCTCGGGCCATCACGCAACGCTTTTGCGCGGCACGGTCGAAGCGATGCTTCCCGGCCACGACGTCTACATCACCGACTGGAAAAACGCGCGCAATGTTCCGCTGTCGGAAGGCCGCTTCGACCTCAATGATTATGTCGATTATCTGATCGGCTTCCTGCAAGAGATCGGCCCGCGCGCGCACGCCGTCGCGGTCTGTCAGCCGGGGCCGGCGCTGCTCGCCGCCGCCGCGCTGATGGCGGAAGAGTCAGATCCCTGCCGTCCGGCGTCGATCACCATCATGGGCAGCCCGATCGACGCGCGCCGCTCGCCGACCGTGCCGAACCTGCTGGCGCAAGAGCGCAAGTTCGAATGGTTCGAGCGCAACATGATTTACACGACGCCCGCGCCCTATACCGGCGTCATGCGCCGCGTCTACCCCGGCTTCGTGCAGCTTTATTCATTCCTGTCGATGAATCACGACCGGCATCTCAACGCGCATTACGACTATTTCAACCATCTCGTCGAAGGCGACGGCGACAACGCCGACAAGCACCGCAAGTTCTATGACGAATATCTCTCCGTCCTCGACCTGACCGAGGAATTCTATCTCCAGACCATCCGCGAGGTGTTCCAGGAATTCTCGCTCGCCGAAGGAAATTTCCTGCATCGCGGCCGGCGCGTCCGCCCGGAGGCGATCACCGATATCGCACTGATGACGGTCGAAGGCGAAAACGACGACATTTCCGGCATCGGCCAGACGCAGGCGGCGCACGATCTTTGCGTCAATATCCCCTCCGAGATGAAATTCGACTATATCCAGCCGGGCGTCGGCCATTACGGCGTTTTCAACGGCTCGCGCTGGCGCAACGAGATCCAGCCGCGCCTCGCCAAGTTCATCCGCGAGCACGACCGGGCCGAGCCGGCCTTCGCCGAGGCGGCTGAGTAGCGCAAAGGCTTTTTTCCTCTCAAAATGGTGAGACCGGGCGGCTTCCAGACCCGCCCGGGCCTTGTTATGGTCCCTAGGGGCGCCGTTCCGCGGCCCGGAAACCGATGGGGATCATCCGTGTCGAGATTAATGCTGATCGCGGCGGCGTCGCTCGCGCCGTTCGCCGCAAGCGCCGAGGATAGCGCCCGCGCGACCGGTGTCTATGTCAGGGGCGGCGGCGGCGTCGTTTTTGGAGAGGCGCTCAATCAGGATCTCGCCTATCATCCCTCTATCGCCGCGCCGGCGCCGCTCGCGGACGGCAAGGACACCGATCTTGGCGAGGGGCTCAGCCTTTCCGCCGCGATCGGATTCCAGTACGGGAAAACCCGCACCGAGCTTGAATACCGCCGCATGACGCCGTCGATCGACGCCGTCGCCTATACGGGCGGAACGCCGATTGCGCCGGGGCCCGCCGTCAATGACGATTTCGAAGTTCAGGCGCTGATGTCGAATATCTATTTCGATCTCGTCAACAAAAGCCGGTTGACGCCCTATATCGGTTTTGGCGTCGGCGGCGCGCGCGTTGAAAACGAGCTTGGCGAGCGCGACGCGGTGTTCGCCTATCAGGGCCGCGCCGGGGTTGATGTCGCGCTCTCGCGAAAGCTCAGCGTCGGCGCCGAATATGTCTATTTCCGCACCCTCGATTTCCGCTACGGGCCGGAAGAATTCGATCCCGCGACCCCTGGCGGGGCGCGCACCGACGGCGACCCCTTGGTTTCATCTTCGGTGATGGGAAACCTGCGCCTCGTCTTCTGAACGGGCTGCGGCGAAATTGCTTGTCTCCGGCATTTCCGTTCCCGGCGGAAAGGCTCTATAGAGCCCGCGAAACATTTCCGACTTTCGCAAGGAGACTTCCCCCATGGCCCGCACCAAAATCGCGTTGATCGGCTCCGGCATGATCGGCGGCACGCTCGCCCATATCGCCGCGCAAAAAGAACTTGGCGACATCGTCCTGTTCGACGTCGCGGAAGGTCTGCCGCAGGGCAAGGCGCTCGATATCGCGCAATCGGCGCCGGTCGACGGCTACGGCTCGAAGCTGAAGGGCGCGCAGGACTACAAAGATATCGAGGGCGCGGACGTTTGCATCGTCACCGCGGGGATTGCGCGCAAACCGGGCATGAGCCGCGACGATCTTCTCGGCATCAATCTGAAAGTCATGAAGTCAGTCGGCGAGGGCATCCGCAAATACGCGCCGAACGCCTTCGTCATCTGCATCACCAATCCGCTCGACGCGATGGTCTGGGCGCTGCAGAAATTTTCCGGCCTGCCGACGAAGAAAGTCGTCGGCATGGCCGGCATTCTCGACTCGGCGCGGTTTCGCCTGTTTCTCGCCGAAGAGTTCGACGTTTCGGTTGAAAGCGTCACCGCGTTCGTTCTCGGCGGCCATGGCGACACCATGGTCCCGCTGGTGCGCTATTCGACTGTCGCCGGCGTCCCGCTTCCCGATCTGGTGAAGATGGGCTGGACGACGCAGGCGAAGATCGACGCGATCGTCGACCGCACGCGCAAGGGCGGCGGCGAAATCGTCGCGCTGTTGAAGACGGGTTCGGCCTATTACGCGCCGGCGGCTTCCGCGATCCAGATGGCGGAAGGCTATCTGAAGAACAAGCGCATGGTCGTTCCGTGCGCCGCGCATCTGACCGGTCAATACGGCGTCAAGGACACCTATGTCGGCGTGCCGATCGTCCTCGGCGAAAACGGCGTCGAGCGCATCGTCGAAGTCGCCTTCACGGCGGACGAGAAAAAGATGTTCGACGGCTCGGTCGCGGCCGTGCACGAATTGATGGACGCCTGCC
>MEMM01000123.1:0-576 GCA_001767925.1 Alphaproteobacteria bacterium RIFCSPHIGHO2_12_FULL_63_12
CCGGGAATTCTATGATCCGATGGCGCAAGACGTGGAGCGGAAATACACCGCTCAAGGTCTTTACCCGGGAGGAGAGGGCTTCGACAGGATATGGGAGAACCAGATCGCCAATCCCATGAACCGGGCTCTCTCCACGGCGAACCTCGACTCCATCCAGGCGGGCATCGCGGAGTTCGCCGCCTTGCAGGGCGCGAACACCCAAAGGGCGGGCGTGGCGAACACCCTCGCCTCTACGGCCATCCCCGGGACCCAGCCCAGGGACTTCTTCGCGCCCGCCAACGTGGACATCCTAGGCGCGGAGAACATCCGCCTCCAGGAAAGCCTCGCGGCCCAGAACGCGGCCATCCGGCAGGACGAAAGGGCCTCACTTGAGCAGATGGCGAGGAGGCAGGGGATAACGGGAATCGCCACGGCCCTCATCGCAGCCGCGAATCCCCTTGGGAGCCTCGGGAAAGTGTTCGGCTACGACAGCACTTCGGCCATGTTCGGAGCCATCGCGGCCAAGGGCAAGGACGCCGTGACGGGCCTCGCCGAACTCATAACCGGCAAGACGGGGGTGGGCGGGGCGGAGTCCCT
>MEMM01000123.1:647-4359 GCA_001767925.1 Alphaproteobacteria bacterium RIFCSPHIGHO2_12_FULL_63_12
GCGACGGGAACCTTCGAGCCTTTCGGGACTCCCGGCCCGGGCTCCAACATCGAGGCCGCTTTCATGGCGGACGTTCCGGCGGAGATCATCCCGCCTGGGATAGCGGCCCAGCTCCCCGGGGCCTACAACGCGGCTGCGGCGGAGGCTTCCTACATGGCCGGGCTTGAGGGGCTTCAAACGGCCAGCGCCGGGGCCGAGACCGCTGCCGCGGGGGGTTTCGTTGGCGCTGGTGAGGCGGGGCTTTCGCTTCTCCCGGCCGCCGGTGGCGGGCTCCCGCTCGCCGCCGCCGCGCTGCCGTTCTTCCCGTTCCTCATCAATGCCTTCAGGAACACGAAGGCCACTCCTTACGAGATGGGGGTTGGCAACTTCAGCAGTGAACTCGGGAAAGCCCTTGGCGGCGGGCCTCTCCCGTCGCGCCAAGGGAATGTCGCGCCCGATTGGAACGCGGAGGTCTTGCGGATCAGCGTGCCCGAGTACACCAAGCTGACGGATGACTGGTCGAGGATGTCGCCGCCGCTCGTTGCGCCCACCTTCTGGGAGGCTGTCGCCACGCAGCCGCCGGACGTGCAGGCGCGGATCCGGCAAGGCGCGGCATGGTGGGCCGGCGCGTCGCCCCTTCCAACCCAAGGGACGGAGTGAGGCCCATGCCTATGCTTGAGGGTTATCCAGCTCCTCCCGGCCTCGCGCAGGCGCCCCCAGCCCTGCAACTGGCTCCGTCCGGGCAGACGCCAGTGGACCCGGCCATTGCCGAGGCCCTCCTGAAGCAGTCTTTTTCCGGGGGCCCGCAGGACTTCCGCTCGCCTTACCAGGGCGCGGCTAAGATCGTACAGGCCCTCCTTGGGGCCGGGATGAGGGGCGACATCCTTGCCCGGGAGGAATCGGCCGGGCAGGAAATCGAGTCCTCCATCGCGGGCCTCGATGGCGTGAACGATTCCACCAAAAGCGTGCTCGGCGTGCTGGCCCGCGATCCGAAGAACCGGGCGGCTGTGGCCGATATGATCGTCAAGATTCAGGAGCGGAACGAGACGCGGGCGGCGGAAGGGGCCAAGGTGAAGGCCGATCAGAAATTCCAGATGGACCTCGCGAATCGCAAGGCCGGCCTGCTTGTCCCGACGACGCGGAGGTTCCTGGAGGGCGGGCAAGAAGTCGAAAAGGAATTTGACCCGGGCACCAGGACATGGAAGGAAATCTCCAGGGCTCCCCGCTTCCAGGACAAGACAGACTTGCAGAAAGACGCCGCCTCGATGGGCCTCAAGCCCGGAACTCCCGAGTACAAAGAATTTATCGCGGCGGCGCGCGGGAAGATGAAGTTTTCCATGACCTTCGATGAGAATGGCCGGCCCATCATAGAGGTGGGGGCCGGGACCAAGGCCGAGGGCCTGGGAAAGAGGGCGGCTGGCGAGGCCCAAGTCAAGCTGCAAGAGCTCGGGACCAACATCCAGCAGTTGAACGCGATGAGGGAGATGTACCGGCCAGGCTACCAGACCATCGGGGAGAAGTGGGAAGGATTCAAATCCCAATGGCGCGCCAACCTGGGGATAAAATTCACGGATGAGGAGCGGTCGAGGTATTCCGACTTCGTGAAGTTCCGCGCGGAAGGCGCCCAGTTGTTCGCCAACACCCTCAAGGCCCTTTCGGGAGTGGCCGTGAACCCGACGGAATACAAAAGGGCCGAGGCATGGATTCCGAACCCGGGGACGACTGGATCTCTTTTCAACCCGTTCGAGACCCTCTTCTCCGGGGACGACCCGATCAGGATGGCCGTGAAAACGGAGCGGTTCATGGACTTCACGCAGAAGGCCATCGCTAAGTACAGGTACATCCTGGCGAACCCCGGGGCGGACATAAGCAACGTCTCGGTCGATTCCATGCCCGGGATCATGCGGAAACGCGCTTCCGAGCTGGCCGCGAAATTCAAGGAAGAAAAGGGCCTTGACGACGATGCGCTCAAGCGGGCTGTGGTAAGGCAGTTGGACAAGGAATTCGGGCTGGCCCAGGGGCTCCCCTAACGGAAAGCCGTCAACTGGAGACGCGGATGCCGCTCGACCCGAAAAAAGTTGACTGGTGGGCCGAGTTCAACAGCCCCAGTGCGACCCGGGAGCAAGTCCCGGCCGACCGCCTGGAGGCCCCGCCTTCAAGCGCCGGGAGCGCGGGCATCGGGACCATCGCCAGGGTTTCCCTGGCGGAAGACCTGGATGCGCGCATAAAGGGCTTCGCCGAGGCGCGTGGGATACCGCCGAATCGCTACACCTTCCGCAACGGGGCCATCGCCTATCTCGGGGACGATGGGGTGGTGTACCGGGAAATCCCCGAGCTGTCGATCTCTAGCCCCATGAGCATCTTCAAGAACATAGCCGCCGGTTTCGGCAATGTCGTATCGGACGTGCCTCCGATGGCTGTGGGCGCGGTTACTGCCCCGATGTTCCTGGCTGGCCCAGGCGGGGCGGCGATAAGCACCGCCGCTACCGGCGGGGCGGCGATGGCGGGACAGAAGGCCCGTTCCTTCCTCGCGGAAAAGCTCGTCGGGCCGCAAGACCCCGGGAACGTCCAGGCCCGTGAGACGGAAAAAACCGCCGCGGCGATGGGGGCACAGATGGTGGGCGGCGCTCTCACGCGGCCCGTGGCTCCGGCTTTCAGGCACGACATGGCGCGGCTCGGCCAAGTCCTCCCCGGGGCCAAATCCCTGGAGGCGGAAGCCTTGGCCGAGGGCCTGACGCTCACCCCGGGACAGAGCACCGGGCTTCCATCCTTGCTCGCCCAGGAGAAATTGACGGCCTACGGCTTCCCGGCCACGTCCGACACCATGCAAGCATTTTACCGCACGGAGGCGGGCAAGACCGCCCGGATGGTGGAAAGGTTCTTCGCCTCTCTGGGGAAGAGGCAGAGCGCATCCGAGTCGGCGCTTGGCTTGCGGGGCGCGGCCGGCAGAAGTATCAAGATGAGCATCGCCGAAAGGGAAGCCGCGGCCTCGCCGCTTTACAAGCAGGCTTTTCAGGAAGGCGCTGAGGTTGATGTCAGGCATGTGATAGGCGAGATTGACCGCCAGATGGTTTTCGCCAAGGGCTCCATGTCGAAGTCCCTCGGGTCGATCCGCGGGTATCTTCACAGGGTCGTGGAAGGACCCGACCCAGAAACCGGCGAGATCGTGAAAAGGGTGATCCCGGAGGATCGCATCCAGGCGCTCCATCAGGTCAAGTTGGCCGTGGATGAAATGCTTGAGGGCGCGGAAAAGACCGGCATGGGGAAAACCACGCAGCGGGCCGTCGCCGGGCTCCAAAAGTCCATCCTCGATTCGATGGACGGCGCTTCCCCGGCCTATAAGGACGCCCGCAAGGCGTTCGCCTCCATGTCCCCTCCGGTCGACACCCTGAAGAAAAGCATCGTCGGAATCATTGCCGAGACAAAGGACTCAAGGCTCCTCTCCGCGATCCGGACGGCATTCTCCCCCGATTCCTCCGGGCCGGAGGCCATATCCTTCGCCAAGGGAGCGATCAAGAAGGCGAACCCGGCGGCGTGGAACGACGCGAAGGCCGCATGGCTGCGCTCAACGTGGGAACAGGCCGGCCGGGAGACGCTGGCTTCCCAGGGGCCTCCCTTGGCCCAGGGCGGGAAATTCCGCCTGCTCATCATGGGGGATGATAAGCGCCGGGAAATGCTCCGGGCGGTCCTTGAGCCGCATGAATACCGCACGCTGGAAAGGCTCGCCTCGTTC
>MEMM01000123.1:4393-5815 GCA_001767925.1 Alphaproteobacteria bacterium RIFCSPHIGHO2_12_FULL_63_12
CCAGCCGGGGGCGCTTGACAGGATCAACACTCTCGTCAAGGCGAAGCCGGGCTCCGCGGCGGCGGCGGCCGGGTTCGCGCAGTTCCTTTCCCTCGGGGCCAGGAATTACGGGAGCGGGGCGAACCAGCTCATTTCCACGGAAGGGGAATCGGATTTTCTGAAGGAGCAGCGCCGCCAGACCTCCAGGCGGCCCCAGGGGAGCCCGCGCGGCCCGCAAGCGGTCCCCGGACTCATGATCCCGCAGGAGTGAGAGATGCCCGGATGGGATGGAGCCGGAAACTTCGCGCTTGATTATGACTGGACCGACGACGCCGCAGCCGGAACGAAGATCCTCGCTTCGAGGCACGACACACAGGACGAGACGATCCGGGCGGGAATCGAAGCCTGCGTCGCCAAGAATGGGGAGAACACCGCCACCGCGAACCTCCCGATGGGGGGCTTCAAGCACACGGGCGCCGGGGTGGCCTCCGCTAACGGGCATTACGTCCGCTATGATGAGTTTTCGGTCGAGCACGCCGACGCCGGCACCCACAAGAGCGTAAGCCTGTCCGTCTCCGCCGCCGCGACTCCAGTAGCGAAGACGGCCTACGAGGATTCCATTGTCAAGGCGTGGCTCAAGCAGGGCGGGACCACCACGCCCACTATAACGGACGACGTGAGGATAAGCTCCATCACCGATACCGCCGTGGGCGACCGGAGGCCGGCCTTCGCCACGAACATGGCGAGCGCGGACTACGCCCTTCTGATCAACACCGAGTCGGGCGGGACGGCGGCGACGGGCAGGGTAGGAATGCCGCTCCTGTCCGCGCAAGCCACGACCGGGTACGGATACCAGCAGATGAGCCTCGATTCACTCAGCGACCCGACCGAGGTTGACAACTCCGCCTTGTCGCTCGCCGTGGGAAACGACTGATGAAAATCTGCGCGTGGGAGAACGGGGGCGGGGTGGCGCTTACCATCCCAAACTGGAACAAGTTTTCCGAGGAGTGGCGGCCCGACAGGGCGCATATACCCGATTTGGATTGGTGGTTCGTCGGGGAAGCCACGAAGGTGCTCGGCCTCATCGGGAAGCGTTTCCCAGTCCACGAAAAATGCGATGAGCCTTATTGCCACGACCTTTTCTTCCGGCAGGGGAAGCCTGAGAAGGTGGGCGCGGCGGTGGCCGTCCAGCTTGAGAAGATGGCCGGGATCATGGGGGACAGGCCGAGGATCATCATGGACGATTCCGGTCTTCCACTCCGGACGTGGCCCTACTCGACACGCCGGAACGCCTGGGGCCTGGATTCGAGCGGCAAGAAGGTGGTGGACCGGAAATGGATCACCACGAAGCAAGAGGTGGCGCTTACCCTGCGCTGGCTCATGTTCCGGTATCTGGAGGATGGGTTCCAGATCCCCCCGCGAATCCACCGGGGCCTTGAGATG
>MEMM01000124.1:0-5651 GCA_001767925.1 Alphaproteobacteria bacterium RIFCSPHIGHO2_12_FULL_63_12
GACGAAGCCAGCGACCAGCGGGCGGAGCTGTTTCGAAATCGACGCTGTGCCGGTTGAAAAAATGGCGACCGACGCGCCCGAGGCTCCCGTTTCGCCTGCGGAAGACACGCCGGAATAGGCGGGGGGGAGCCGCGCTGGAGGTCGAACGCGGCCAGGCGGCGGTGGTTTCCTGCTGCTGAAAGGGGCAGGTGCGAATTTCTTGCGGCGGATGGGGAAGCGGGGTCTATGATGCGTCAGGGCCGCGGGCGATGGGGCAGACGGCGCGGGCCTGTCCGCCAGATGGACGATTGAGTGAGGGGGGTGACATTGAGGAGATTTCTTTTTGGCGGAATTTTGCCGCTAGTACTGATCTCATGTGCTTCGTCATCTGCTGAGAACAGGAACGACATATCGGTGTTGGAGGGGCAGGCAAATTGCGCCAAAGCTTCCGGGATGGTTCAAGGACCATTCGTTCCGGATGAACTAACGGCACGAAAGATCGCTGCCGCTGTCATCGAGGCACTGCCAGCTAAAAGTGGACACGAGGAGTTCACTTTTATCGTCGAGGATGACGGCAGGTTTTGGTCGGTAGCGGAATTTTGGACACCAAAGCAGAGTTTAGACGAAAACCAAGATTCAATAACCGTCTATGCTGGCGGCGGAGGCGTCGCAATGCGCATCGCAAAATGTGATGGAGCAATCTCGGAATTACATTACCAGCGATAGCAAAGAGGTCGGGCTATGAGATCGAGTATCGCGATTTTTGCACTGATTCTCGCTTCCTGCGCCTCGGCGCCGACGCCGCAAGCGGCGGATGTCATCTATTTGAACGGCGATGTCTGGACCGGCGTCAAGGGCGCCCCGCGCGCCGAGGCGGTTGCGATCTCCGGCGACAAGATCGTTTTCGTCGGCGATCAGAAAGGCGCGCACCGCTTTCATGGCGACGCGACAGAGATCGTCGATCTCGGCGGCAAGTTTGTCGCGCCGGGCTTCATCGACAATCACACGCATTTCTTCGACGGCTCCTTCGCGCTCGCCAGCGTTCAGTTGAATGACGTCTCCACCAAGGAAGAATTCGTCCGCCGCATCGCTGATTACGCGAGATCGCGTCCGAAAGGCGAATGGATACTTGGCGGCAATTGGGATGAGGAAAAGTGGGGCGGCGATTTGCCGGACCGCCAGTGGATCGACGCCCTGACGCCGGACAATCCGGTTTACATCTTTCGCTATGACGGTCATCAGGCGCTGGCGAATTCGCTCGCGTTAAGGCTCGCGGGGATGGATGACGCAACTCCGACGCCCGACGGCGGTGAGATCGGCCGCGATAAGTCCGGCCGGATCACCGGCACGGTCAAGGACAAGGCGATGGAAATCGTTGAGGCGGTGATCCCGCCGCCGTCCGACGCCCAGCGCGCCGAAGCGTTCCAGCGAGGGCAGGCGGAAGCTTTCGCGCATGGCGTGACGCAGGTGCACGACATGCCTCTGCCGGCAGGCGGTCTCGCCAATCTCAAAGCCTTCAGGAAACTGCATAACGACGGCGCGATGAAGCTACGCGTTTATGTGTTCGCGCCGATCGCCGACTGGAAAGAGGCGGCGGCGTTCGTCAACGAATATGGACGCGGCGATGACACGCTGCGCTGGGGCGGCGTCAAGGGCTATGTCGACGGCTCGCTCGGCTCGCGCACCGCCTGGCGGTATGACAAATATATCGACGCTGACACGACAGGCCTCACCATGCAGCCGCCCGAGCAGCTGAGCGACTGGGTGCGCGCGGCGGACGCCGCCGGCCTTCACGTCACGGTTCACGCCATCGGCGAAAGGGCGAATGATTTCATCATCGGCGTGTTCAAGGATGTCGGCGGCGGCAAGCTCCGCGCCAAACGCTTCCGTGTCGAACACGCGCAGCATCTGACGCCCAAAGCGATCGCGGCGTTCGGCGAGGGCGACATCATCGCATCGATGCAGCCCTATCATGCGGCGGACGACGGCCGTTGGGCGGCAAAGCGCATCGGACCCGAGGCGATCAAGACGACCTACGCGTTTCGCTCCCTGCTCGACGCCGGCGCCGTGCTGACTTTCGGCTCCGACTGGCCGGTCGCGCCGCTCAATCCATTGATGGGAATCGACGCGGCGATGTACCGCCGAACGACCGACGGCCTCAACCCGGACGGCTGGGTCCCGGAACAAAAAATCACCGGCGAGGAGGCGTTGACCGCCTACACGGCCGTCAACGCCTTTGCGGGATTCATGGAAGACAAGGTCGGCACGCTGGAAGCGGGCAAGCTCGCCGACATTGTTGTTCTCTCCGGCGACCCGACGCGGGCGAGCGCGGCGCAGATCGGCGAAATCGATGTCGTTCGCACCATTGTCGGCGGCGACACGGTCTACTCGGCGGATGATTAGGTCAGCGTAAGGAAAGTCCGGTTAGACCGGCCAGCTCTTCGATTGCCGGCGCGACATCGCCGAAAGGGACCCTGATCGTCGTCATGCCCATCGCGCGGGCGGGCTTCAGATTGACGCCGAGATCGTCAAGAAAGATGCAGGCGCGGGCGGGAAGGGCGAGCGCCTCCAGCATCATTTCGTAAATGCGCGGTTCGGGTTTTCTGACGCCGGCTTTCGACGATTCGATGACGTGATCGAAATCGGCGAAAATGCTTTTTAGCGCTGCAGCTTTCGCCATTCCCTGCGGCGATCCATCTGGTTCGACCGACGGAAAATTATTGGTGATGCATCCGGTCTTGAAACCGGCGCGCTTTACCGCCCCAAACGCGGCGATCATTTCCGGTTTCAACGCGACATCCAGCAGGCGCCGGAATTCGCTTCCCCGGATCGCATGACCGGCGGCGCGCGTTTCTTCGACGAACAACGCGTCGAATATTTCAGCATCGATTTCGCCGCGCTCGAACCGCGCGAAGGCGCCGTCGTGAAGGCGCGCCTTGATGACGCCGCCGATGAATCGCCCGGGAAGACCATGCCGCTTCTCATAAATGGCGAAGTTTTCGACGGGCGACGTCGTGAACACGCCGCCGAAATCGAAAATGACCGCCTTGAAGGGTGTCGTCACGCGCGTCGCGCCGTCATGCCGAAGCGTTTCAGGATCGCCTTGTCGACCAGACGTTTGGGCAGCAGGCTTGGCAGCGTCCACATTGCGAAGCTGTTGCGCAGGATCGGATATCGGGTCTTGGGCTTCGCCGTCGTCAGCACGCGCAGCGCAAGATCGCCGACATCTTCCGGCTCAAGGCCGGCGTCGCCGAAGGATTTCATCATGTCGCGCATGCCGACGAGGTAGTCGAAATATTCGGTGTTCCTGTAGCGGTCGACGTCCAGATCGTCGGCTTTCGCCCAGATCGGCGTCCGGATCGCGCCCGGGCCGATAATGATAACGTCGATGCCGTGAATGCTGGCCTCGCGGCGCAGCGCTTCCGACATCGCTTCGAGCGCGTGTTTCGACATCGCATAGGGCGACATGAAGGGGGAGGCCATCTTGCCGGCGACGGAACTCATATTGACGATGCGTCCCGGCGGACCCTGCCGCGAGCGGTCGGCGCCGAGCATCGGAAGGAATGCCTGCGTCACCCGGATCGGGCCATAGACATTGATGTCCATCTGCCGTTTCAAGTCGTCAATATCGAGATAGGCGACGGGTCCTGCGACCGCGACGCCGGCGTTGTTGATGAGCGCGTCCAGCGTGCGGCCGGCGAGCGCCAGGTCGACCTTCTCTGCCTCGCGCCTTATGGCGGCGTCATCGGTCACATCGAACAAGAGCGGCGTGAAATCGGGTCCGAGCGCCGCTGATGCGTCGCTGGCGTCTTTTTCCTTTCGGACGCTCCCGAAGACGCGCCAGCCGGCGTCGATCAGCGACTTTGCGATGGCGCGGCCAATACCGGTGGAAACGCCGGTGACGACGGCGCTTTTTTTCGAGGATGTCATGCGAGCGTTCCTATGTTTTGACCCAAGCGAGCGAGTCTTCCCTTAGATAATCGCCCGTCGGCGTAAAGGCGCGCGGATCGTCGAAGACGCCGATCAGGAAGTGACGCTCGCCCGGCCATTTATCGCTTTCGTAGGACAACGGAACGCCGCAATCTCTGCAGTAGCCGCGCTTGACGCCGGTTGAACTTGCGTAAAACGCCGGCGCCTCGCCCGTCCATCGGACGGCATCCGTCTTGAAGCCGACCCATGTCGAAAACGCGGCGCCGGTTGTTTTGCGGCAGCTTTCGCAATGGCAGCGCGTCACGAATTTCGGCGCACCTTCCGCGAGAAATCTGACTTTCCTGCAATGACAGCCGCCGGCGCAGGTGGTCATAGCGCCATCGCCTTCGCCTGTTCGGCGTTCTTCTTCATCATCGCCTGGTGCGCCGGCCGCGCCGTTGCGCGCTCCACGTAGTCCTTGATGCGGCCTTCCTTCGGAATGGCGCCGAACATGGTGGCGAAATTCAATGTCGATCCCATCACGACATCCGCCGCAGAGAACGTGTCGCCGAGCAGCCATGGCCCGGTGGAGAGCGCTAGATCGATTGACGCCATGACGCGTTCGTAATCGCCATGGCCGGCGGCGGTCGTGTTCTCTCGCGCAACTTTGCCGAGGCGGTCGAGCATCATCGGTTCGATGCAGGACGGCGCAAAGAACATCCAGCGGTAATAGACGCCGCGCTTGGGATCGCTGACGGACGGGGCGAGGCCTTTCGCCGGGAAGGCGTCAGCGAGATAGGCGCAAATCGCCGCCGCCTCGGTCACCGTCGCGCCGCGGTGTTGCAGCGCCGGCAGCTTGCCCATCGGATTGATCTTCAGGAATTCGGGCGTGCGCCCTTCGCCCTTTCGCAGATTGAGCAGCCTGATCTCGCAGACGTCGCCAAGTTCTTCGTTCATCCATAGGGTCGTGCCGCCGCGCGTTTGCGGCATGTGAAAGAGAACAGGCTTTTCGGTCATGCGATCAATCTCCCTGCGCTTAAGAAATATCGCCGCGCGTCGCCTCGTAGAGGCTGATCGCCGCAGCGTTGGAAACGTTGAGGCTTTCCATCGACGGGTCAATCGGAATCTTGAACAGTCCGTCGCAGGTTTGCCCGACGAGCTGGCGAAGACCCGCGCCTTCGGCGCCGAGCACCAAGGCGATCGGGCGGTCTTTCGGCAACGAGGCGATCGGCTGCGCGCTTTCGCCGGCAAGGCCCGCGCAATAATAACCAAGGTCCTTCAGCGCTTCGAGCGCACGCGATATGTTCACAGCCTTGACGCAGGGCAAGGTCTCGACGGCGCCGGCCGCGGCTTTGGCGAGCGCGCCGGAAAGCGGCGGCGTACGGCGCTCCTGCACGATCGCGGCTTTGGCGCCGAAAGCGGCGGCGGTCCTGAAGATGGCGCCGATATTTTGCGGGTCGGTGATCTGATCGAGCACGACAACCGGACGGCGTGCGCCGTCTGGATCGCAGACTTCTTTAAGGCGCGCGCGCTCCAGGTCGTGCGCCTCGACCGCGATCCCCTGATGGACGGCGCCGGCCGGGAGCAGCCGATCGATCGCATCCGGGCGCGCGTCTTCGAAAAGGGTGAGCTTTTCCGGCGCAGCGCCGATTTCCCGCAACCAGTCCGCGGCGTTCTTCGTTGCATAGCCGCGCTTGATCCGTCGCTCCGGATTGGCGAGCGCGGCGGCGACTGCATGGCGGCCGTACAGCCACAAAAGCGAA
>MEMM01000124.1:5721-21299 GCA_001767925.1 Alphaproteobacteria bacterium RIFCSPHIGHO2_12_FULL_63_12
TTGCGGCCGCCGCCGCCGGGTTTTTTATAGGGCGTCATTTAGCCCCTATACCGGGAATTGAGGCCAAGCGGAACAAAGGGTTACAGGCCCGATTTCAATGGTTGCGCGCCATCGCCGGCGCGGCTATAGACCCGCGTTCTCCTGCGCCCGCGAAAGCTGGCGCAACGTCTTCGATTGGCGTTTCCGGACGTCGCTCGCGGATCCCCTGGAGGGGTGGGAGAGTGGCTAAATCCAGCAGACTGTAAATCTGCCAGCTTCGGCTTACGGTGGTTCGAATCCACCCCCCTCCACCATTTTTCGTCAGATGCCGCCAGTCGAAACGCCGGTCAGCCGGCGACGTACCCGCCGTCGATCATATGCGCCGAGCCGGTGACCGAACGCGCCTCGTCGGACGCCAGAAAACAGACCATCGACGCGACCTCCTCAGCGGTCGGCAGCCGCCGGATCGGATGGCGAGCGGCGAGATCGTCCCAGCCGTCCTCCGGCAGATTGTCGTTGAGGGGCGTGCGCACGAAGGTTGGGCAGACGGCGGTGACGCGGATGCCGTGGACGCCCCAGCTCAACGCCGCGCTTTTGGTCAGGCCGACGACGCCGTGCTTGGCCGCAACATAAGGCGCCGCGTCCGCAAAGCCGACGACGCCGAGAATGGACGCCATGTTGACCATCGCGCCGCCGGAAGCCCGCATCCACGGAAATGCCGCGCGCATGGAATGGTAGACGCCGGAGAGATTGATCGCGATCGTTCGATTCCAGAATTCGACGGTCGCGTCTTCCACGCGCGAATTGTCGCCGCCGATGCCGGCGTTGTTGACCGCGATATCGAGCCGTCCGTCGGCTTGCGAAAATTGCCGCACGGCGTCAGCGATCTGCATTGGGTCGGCGACATCGACCCGCGCGGCGAAGGCTCGTCCGCCTGCCGCGGCGATCTCCGACGCAACGCGCTCCGCCTTCTCGCCGCTGATGTCGAAGACGCCGACGCGGGCGCCGCCATTCGCCAACATCTGCGCGCAGGCCCGGCCGATTCCGGATCCGGCGCCGGTGACGATCGCCGATTTTCCAGCAAAACGATTATCGACATTCATAAATCAGGCCCGGGTGAGACCGGCGAGCATCCCGCCGTCGATCATGTAAACGCCGCCGGTTGCAAATTTCGCCGCGTCGGAAGCCAGGAAGGCGAACATCTCCGCGACATCGTCAGGTTCGGCGTAGCGCTTTAGCGGTATCGCCTCGATCAGCGCGCGGTGCATGGCCTCGCTGTCGTCCGGCGAGAAACCCTGCTCAAGCGATCGCATCATGCGCGTCTCGACCGGACACGGATTGACTGTATTGACGCGAATTTTGAACGGCGCGCCTTCGAGGGCGGCGGCGCGCATCAAGCCGATCAGGCCGTGCTTGGCCGCCGTATAGGGCGCGAGGCCCGCGGCCCCGATTTTGCCTGACGTCGACGAGGTCATCAAAACGGCGCCGCCGCCGCGCGTCTTCAGGGCCGGAAAACAGGTCTTCAATCCGACAAAGGCGCCGGTCATGCTGACCGCCATCACCTTCTCGAATTCGCGGACGGTGAGCGATTCAATCGGCTTGACGTCGCCTTCGATGCCGGCGTTGAGGATAGCCGCGTCGAGCCCGCCGAATGCGTCGGCGGCAAGCCGCACCGCGGCTTCCATGTCGTCGACATTGGTCACGTCGCATCGCAGCGATCGGACGGCGTCCGTGTTGGCGATTGCGGCGGCGGTGCGCACCAGTCCAACCTCGTCGACATCGGCCAGCACGACTTTTGCGCCTTTTCGCACGAACATCGCCGCGGTCGCTGCGCCGATCCCACCGGCGGCGCCGGTGATGATTGCTACTTTGCCAGTCAGGGCGTTTTTCATGATTTAATATCCACTTCGATCAGGAGGGTTCCGGCGTTTCGGCCGTTAAAAAGGTCAGCGAACACGGCGGGCGCCGCGCTAAAGCCCCGCCTGATGTCGATGCGATGAACGACCTCGCCGCGCGCCATCCATTCCCGCAGGCGACCAACGGCTTCACACACATGCTCGAGATAGTCGCTGCGCAAGAATCCCTCGATGCGAATCGATCCGTAAACGACGCGCATCATGTTGCGCGGGCCTTCCGCCGTCGCATCGTCATTATATGAAGCGATCTGCCCGCAGACGACGATGCGGCCGCGCCTCGCCATGTGATCGACCGCCGCCTGAAGAATGTCGCCGCCGACATTGTCAAAAAAGATGTTGACGCCATCTGGACAAAGCGACTTCAGGCGGTCGCGGACATTCTCGTTCTTGTAGTCGATCGCGGCGTCGAGCCGGCAGGTTTTGAGAAGCCATTCGCACTTCTCAGATCCGCCGGCGACGCCGATGACTCTCGCCCCGAGAAGACGGTAAATCTGCGCCGCCGTCGCGCCTGTCGATCCCGCGGCGCCCGAGACGAGCGCGACATCGCCGGGCTTTGGGGGCGCGACGCGCGTAACGCCGAAATAGGCGGTTTGCGGATTGAGCCCGAGCGGCCCCATCGCCTCCGTCAGCGACATGTCGTCCGCCACACGCGAAACATTGCCGCCGGCCGGCGCGATGATTTCATAATCGCTCCATGACCCAAAATAGGTAAGCCGGTCGCCAGGCCTGTACGCGGCATGTTTCGAGTGGACGACTTCACCCGCTGCGGGCGCCATCATCGGCCGACCGAGCGGCTGGACAGGAAACAGGCTATTGGCTTGTCCGCTCATCCAGTTGCGCATTGTCGGCGCGCACAGAAAGAGCCGATTGCGGACAAGCAATTCGCCGTCCTTGAGGTCGCGGCTCGAAAGCTCGCTTTCTACAAGCTCGAAATCTCCCGGCGAGGGGAGGCCGTGCGGCCGGGTCTTCAGGAGCCATTGACGATTCCTCACCGGATCGCTCCCTTCATTTCCTTGGCGCCCAGACATAGCTCTCGCCGTCAGGGCGCAGATGTTCGTACTCTTCGCGAATATGGTCGACGGGCCAAACCTGCGCATATCCGCCGGTGCGCGCGGGATCCGTGTTGCGCCAGCGTTTCAGCTCCATGCGGGCGAGCTGGCTCCGATGCACTTCATCGGGGCCGTCGGCGAGGCGCAGCGCGCGCGCCATCGCATAGGCGGCGGTGAGGAAGTGATCGTTCGATGTGCCGCCGCCGCCGAAGGCCTGGATCGCCCAATCGATGATCGTGCAGGCCATGGTCGGCGCAGCTATCTTGATCATGGCGATTTCCGCTTTGGCTTCCTTGTTGCCGACCGTGTCCATCATTGTTGCGGTTTTCATTGTCAGAAGACGCGCTTGCTCGATCATGATCCGCGCTTCAGCGATGCGCTCAAGCGTCGTCGCCTGACGCGAGACTTCCGTCCCGAAGGCGGTCCGGCTTTCAACCCGCCGGCACATCCGTTCAAGAACACGCTCGCACATGCCGATGAGACGCATGCAGTGGTGGATGCGGCCGGGGCCAAGGCGGCCTTGCGCGATCTCGAAGCCGCGCCCTTCGCCGAGCAGCATGTTGGAGGCCGGCACGCGCACGTTCTTGAAGACGACTTCTGACGCCCGGTCCGGCACACCGTAAAATCCGAAGACGGGGAGGGGCCGCAACACCTCGACGCCGGACGACTCTTTTGGCACGAGGATCATCGATTGCTGCTTGTGGCGATCGGCGTTCGCCGGATCTGTCTTCCCCATGAAGATGAGGATCTTGCAGCGCGGGTCGGTCGCGCCCGTCGTGTACCACTTCCGGCCGTTGATCACGTAAGAGTCGCCGTCCCTGACGATAGAGCTTTCAACATTCGTGGCGTCGGAGGAGGCGACTTCAGGCTCTGTCATTGCGAAAGCGGAGCGGATCTCGCCCGCCAGAAGCGGCTTGAGCCATTTTTCCTTCTGCGCCGGTGAGCCGTAGCGCGCGAGCACTTCCATATTGCCGGTGTCCGGAGCGGAACAATTGAATACCTCCGGCGCCATTAGCGAGCGGCCCATGATTTCGCACAGCGGCGCATATTCGGCGTTCGACAAGCCCGCGCCGTCGTCGCTGTCCGGGAGAAAGAGGTTCCACAAGCCCGCCGCCCGGGCTTTCGGTTTCAGCTCTTCAATGACAGGCTGGACGCGCCAGGGGCCGCCGATCTCCGATTCGCGATAAT
Organism: Alphaproteobacteria bacterium RIFCSPHIGHO2_12_FULL_63_12; assembly: GCA_001767925.1. GTDB lineage: Bacteria > Pseudomonadota > Alphaproteobacteria > Caulobacterales > Parvularculaceae > Amphiplicatus. The sequence goes on from MEMM01000124.1 coordinate 9,854, forward strand.
AGCGAAGTTCATTCGGATAAATGTATTCGGCCATGAAGTCGGCAAGGCGCGCTTCGTAATCGCGTACTTTATCGGAACCTGAATATGTCATCTTTTTACTCCATGCAGATCATCGGGTTTTAAATCGGCGCGCGACGGATCGAGATCAATAACGATCTTGCCGGTTGCGTCGCGTGTTTCGACAAGACTGTAGGCGGCGCCCGCATCCTCCCAGCTGAAACGCCGGCGATCGACCAGCGGACGCAAGACGCCTTCATCGGCAATAGCGGCGATATTTTTCAAGATTCGCCCATGCGCATCGCGGCCGGCGCCCGTCAGCATCGGCAGGATCATGAAAATGAAATGGAACGATAGCCCCTTTTTCGCCGCCGCCTGAAGGTTTTGTCCCGTCCGGCCGCTGATGGCGACGATATGCCCGTTGTTTTTCGCCGCCGCGACCGCTGGCTCAATCGAATCCTGTCCGGCGGCGTCAAAGACGACATCGAAAAAGTCGCGCGGAAAAGCGTCATGGGCGAAAAGCTCGTCAGCGCCGAAGCCGGCTGCGATCGCGGCTTTGCGGGCCTGCGTGGTGGCGACGACATACGCGCCGCGATATTTGCCGAGCTGCACCGCGATATGACCAACGCCGCCCGCGCCGCCAAAGACCAGGAGCTTTTGCCCGGCGCGCAACGCGGCGCGATCAAGGCCTTCCTGCGCGGTGATGGCAACCAGAGGAAGCGCCGCGGCCTCGCGGAAACTGAGCGAGCGCGGCATTCGCGCCATCAGCCGCACATCGACCGCCATCGCTTCGGCAAGGCTGCCGCCCGGCATGCCGGCGACGCCGCCGGCGCAACCGAACACCGCGTCGCCCGCCGCAAATGACGAAACGTCTGGCGCAACCTTCTCGATGACGCCGGCGAAATCGGAGCCGAGAACCGCCGGCGCCGCGGGCGCCAGCGCGCCGCCATGGCGCATCAGCTTGCAGTCGATCGGATTGACGCCGGCGGAGACGACCCGCACCAAGGCGCATCCCGGCTTCAGATCGGGCGCTGGCAGTTCCGCGGGCTCAAATGTCGCCTCTGCGCCAAATCGGGGAACGACGAGCGCACGCAAACCGGGCCTCAGATCCGCACAAGGACTTTCGCCTGTGAGCCGCCGCGTTCGAGCGTGTCGAACGCATCTGTGACTTTCTCAAGCGAAGCCGATCCGGTCACCAGCGAGGTGAGCCGCTCCGGCGCCGCATTGATCATCTTTGTTGATTCGGCGAATTCGTCGGCGCTGTAGGCGTAGATGAATCGCGTCGTCAGTTCTTTTTGCACCATGATCGCCGGCTCAAATCCGTCCGGCTCCATGCAGACGCCGACGACGACGATGAAGGCGCCGACCGGCGCATCCTCGCAAATCGAGCGGACCATGCCGCTTTTGCCGACGCATTCGAAAATGATCGGGCGTTTGCCGGACTTGCCGGTCATGCGTGCTGCGCTCGCATCCGACATGCCGATCGGCGCGCCCTGTTTCTCCCACCATTCCCGCGTCAACTCAGAAGACGGCGCGATGACGTGATCGGCGCCCATCTGCTCGGCGAAACGCCGACGATTAGCGTCCGGATCGACGGCCAGGATCGGGCCAAGTCCCAGATGACGCAGCCGCGCAATAACGAACAGGCCGACCGGCCCGCAACCATGCACCGCGTAAGCGCAGCCAGGACCCGCCGGCGATGCGGCGACGGCGTGAATGGCGACCGAAAGCGGTTCCGACAAAGCGGCGACATCGGTCGGCACATTGTCCGGAACCTGGAAAATGGCGTTTTCATCCAGCACCATCGCTTCAGCGAAGGCGCCATTCATGTTGTTTGAATAGCCGAGAAGTTCAATGCCGCCGGGACCGACCGCGAAGGGGAGGCCGACAACGCGCTCGCCGACGGGAATGCGGCGCTTCGATCCGGGACCATAATCGATAACTTCACAGCAAAACTCATGTCCCATGACGACGGGCTTGTCGGGATCCATGAAGTCGTTGAAGCCGGCGCGATGCAAGAGGTTTGCAAGATCATGCGCGTGATGGCGCGTGTGCAGGTCGCTGCCGCAAATGCCGCAAACCAGCGGCTTGACCAGCACCATTCCAGGTCCAGGCGACGGGTCGGGCAGGTTTTCGAGCGTGAATCGTCCCTTGTGAAATACCGCCGCGCGCATCGTCTGCTCCCGAAGGCGGCCGGCTCCGAAGAGCCGGCCGGGTTAGTAGGCGTAGATCAGAAGTTCACGGACAACGTGCCGCCAAGCCAGCGCGGCCGCTGATAGACGATTTCACCGGCGCCGCCGACGCTGCTGAGATCGAAAGCATTGACCTCGTGCCGGTTGTCAAACACGTTCTCCAACCACACCGTCAACGTCCAGTTGCCGCTGTCCGGCGTGTAGCCGATCATGGCGTCCGTCGTATGCCCGGAGCCGATGCGGTTCGATTCGTTGTTGAGTGAGTCGCGGAACATTTTCGACCGGCCGCGGCCGCGAACCTGAACGAAAGGCTCGCCGTTGAAAGCGTTCCACGTATAGCGGACGAGATAGTTGCCCGAGACTTTTGGCGACAGGGGGAGCTTGCTCGTCTCGTTGATGTCTTTCGGCACGGCGCCGGTCGGATTGGCGATGCCGTAGACCTTAGAGTCGACATAGCCAAGACCAAGGATGACATCGAGTCCGTCAACCGGGTTGGCCTGCAGCTCGAGTTCGCCGCCCCACACCTTCGTATCGTTGTTGGTGATGACGTTGGTGATGCCGATCAGCGTCGTGTGCTGCATGTCGTTGTAATCATAGTAGAAGCCGGCGCCGTTGAACCGCGCCCGACCGCCGAGCATCGAGGCCTTCCAGCCTGCTTCATAGGCGTTGTTCGTCTCTTCGCCGTACTCGCGCAGCGCGGCGGCGGTGCCGTCGACGTTTCCGGTGATGAAGCCGCCGCCCTTCACGCCGCGGCGATACGCGGCGTACAAAAGAACGTCCTCGGTCGGCTTGAAATTCACCTGCGCGTTGGCGCCGACCAGCCCTTTGTTGAAGATGGCGCCTTGGCCGTCATTGGCGACGTTGAGCGACGTGGTGTTATCCGGCGCCTGCAGGACGATCTGACCGATCGCAAGGAACTCATCAAGCGTCGTCGGCTTGGCGATCGAGAACGGGATCGTGCCGTAACGCGCCGCGTCGAAGCTGTCGATCACCTTGTCGTCCTTGAAGTACCGGGCGCCGCCGATGAAGGTCAGCTGGTCGGTAAGGTCGAATTCGGCCTGGCCGAAAACCGCCCAGCTCTTGAGGTCCTGTTGGTCGCGGAAATACTGACCGTAAAGTCCTCCGGCGAAGGGCGAGGTCGCCGCGTCGAAGAACAGCGGCGTCACCGCCACAACATCGAGCGACTGCTTGAGGTAGTTCGCGCCGGTGACAAGCCGGAACGGCCCCTTATTGTAGTTGGCGCGAACCTCCGCCATCCAGTGTTTGGATTCGCTCAAATTCGAGAAGAGGCACATCGGACGAGGCGTGTGATCGCAGTCTTCGATCTCGTCCTTGGAATTCTTCAGCCAGCCGCCAATGGCGACAAAGCTCAATTCGTCGCTCGCCTTTACGTCAAGGCGGCCGAGATAGTGGGTGAGCTTGGCGTTAAGTTCGTTCGGACCGTCCGAGTTGACGACGTTCGTATCGCCCGCGCCGATATTCGCCTCGCTCTGACCGTAAGCGTCCGTCGGAAGGCGGAAAGTGCCGACCCGGCCGGGGATCGGGCCGGTCTGAATGCCTTCTTCATTGCCGCCCGCCGTCGGGCCCATACGGCCAAGCTCTACCTTGAAGTTGAAATCGATCATGTCGGACGGCTGGAAACGCAACTGCATGCGGCCGGCGCGGAAGCGCTCTTCGCCGCCTGTGCGCCAGGGCGATTCCTGATTGATGTTGCGGACATAGCCTTCGCTGTTGCTGGTCGACAATGCGCCGCGAACCGCGAGGTTCGGGGTAATGCCGACATTCACAGCGGCGGTCGACCGCACGAGTCCATGATCGCCGACGGAAACCGAGGCGTTGGCGCTCTTGTCGTCGAATACCGGTTTTCGCGAGTAATAGTTGATGGATCCGGCGGTCGAGTTGCGGCCCTGAATTGTGCCTTGCGGTCCGCGCGCGACTTCGGCCCTTTCCGTGTCGAACACCATGAAGTCGGATTGGCCGGCGCCGACCATGTAAAATTCGTCGACATAGGTGGTCACGACCGCCTCGGTCGTGTCCTGAAAGTCCGGCTGGCCGACGCCGCGGATCGTGATCTGGGTATTAAATCCCGGCGACGCGTAAGAGCGGACGATTTCGACGTTCGGCGTGAGCTGCGTGATGTCGCCGGCGGTATCGACGCCCATCAATGTCAGCTGTTCGCCGGAAAAGGCGGCGATCGAAATGCCGACATCCTGAACGCTTTCCTCGCGGCGGTTCGCCGTGACGACGATTTCATCGCCCAGAACGCTGCGCGACTCGTCGGCTTCGGTTCCGGCTTCCTGTGCAATCGCCGGCAAGCTGAGCAGGATCGCGCCGCTGCTCGCGGCCATGAAAAGTCCAGTTTTCCTTGAGAATTTCATTATTCCCTCCCGGTTACGGCGACTGCGCCGACCAATTCAGCCCAATTCCCATTGTCGGTCTGAGCACGGGTTGTGAGTGCGATCACATCCCCGGTGGGCGCAGGTATTGGCCCGGCAATAGGCGTTAACGATAAAATCCCGTAATAAGTCGTTGGTCAAGACCATTAGATCAAATTGTCAGACAAAAAAGTTCCAACTGTTGCTAAAACCGCTCGAAAAGGGTGGCGTTCGCCATCCCGCCGGATTCGCACATGGTCAGGAGGCCGTATCGGCCTTTGGCGGCGTCGAGCGAATCGAGGAGCGCGGCGAGAAGCCGACCGCCAGAGGCGCCGACCGGATGCCCCAGGGCGATCGCGCCGCCCAGCCGGTTCACTCGTCCGAGATCGACCTCAAGTTCCTTGGCGAAAGCAAGGACGACGGCGGCGAACGCTTCGTTGACTTCAAAACAGTCGATGCGGTCGAGCGAGAGGCCCGCGCGGCTCAATAACTTTCGCGTCGCAGGCATCGGCGCCGCCAGGTTCAGCGCCGGATCGTCTGCGGCGACAGCAAAGGCGAGTGCGGCGGCGCGCGGCTTAAGCCCCAACCGCTCGGCAGTTTTTTCTTCCGCAATCAAAATCGCGGCGGCGCCGTCAGTCACCTGACTAGCGTTGCCGGCGGTCACCACCCAGCCAAGTTCAGGATGGGCGACGGCGAGCGCGTCCGTGCGATAGGCGGACTTCAGGGCAGCGAGCTTTTCGAGACTGGTGTCGCGCCGCAATCCTTCATCGCGCGCGACGGTGACAAGTTCAGTCTCTCTTTGATTCTTGATCGGGACGATGCTGCGTGCCGTGACGCCCGCATCTTCCGCTTTGGCGGCGAGCTGGTGTGAGCGCAGCGCATAGGAGTCGAGCGCGCTACGCGAGAGAGCCCAGCGCGCCGCAATCATCTCGGCCGAAACGCCCTGATGCGGCAGGCCGTTCGGATATCGCGCGCGAAACAGCGGGCCTTCGCTGTCCTTGCCGAGACGGTTCGACCGCATCGGAACGAGGCTCATCATCTCGACGCCGCCGGCTATGACGACGTCATAGGCGCCGGCGATGACGCCTTGCGCCGCGAAGTCGATCGCCTGCTGCGCGGAGCCGCATTTTCGATCGAGCGTGACGGCAGGAACGGTCTCGGGCAAGCCGGCCGCGAGTACCGCCTGGCGCCCTATATTTCCCGCCTGCTCGCCGACCTGAAGGACGCAGCCGGTGATCGCATCTTCAATCAGCGCCGGGTCAATTCCGGTGCGCGCGACCAGCGCTCGAAGCACCTGCGCATAAAGATCGACCGGATGAATGCCGGCGAGCGCGCCGTCGGGGCGGCCCTTGCCGAAAGGCGACCGTACGATGTCGATAATGACCGCTCGCCGCGCCGGCATCGCCTTATCGTTCCAGTCGTAGCGACAATTGCGCGGACGAGACCTGCACCAACGGCGCCGTCGCGACGCGCATCAGGCGCTGGATCTGTTTCAGCTCCGGCGTGGAGATCAGCGGAAAGTCGAGTTTGATCGCGCCTTCTGCGCGCATGAGGGCGAGGTCGGCTTCGGGAACGAGCGCGCGCAAGATCAGATCGTCGTCGTCCTTCGCGCCATACCGCCGCCGCAACTCCTCAATCGTCGGTTGCTCGGGCGGGCGCGCCAGCACATCCTTGGCGCGCGGCGCGGACATGATGCGATCCAGAATGTCCGCGTCGATTGGCGCGACGGGTTCGCCATAGAATTTCGCGGCGTACTGAATGACCTCGTCTGGAATGACTGAATATCTCTTGCCGGTGACGATGTTCAAAACGGCCTGAATGCCGACGAGCTGGCTGAACGGCGTCGCCATGCCCGGATAGCCGAGTTCGCGCCGCACGCGTGCGGTTTCCTCAAGGACGTCCGGCAGCCGGTCGAGCATCCCATGTTGGGCGATCTGCGCACGGAAGGTCCCCATCATCCCGCCCGGAACCTGATGCCGGATCGAGAGCGCATCATACTCCGCGAATTGATCGACCAGCAAATCGGCGCCCTGGCCGACCGCCCGGAAATGATCGGCGACCGGCTGGAACAGCGACTTGTCGAGCGAATGGGTATGCCCCATCAGTTCGATATTCTTCACCATCACTTCCGTCGAGGGCACGGAGGGGCCGTTGGCCATCGGCCGGCTCGCCGTATGCAGAATGGTGACGCCATAGTCGATCGCGTCGCAATAGGCTTTCGCCGACATGTTCAAGAGATTGTTGGCGTGAAATTCGATCGGCTTTCCGCGCGATTTGGCGATGATCGCGGGCAGGAGAGTCGAAAGACGGTCTTTCTCGAGAACGCCGGCTGTATCGTAGAGAAGGATAGTGTCGATTTCGGGAAGCGCGGCGAGTTTTCCCGCCTTGTCGGCGAAAAACTCATCGCTGTGCACGGGCGATAGTGCAAACATGATCGCGCCGGCGACTTCCGAGTTGAATTCCTTGGCCACCTTGGCGAGGCGATGGACCTTGTCGATGTTGAAGAGAACGTCGTAAATCCAGAACGACCGCGCGCCATGCCGGTTGAGCTGCCGCATCCACGCGTCCATCAGCGCGTCTGGCGTCACCCCGAAACTGACCGCCGCGTTGGAGCGCATGCCGCTGCGAAGGCGGGAATTGGGCATCGCGGCGACGAGGGCGTCCATCATCGCCCAGGGATTTTCGCGGCACCGGCGGATCAGCACTTCGAAATGGTGCGAGCCCGTCAGATCGACGACCTTAAACCCCGTGCGATCAAGCAGGGGCGCCGCCGGAAGCGCCATGCCGGCCTGCATGCGCATGCCCCACAGGCTTTGCTGACCGTCGCGCATCGTTGTGTCGAGGAATTCGATTTTCGCCATAAGGGCCTGACGCGCGCTCCAGTTATTTTACAGCTCTAGGGCTTTTCGCCCTTGATGATCTTGTCGCGGATGATGCGCCGCATGATCTTGTTGGCGGCGCTTTTCGGCAGCTCCGGCCAGATATCGATCTCTTTGGGCCGCTTGTAATTGGCGAGCCGTTCGGCGGCGAAGCTGAGGATCGCAGTCGCATCGAGGTCGGCGCGTCCGGCGACGACAGCGTGAACACGGTCGCCCCATTTTTCGTCCGGCAATCCGATCACCGCCGCTTCGACGACGCCGTCAAAGGCGAGCAGCACATCCTCGACCTCGCGCGGATACACATTGTAGCCGCCGGAAATCAGCATGTCGTTTTTGCGGTCGAGAATATAGAAGAAGCCGTCTTCGTCTTTCTTGCCGATATCGCCGGTGTGCAGCCAGCCATTGCGAAACGCTTTCTCGGTTTCCGCCGGCTTGCCCCAATAATAGGCCATGGTTTGCGGTCCCCGGCAGACAATTTCACCGATTTCGCCCGGCGGCAGCGCCCGGTCGTCATCGTCGAAAATGTCGACGTCGCAAATCGTGAACGGACGCCCGCAAGAACCAATGCGATCGTGTTCATTCGGCTTCAGGCAAGTGATCACCATCGGGCTTTCGGCCTGACCGTAGGACTGCGCGAACACCTTCCCAAACCGCGCTTCGGCCTTCTTCAGGAGATTGGGCGAAATCGGCGATGCGCCATAGGCGATCCGGCGAAATCCGAGATCGGCTTTTGCGAGTGAAGGATGCTCCATGATCATCGCGAGCATTGTCGGAACGAGGAAGGTCATGTTCGTTCGCTCGCGCGCGGCCAGCGCGATAAACTCGCCCGGATCGAATTTCGACATAACAAAAGACCGGGCGCCGCGAACGAGCGACGGCAGAAAAAACGCACCGGAGGCGTGCGCAATCGGCGCGGCGTGAAGGAAAGTGTCTCCGGCCCTGATGTCGGGCACAAGGTCTGTCAGGAAGGCGGAGAGTTCGGCGAGTTCGCCGCGCGTTGTCAGCGTCACCGCCTTTGACTTTCCGGTGGTTCCGCCTGTCCACCCGAGGCGAAGCGGCGCGTCGAGCGTCCGATCGACGGCGCACGGCCCCGCATCGGCGGCGGCGATCACCGCGTCTAGTTCGCTGACATTGACGGCGATTTCGACATCGAGATCGGGGACAGAGTCGACTTTCAGAACTGCGCGGCAGCCGCTGTCGCCGAGTTTGTATTGATGGTCGGCCATCGTGTCGCGAGTGTTCATCGACACGCGCACGAGGCCGGATTTGGCGAGGGCGTAATAGGCGACGAGACAGTCGATCCCGTTCGGCATCAACACGCCGACACGGTCGCCGGGCGCGAGACCCCGCGCCAACAACGCATTGCCAAGGCGATCGGTCAACTGATCGAAATCCCTGTACGTGACGACGCGATCGCCTTCGACAAGGCAGGGCGCATCCTTGAAATGCACCGCCGCGCGCCGGATCAGTGAACCGATTTGCATTAGCGCGCGCCTTTTCCGTCGATCGTCCGCGACCCGCGCTGCTCCGCCCGGTATAGCTCGTCGGCGAGCGGGCTTTCGTGATTGTATTTCACCCATGTTTCGCAGAGGAACCGGTAACGGTCCTCGCAAACGGTCGGGGTGAAGGCGCGAGCGCGTTTGTTGTATTCGTCGAGCGTCAGGACGCCTTGCGTCGTCCGGTAGCGCTCGTTCTTTTTGAAGCTCGATCTTCCCTTCTGGATCGGCCCGACCGTCGGCGCGTAATCGTCGCCGGCGAGAACTGAATAGGGCAGCGGCGTATAGAGTTTTTTTGGGGCGTTTGAGTGCATCGCCATCGTGTAGGGACTTGCCTGCTGGCTCGGCAGTGAAACGCTCCCGACAAGCTCGCCGAGCACGCCGGCCGCGAATTCGTCATTGAGTATCGGGCGAAAGCGGTCGGCCCGCGGATCGATCATCAGCCAGTCGTCAACCTCGAACACGCCGGCGACATGCGCAATTTCCTTGCAGATGTTGAAATAGACGAGGGCGCCGGCGTCGATGAACTCATCGCGGGTCCAGCCGGCCATCTTGAGCCACAGGCGGTTGGTCGCTTCCTTGAAGATTTCATTATATCGATTGAACGTGTCGGTAAGCTCCTGCTTTGATCCCATGCCGACCGGGATGAAGCCGTCGGACAAGGCGTCCGACGCATAAAGCCCGACGCCGCACAATTTTTCAGCCGTGAATTCGGGCTTCGATTCAAAGCTTCCCCAATCGTCGACGAGATAAAAATGACAGTCCTTCACCGCCATCGGCACGGTGAGATTATTGAACGGCACGTCTTTCGCGACATCATCAAGCCAGGGCAGCGAGGTTTCCGACAAATCCATGAAATCGCGCACGATCATTTCGGAATTGTCGCGAAGCCGATACGGCCCGTGATTGGTCAGGCTGATCCGGCTTTCGCATGAAACCAGAAACCCGTACTGCGACACCGTCGCCAAAAATGCGTGAGAAGCGTCATGCAACGGGTCGCCGGGCGCGCAGGCGTGCAGGTCCGCCTCGAATACTTCAAGCCGTCGGTCGGGGAGGATTTGCGCGCGGTGAGCAAAACTCGAATTGTCGAGATGCCCGTCATTGCGATGCCAGGAAAGCATGAAACGCTTCCAGAAATCCATCACGGTTTTAACGTCGTCGAGCGCGTCCTGCGGGCGGATCATGCCCATCGAGATCAGCCACTCCCGGCCGAGCAGATAGAAATTCGGCAAGCCCCAGGCGATCGACGACGCCTGAAGCTTCGCCCCCATATTGCGGGCGCGATCGCCGATCTCCTCCGCCGTCATGCGCGCTTCGACTTTGCGCAATAATTCAGGGTAGCGATAAAATGCGTTGAGGTAGGACAGCATCATGTAGGGGGAAACAGGAAAGAGTTTCGATCCCTGCACCGTCCGCGTGAGGCAGAGCCACAGCGTTTCATCCGCGCACGCCTGAATAAGGCGGTTGGTCTCGAGAAGTTCCACATAGGTCGGGCGTGCGCCGGTCATTTCGCAAGCCTCCAGACGCAGGCCGTCATTTCCGCACCGCGCTGGTAAGCCTCGGCGGTCTTCGCCAGCGCGGTTGTTTCAATTTCAATGCGGTCGCCGTCGAGAATGCCGCTGATTTTCGAGTTCATGAGACAGGGGATGCCGTATTCCCGGGCAAGGATTCCCAAATGAGAACGGACGGTGCCGCCAGCGCAAATGACGCCGGCGAACCGGTCGATGATCGGCGCGGTCAGCGTACCGCCAGAATCGTCGATGATGGCGATCGTTCCGTCGGGGACACCATCGCGCATGAAGGCGATGACCTGTTCGGTCGTCCGCACGTAGCGTGCGACGCCGATCGTGTTTGTCGGCGTGCGGGTCACATTATCGCCGACGCCGCGCTGTTCGCGGCCGTCCTTGTCCGGCGCGGCAATCACCGCCTCGGGATGATTGATGCTGAATGACCCGGCCTCGCCCTCGTCGGCGACATAGATTTCCGGGCGCTCACGCCGCGAGATCATGGCGGTCCAGCCGAAGCGATGGCCGGAATCGAGGATGGTCTTTTCGATCATCTCGAAATCGGCTTGCGTGATGGCGGTGTTCGACGCCCCGAAAACGAAGGCGTTCCAGTCCCCACCGCTCTCTTCCAGCCGGCGGCGGACAAGATTGCGGACGAGGGCGTGGGTCGCCTCGACGAGCGCGTTGGCGGGTGGCTTGTCGTAGCGGTCCCGCTCGACAAAAAGCTTGGCCATGGACGCCTCCAAAGCGCTGAAAAGCACAGAAGAATCGCTAAGGCCGGAGGGAAAATCTGTCAATAGATGTTGCACGATATTGTCAGACAAGATTTTGCCCTATAGCGTCTTTTCCAGACGGATTGGAGTTCTGCATGGGACGTGTCGATCGGAAGGTTGCGCTCATTACCGGGGCGGGCAGCGGCGTCGGACAGGCCTGCATGTCGTTGTTTGCCCGGGAAGGGGCGAGCGTTGTCGGTGTCGGCCGCACCCTCGGCACGCTTCAGTC